>CAYMIS010000101.1:0-11911 GCA_964390485.1 uncultured Roseburia sp. | reverse complement strand
TATATTTTAGCTTCAAAGAAATCGTTTAGAAGAGCTCCAAATTTACTTTTCTTTGGGTCAACTCTACCTTCACTAGTAGCAGTTCTTCCACCAGCTTTGCTAGTTCCAAGAAGTCCTCTTCCTCCTCTAGTCTAGCTGATGTCTCTTTCTTCCATAACCCAATTTCTACCAATCTCTAGAGGATTTATTATCTCTTGCATAGCCTGATAGTTGTAAGCCATATCAGCATAAGCAATTAGACTTCCTATTACATCTTGAGTTAAGTCTGAACCTTCACCTCCGTGAATATAATAAATAGGAAGAGTGAGAACCTCCTCATCATTTAATCCAACTAGACCTTTATAGTTATAGGCATCATCAAAACTTCTCATATAAGAAGATTTTGCTTCTTTAATAAGACCTTTAAAGTCGCCCTTTCTAACTAGAGAGGCAAACCTTTCTATTCCTCCCTTTCTAATCTTAATAGAGTTAGTTAGAGTAGTAGCTCCGTTTGGAAGCATAGCATCTAGTTCATTTTTAAGAGACATCCACTTATCGTAAAAGCCTTTCTTAGCCTAGGATAAGCTACTATATTTTGATGGGTACTTCTTATGGTTTGGAATAGTAGTTCTAACTCCGTCTATAACTACTGCCTCAGTGTTATCTTTTACCCATTGAATTTGTAGCTTTCTCTTTTCCCTATACTGTGGACTTCCTATTTCTGGATGTTCTCCATAAGTCTTGTCTAATGATTCGGTATACCTCTTTGAAGCCTTCTCGTAAGCACTTTTATCATAGGAGTAATCCTAATCATTAATGACAAGCTTAGTTATGTATCTCTAGTTACCTTCTTCAAACATCCAACTATACTCTGTTACTCCCTTTCCCTCATACTCTTTACCTAGAGCTAAGACTCTTTGAGCCATTTCTATAGTGTTTAGTCTCTATTCATTCTTTTGAACCTTAACTACCTTATCGAATGCTTGAAGTAATCCGTCTGGATTATCAGCCATAGTAGTAAAAAGCCTCTGTAGTGTAGTAACATCTCTACCACTTTTTTCTACGACCTCTCTTAAAGAAACTGTTTTCAGTCCTCCTTTACCATCACTTATTTCCATTGTCTCTCCCATAAAAGGAATTAAGAAAGCAACAAACGAGTCAAGTGACTTAGAGTAGAACCTATCCTCAAGCATCTTAAACTGACTGTTAACGTCAGATAAGGCTTGCAGTATAGCATTTTTAGCGTTTCCAGTTCCATTTGTCCAGTCTCCACTGAGTTTTTTATAGCTAATATCAGGACCAAGTTCATCAAGACTGAAGGTGTCTCCAAGATAAGGACTAGCTCCCTTGAACTCTTTGCCATCCTTTATTAGCTGATTTCCTTCTTTACCTTTATACTTAGATGGCTTGTCTTTCTTAACAGTATAAGTAGCTGTGCCGTTCTTAGTTCCTTTAGGAGCTGGATAATTTACTTTGATTGGAATAATGCTTAGACTCTTTATAGTTATTCCATACTTATCCTCTAACAGTTTCTTGTATAAAGAAATTTGTCTAGCATATTTGTCTTTGGTATCCTGGTCTATATTTTTGCTATGATGAGTCTTCATGTCATATATATACCAGTTACCATCGTCATCGTATCCTAGCAAGTCTAGAGTTCCAGCTACCTAAACTTTATGTGTCTTGCCTTTACCATCGGTAGTATCTACAGTGCCTTCTATAGTAACATCCCTAGAAATTAAAGTTATTCCTTGGTTCGATATTTCCTTTTGTAGTTTCCTAAGTTGTGACACGAATTTATTTAGAGCATCCTTTGTTGCATTAGGATATACCTTGTCTAGAGATTCTCCTTCTACTTCCCATTCGCTGGCATCTTTATTATATGTTATCCTTCCAGACATGAAGTCTCTCACTAGCTCATCGATACCAGTTCCTATATTAGTAGATGGCTTAACCCAAGGACTGTCCTTGTCAAAAGTGTGTCCTTCAAAGTAAGCTTGAATTACCTAAGTAGCTCTCATATATTTAGCTCCAGTTTTCTTATTGATATAGTATTCACCGTCAGGTGAAAGCTCTAATTCATTAGAATTCTGGACAATGATGGCAGCTATCTCAGACGGAGACATACTCTTGGTATCAACAGAGATGACTGGTTCTTTAGTCCTAAACTCCTTTAAGGTATCCTCTGAATCCTAGAGCATAAAATGCTAACTCAAAATGTCTGGGTCATCAAGAAACTCTTCCCCTAGAACACTATACAACTCGTCTATTGTTCTGCCATAAGACTGTAAAGTATATAGTGCGTTTCTTAGCACTACAAACCTATCTTGAGTTTCCATGTCATCTAAGTTGCCTAGCTTAGTAAATGAGTCTTGTAATTGTTTAAGCGATATGTCTAGTAGGGAAGCTATTGCTTCAATAGTTTCCTCATTAACTATAGACCTATTCATCTAGTTTGTAGCTTCTATAGCTAACTTTTTGCTGTCTGCTCTTTCAGAGCCTTCACCAGTATTTTGAGTAAAGCTAGCTTCTTTATGTAGTCTTGCGGAAGCGTCTCTAAGAGCCTTAAGCTGTTTCTTTCCCTTTTCGGAGAGTGCATTGAACTTTTTATCCCTAGCTGCTTGTAATATTTGTTCTCTAGTTATAGGTTTCTTTCTAGATATTATATCTTGTGCTAACTATGATAATCCGTTCTTTATATTATCTATACTGTCTTGGTACTAACCAGGATTAATTTTCTTAAATAGTCCAGTGATAAAGTTCTTAACTCTAGAAAATAGGGGTACTTTAGTCTTAGTTGGATTAACTAAAAACTAGTCTCTTAGCATATGGCCTACTGCTTCTTCTGCAATGAGCTCCATATCTCCTCCATATTCCTCGTAATAATCATCGAACTTATCTCCTAGTATTTCCCTAGCAGCGTCTTCGTTTCTAAGGTAATTAATAGCCCTCTAAACAAGAGGAGAATCTCTGTAGATTCCTATCAGTAGGTGTGAAAACTCTTCTGATAGAGCCACTCCTCCTTCTAGATTATTAGCTATTCTTATTATACCAGTGAACTCGTCTGCAATTGACTTAGCATGGTTAAAGTTAGTTTCTCCTACTTTACCTGCTGCTACTTCTATAGTAGACATATGCCCAACTGTTACGCCAGCTTCTCCTAATAGCTCTGCTACAGTTTCGTTTAACTTCTGGATAGCTAGCTGTGTTTTAGCTATAGTTGAATTTTCCTTAGTATTAGGAAGAATCCTTATTGTCAGAGTGTCTTCGTCAATATAATCAACAATAGCTATGTGGTTTGAATCTGATTGGTTAATCCTATCTGCCTCATAAACTAAAAGACTTGTATTTTCTATAGTATTCGGAAGAGTCTTTTGGTTTTTGTTTAGAGCTTCAAGTATCGTTTCTTCTCCTACGTAGTTTCTTACTATAGGAAGAGACATCAAACTAGAATAAGTTGGGATTCCCTCACTATCTAAAGTGAGGGAATCTCCATACTCTTCTATAAAGCCCTCAGATACTACTCTATTGAAGACCTTAGCGGCTGTTTTATAGCCAAAGTTTGTCTTTAACTATCTAAAGGTGTCCGCTCCTTTCTTGGGTATGTATAAACAAGAATTTCCCATTTTCTTTTATAATTACTATTCACACATTTTAACGTCAGGGTCGCTGGTAGGAGTGTAATTTTCAAGATTATCAGTGGCTTGTTCTTGTGGAACTTGTCCAAGCTGGGCTTCCATTAAACTAACTCTCTACGCAATTGCGTCAATTCTAGAATCTATCTGTGAGAAAAGCTTTGCGTGCTCTTCTAAATCAGATGGGTCTTCTTCCTCTTCTGCTGGAACCTAGTTTCTAACGAAGTCTTCGTCTTCCTGAGGGGCATCTCCTAAGATGTCCCCGTCTTCTTGTGGAACTGCTCCAAGGTTGTCCTCCTTGAATTCTGTTACCTCAGACTCTGTAGGCACATTTTCTACTCCTTGAGCTTTGTTAAGCTTCTTGGGGTCTATATAGCCTATGTGACCTCTTTCTTTAAGTTCGGAGAATTTGATTTCATCAAATTGAATACTCATATCGTAGTATGGAATTCTAGTTTTGTTATAATCTACTTCTGTATAATACAGATTCTCACCTACTCCGTTCTTCATCCAAAGTTTACCTTCAGCTTGAATGAACATAATTGGCTCACCTATTCTGTCTACACCAGAAGCAATAGCTTCTCTTCCTTTCTTGGTAGGCTTTAACTTATTACCATCCATAACATATGAGTCCCTTCTAATAAGAGGAGTTAAGTCAGGATGATTTAAGATAAACTGATATACGAAATTCATAATGTTGAAATCCTTATTCATCAGTTTAGCGTTACCAGCATTAAGAGATTCTATGAACTTAGGCATACTCTTTAGATATGTTGTAGTAAAGAATACTCCAAAGTTATCGTGTCCAAACTGGAAACCATTATCGTAATAGCTATACATGAATAAATCCATTGCTAGTTCTACTACTTCTGGTTTATCACTCCACAAGAGTGACTCTAATTCCTCTACGAAATGCTTTCTACTTCTATCGCTAATTTTGCCAACATTCTTGAATCTTAAACCTTTACCATCCAAATTAGTTATCCTTTGAATGATGTTTAGATTAACTACTTCAGGATAAGCAAGAGTACCATCAGCATTCTTCTTCTCCTTAAAAGCCTTAAACTTCATTGGAAAATCATGAATATAATAGTTTCTCTTATCCATAAGAGTTCCAGATTCATTAGTAGCAAATATAGAGTTTTGTGACAGAAGAGCCATAGTTAACTCTGCTACGAATCTCCTTACGGTAGGAGTATCAGCGTCTCTAGTGAGTCTTCTTTGAGTCTGAGCCCTTAAGAACTGTACTCCTCTTACCGTAGTGTCAGATAAACCAGGGAAGAAATCTCCACAAAGAGATAACGCACTCTTAATACCAAGAGTGTAAGCAGCCTGCAATCTAGGAACAGGAGCATTCATTATCTTCTCTCTAAGTTCTTCTCTCGACATATCTTTAGCATCTAAGTTAGTATCTACTAACTTCTCTAGTCCTTTGATAGGACTATCAGGAGCTGTAGCATTACTTAGAAAATCTACTGCACTGAAGTATTGCTGAAGAGCCTCAGGAATGCTAATAGCTAAGCTGCCGTTTGGCGAATCAGACCTAGATACTTTAGATACTCCAGAAAGAGATGAAGACAGGGCTTTTATTGAGCTCATGAACTTAGCAAACATAGCCATGAACACTGCATTTTCAGTAATGCTCATAGACTCGTTAAAGGCGTCCATATCTGTTCTATATAGAGCAATCATCTCTGCCAACTTATTCATACTAAGGTCAAAAGTGCTCAGCTTAGGAAGAGTTACTTTAGCGTTCTTTAGCTTCTTAGCTATAACTTGACCGTAGCTAGCAAAGTCATCACAAGTATTGAGCATACCTATTACCTCAGGCTCTAAACCAAGTCTTGCTAGAAGACCTATTCTAGAAGCAGTTTTGGTATTTGCTCCAACATCTCCAAGGCAAGGGTCCTTACCATTATCAGGAGAAGCAGCTTGAAACTCAGCATTAATTCTACCAATTCTTTCTCCATTCATAGGAGAGTTCTGGAGGTCAATGTGGGTAAGCTTAACTCCTTCTATAGTCATCTGATAGTCACTTGCTATTTCAACAGGAGCAAACTGCAACTTATAATGGTTTGATGAGTTAACAGCAAACATACCAATAAGGGCGTTTCCGTCCATAAGGTTCTTTTGCATATCAACGTAGTCTAGAACGTCAAGTGGGCTGACAGGTTCTGCATTCTCCTCATAGAACTTATCCAATGCCTTTGTAGACATACTTTGAAGAACTGTGAAGAGACCTCTATTTTTGATTTCATCCTTGTACAGTTCCTGGAATTTCCTTAGTGCTACAGGATTGTGCATAATCTTTTGCTGCCTAGAGCCATGTCTTACTCTATCGAAGTTACCTGGCTGCATAAGAAGTTTTGAAACCTCTTCGTTTGCAAGAGTCTGCCTCATAACATCAATAATCATGTTATTTCTAACAGCGATTCTTCTGCTGGGAGATAGATTCTCTTGCTTTGAAATTTCATCTAGAGTCATTTCTCTACCCTCGATGACTGTCTCAGGTCTCATAATCTTATACATAGGAGTATCATACTGCATATCATAACCCCTGTCATCCATGAAATCTGCAAAGGCATCATCAGAGTCTATAAGACTATTGATTTCCTCCTCTGTGTAACCGTCTTTCAAGGCATTTTCAAGAGTTTTCATAGTTCTACCCCTACCTTCTTCTTTGTTATCAGCTAACCACTTCTTAAATTCAGTATTAAGACTTCTAGGATAAACTATTCTGTCAAACTCTTTAATCATCAAGAATAGCTTATCAATATCGAAGTCTGTACCTGACATTGTAATAATGTCAGCTGGTAACATAATTGTCGAGCCAGCAGTGATAGGCATGAATCCTTTTACTCTTATAGGCATAATAGAATACTTATCCTCTGTAGGAATTCTATATCCAATTATGTCTAGAAGCTCAGCAGCACCCGCTTTACCAAGAGCTCTCTCCATTTTGTTGAAGTCAATCTCTTGATAGTCTCCTTTCTGAACAAGGAAATCCTTGAACATAGAACTGCTAGTTGCTGGTAAATATGCCTCAATATATTCTACTCCTTTGCTCTTATCTCCCTCTTTATATACTACATGAAGGTCATCATGGAGTCCAAAGTTAGAGACCAAGACTGCGTTACCTCCCTTAATTTTCTGCCTTTGAATGGCATTCTTAAAGGTAGACAAGATAAGTTCCTCAATCTTATTGCTAAGAGTAGGGCTATTGAAAGGAAGAACAAAGCCTGTTCCTTCGGCATTTATCTCTAAGGCAGCTTTTACGTCATCACCATACTTAGGATTACCCTTCATCTTCTCGAACAGAGCTTTCTGTAAAGATTGGATACTTCCGAATTCCTTACTTACTTTGCTGAATGCGTCAAGCAAGTTATCCACAAGTAATGAATTGTAGAATCTTACAGCTTCTTCTCTATTCATAGTTCTCTCTTTGCCATTAAGTGTAACAGTCATAGAGAACTCAGGTGGTAGGTCAGCCATTATGATGTTCTTAATCTGTGTTCCTAGGATAGCTTCCGAATCTATCAAGTGGTCACCAGAAGGCTGAACAATCATATAGGAATCCATAGGGAACTGTTTAAACATAAGACCTTTCGTCTTACCATTAGCATCAATACTCTGAGCTTCTAAGGCTTTCTGAACTTCTTCAGCAGTCTGATACTCAAATTGGCTCCTAGCAGAAGTGAATTCCTCTTGAGAAATAGTACCTTCGTCAAGTGCCTTTTCTAGTTTGTCTATGTATTCCTTGTAAGTCCCAGAGAATGGTTTCCCAAATAGGGTTACCTTTCCCTCCTTAGACATCTTATCGAACTTAGACTTATTGTATCTAAGGTCAAATGGGGAGTTAAATCCCTCCTTCACTACACTGTGGAAATGGACAACATCTATGTTATGTGCAACCATAAACTTATGAAGCCCTACGAGCTTTGGTGACTTATTAAGAGCTGTATTCAGGAACGAGTATAAAGCAGTTATCATGTACTCTGAGTTCTTATGCTGTGTAGTTACCTTCTCATTCCTTCCATTAATTTCTATAGATTCATATCCATAGAAGAAAGGTTTAATAGGATTCCACAGAGATAGAAAATCTCTAGCTGTGATTGTACCACTCTTTATGTTCTGATAGGCTCTCTCCATATCATCAGTCCACGTTCCTCCTTTAGCTTTAAATATCTTCTTAAAAGAATCTATAGTTCTAAAGGATTGTCCATCTGTGCTAGTAATTCTCTTGAAGGACTCTAATGCAAATCTCATTACTGCCTTATCAGCATCTCCTACAGTGGAGCTCATAAGAAGGTCTTTTAAGCTTTCATATGAGTTAGTCATTACATCTTCGTCCTCCATATACATAGCAGTCTCGATGAGCTCACCAACGATGTTGCCTTCTGCATCTGTTTCCCTTGCAAAAAGTCTTTCTCCACAAGCATAAGCCTGCTTATTTCTCTTTACATAATCAACAAAGTTTTTGTAGAAGGCGAGGTCACCGCCAAGAAGTTGCTGAATCTGAGACTGAGCGAAGTAGTCATTGTAGTAGAACTCAGTAAGAAGCTCATCCATCTTAGCTAACTTCTGCTCTTTCTCCTCCTTCTTCATGTCTTCAGTCTGCTCTTCTTCTACAAGAAGAACTTCCTTATTCTCTTCAGTATCGAGGCTTTCATTCTTTGCTTCGTTAGCTGCCATTCTTTTGTACATAGCTAACTTAGCAGAGTCACTCATTCTTCCAAGGAACTTAGTTACCTTTTCATTTAGAATTCCTCTTAAGATTTCTTTCAGCTCTTCGTTTCTCCTATCTACGAATTCAACGGGAGATTCTCCAGGTTGCAGTGTACATATTTCTGCTATCTCCTCAGCCCTAGAGTTCAGTTCTGGGAAATACTGAAACCTTTCGCCATTGTTTCTACCTTCGTTATAGAATTCAACCTTTACGGTGTCAGCTTTGCCGTTAGAGGCTTTTACATCGTTTATTCTATTGACTTCTTGAAGTACAACTTTGACTAGATTGTCAAGAATGGTTTCTTGACAACCCTCTCCAGTATATCTAACGCCTTTCATAAGAACACACGCATCGACATCAGAGAATAGAGGACATCTATAGTAGCCATAGGCATTATTATATCCATCCCTATTAGCTGAAAAGAAAGCATGAACAAGACCAGTTAGTAATGCGTCTTTTTCTACTTTTCCAACGGAATTCTCGTCAGAAGAACCCATGAAAGAAAGCACGTTGATATACTCAAAGTTCTTTCTAAATGGATAATCACCGTTAGGTCCTTGGTCAAAGAAATCTTTTAACCAGGTATTCATCCATTCTTTAGTAACTGGGTCTTTAAAGAAGTCGAATCTACCGTAGTTTCTCTCCAGCCATTCGTTGGCTTCGTCTATGCTGTTTACATTGCTTACTATACCTACTAAGTCAGAGATGAAATCAGGTGCAGCATAGCTAGCCCTTGTAGAACCAGCGTGCCTGAAAGTCATAGCTGTATAACCATCAGAAGCAAGTGTAAGAGCGCTGCCAAGCTTAAGGTAAGCACTTTGGAACTTAGTTAACAAATGGTCTCCAGCCTGGAATTTCTTATTACCAGTCTGATTGACTATCGTCTCTATTGCTTCGAGAGTTCTAACCAGCCTGGCTACCTGATTCTCAGAGATGTGTTCCATGAGGTCGTCTAAAGTCTCGATTTCAGTCAACTCGTCTTCATCAAGGAAAGGAATATCTCCGAATAGGCTGTCAACATTCATTTTGGAAGTGTCTACTCCTAAATCTTTAAGAATGTTCTCCAGATTGATATTAGGATGGTCTTCATTCATTCCAGCAAGAATATCGAGAGCCTTCTTTATATCATCGACTACTCCTCTATTATTCTGAAGAGCTCTTAACTGAGTAAGAGCCCAACCTAGAGGCTGTCTTTTATAAGCGGCATATCTCTTCTTCTTTCTGGCTTCTGCGTCGTTGCCTGTAATCCTGTCTTCCTTCTTGGTATATGCACTAGAGAAGAGCTTATGAATAGCTATGCAGTTATCTATATCTGCTTCTCCTGTTTCAGTGTAGATTGAATTAGGTCCTAAGATTAGATGCCCTTCATAATTGCTTCTTACATTGTCTAAGATGTCTTCGGCAGAAGAGTTCCTATTAAGTCTCTTTAAAAGACCTCTTTCACTCACCATAGCATATGGAACTTGAGCTTTCCTCATAGTAGTAAAGAACTCGTTCCTAAGGTCCTCATTGAAGGCTTTAGGATTAAGAGGATTGAATACAATCTTATCTCTTAATGAGCTTAACCAAGGATACTTCTCTATAGCTGTGTCTAGAGTAGATACGAATGATTCTGGGTTCTTCATTGCTGAGAACTCTTCGAGAAGGATTCTGTAGGCTACAAGAGCATCCATTCTTACTCTGCTGCCTAAGTCGTTAAATACAAACTGACTAGGGTCTCTGTAATCCCTTTTATATAGAGAACCAAGAAGAGTCTTGATTCTTATAGAAAGAGATTTAGCAGGGTCCATGAGCTTGTATTTAATCATGTATCCTTCTCTATTCGCATTCTCTTTATTCTCCTCTAGAGTATCCTCGTTAACGTCATCTTCGGTTTCTATAGGAAGGCTCTTGAAGTTCAGTCTAATGTTCTCATTAAACTCAAGTTCCATAGCAGCATCTCTACATAGAGCATTGAACACATTAGTTCTAGCCATTTTTGCATATTCTTCTGCTAAATATCTAGCCCTAGCATACGCAAACTGATGAGCCTTCTTAGAACCTATTTCCAAGTTTCTATAGTTCAGTTCTTCTTTGAAGTCCTTTCCAAGTTGACCCTTGCCTTCTAGAAGTTCTCTAGCCAGAGTGTCTATGCCTTCTTCTGTAGTGCCAAGTTCAGCAATAGTTACAAGGTCAGACTTTATTTTATTTAAAATGTGGCTTCCTAAAGATTCTCCTCCTATAGTAAAGTTTCCTAAAGCAAATACTCTTTGGTCAGCTTCAGTTCCTTTAGTAAGACCTTCATAATAAGCTTCCTCGTCCTCGTCTCTGTCTTCCATATTAGCATATTTCTTTCTAATTTCTTCTACATAGGAAGTGAGGTACCTGGAGAAAGCTTCACTTATGAATGAGACTCTAGCCATTCTCATCTCAATGTTAGGGAACACCTTAGACAGAAGAGACCTGTCATTAGGGTCAACCATTATTGATTCTAGCTTAGGTCTTTCACTTAGAAAGCTTTTAAGAATGTCATCCGCTTTCTCAGTAGCCTTTTTAAGAGCTGCATCCTTTCTTTTCTTTTCACTTTTACCAAGCTTCATGACTTTAAGACCGAATCCATTCTTACTAGGAACTTTCTGAGTGTATATGCCAAGTTCTTTTTCCAGCATCTCAGATAGCTTATCTGCGAATCTCTCTGGTAAGGCAGCTCTATCAGTAGCCAGACCGTCTACCATCGAGATTTTAACATATGGACTATCTTCTCCAAACAGCAGTTCCTTTATCTTATTAATTGCTCTCTGGTTTGCAGCCTCAAATGCAGCGAAGTCTTCTTCGGTATCCTGAAAGAAACCTTCTTCAGCTATGAACACTCCGTTTGAGTTTTGAGCATTCTTCTTTGTCACTAGACCAATGGCGTTCGGGTTAAGGTTGCCATTAGAGTCTGTCCTCATCAGAGCAGAAGTGGCTTTTACATTAAGTTTTACTCCTTCTGCAACTTCGACAGTGCTACCTATTTGTTCTCCGAATGCTACGTTACTTGCCTGGAGATTATCTGTAAATATGAAGAGAGTATCTCTGTGAGCTCTAGGGTCACCCTTGCTTACTTTCTCTCCAACAACGAATTTAGCATTACCTATCTTGTTGTTTGTAAGTGCTTCTTGTTCTTGCATCTTTTTAATTCTTGCTCTTGAGACTGCATCGTTTAGCAATCTTCTGTTTTGTAATGTTATAAGGTCCATCACTGTCTCCTGAGTATATCCTTTTTCAGTCATTATACTAGAGATTACAGCAATAGCTTCCTCTTTTGTTAAGCCTTCAGTACTTATGTTAAGTGCTTTTAGCTTATTTAGGGCGGTCTTACTTAATTCCTTATTTAAGACCTGCACATCATTATTGCTTACCTAAGCACAACTTGTTCCCATATAAATATCTTAGTTAAGAGTTAAGTCGTTAAAAATTTCTGAGTACAAAGGTAATAAAAATTGTTTATATACGCAAGCTTTTAACAGTAAAAATTGTTAGGAAGAACAATAATACTGCTGTTATAAGTAAGAAAAAAGTAAGTAGGTTTTACCCTACTTACTTTCTTACG
>CAYMIS010000100.1:0-11937 GCA_964390485.1 uncultured Roseburia sp. | reverse complement strand
TCCCAAACCAGGCGCTCTAGCCAAGCTGAGCCACACCCCGAAGGATTAAGTTATCTTATCGTCTTTCGTTTTAGGCTTTTGTTTTGTGCCTCGTTCCTGACGACAAAAGTTATTATATATGCTAGAAGAAAAAATGTCAACACTTTTTTTGATATTTTTTTCATTTTTTTTGTAATTGCTTGAAACCCTTGATTTTACTGGGGTTGCGGGCAATATTTTTTTCGATTTTTTCAATATTTTTTCAATTGTGCAAAAAAAATATTTAAAATATACTGTTTCAAAAATATATTTTTTATAAATAATCTATCTCAAAATCTACCTCGCCATCCTCATCAATCTCCATCAGAATATAAGAGGGACGTTTTCCCTCCTGTCTTGGATATGTAAGACTGCCCGGATTAATTGTAATAATATTTTTTCCATAATCAATCAACGGACGATGGGTATGACCAAACATTACAATATCACAATCCCTCGCCACAGCTTCTTTTTGAATTTCTCCAATTCCCGCATTTACATAATAATAGTGTCCATGAGTAAGTAAAGCCTTATACTTGCCAAGCTGTATCTCCCGCTCTCTCGGCAGCATAGAAAAGAAATCATTGTTACCTGACACAATTTCAACCGGACATTCTGCAATTACCTCTATATAGTCCTCATCGCCCTCTACGTCCCCTAAATGAATCAAATAATCAATTGGTGCCACCTGCTCCAGTACGATTTCTAAATTTTCAGTTTTTCCATGTGTATCACTAACAATCAAAATCTTCATATATTCACCTTTGCATTAATTTTTTAGGAAAAAAAGAATCTCGCATAGCGAGATTCTCGCGTTAATACCCAATCCCATGCCATTCACCACTTGAAAGGTCGGGTATCTGTTTAAAATTCATATTTAAGCACTTGTTCTTTCATTGCACGAAGAGCCTTGCCCCGATGGCTGATTTCATTTTTCTGCTCCTCAGATAATTCTGCTGTTGAACAGCCATATTCATCCACATAAAAAATCGGGTCATATCCAAAACCATTTACCCCGGCACTTTTTGTTCCAATATAACCTTCGATGGTTCCACGGGTTGTAAGCACCTCTCCATCCGGAAGTACTGCTGCAATGGCACACACGAAACGTGCAGTTCTTTTTTCCTTTGGAACACCATCTAAACGGTCTATAATCGCCTGATTTTTAATGGTATAAGAGGTATCCTCTCCCATATAGCGGGCAGAATATATTCCCGGCTCTTTATTCAGATAATCCACTTCCAGCCCGGAATCGTCTGCTAACACAATATCATTTGTCAGTTCTGCAATTGCCTTTGCTTTAATCACAGCATTCTCTTCAAAAGTGGTTCCATCTTCCTTAATATCTGCGCTGATTCCAGCCTCCTTCATGGATAAAATCTCCATGTTCATATCTGCTAAAATCTCTTTGATTTCTCTCATTTTTCCGGCATTTCCGGTTGCAAAAATAATACGGCTCATTTCTCTAATATCCTTCCTCAAAGGCACGAAGTACGGATGCATATACGGCTTCTGCTGCCTTTTTTTGATAATCTTCTGATTTTAATAATTCTAATTCTTCCCGGTTTGTCATAAATCCAACCTCAATTAATGCCACCGGAACTTCACTGGTACGGATAATGTAAATATCATCCCCCTTCACCAGCCCTTTGTTACGGCTTCCTAACCCATCTGTCAGTTCCTCTAAGCAAATCTGGGCAAGAGCCTTACTTCCTAACTCTGCTGTATCAGATTCACTGTACATGACCTGCGTTCCCCTTGTAGAGGACATTCTGCCGCTGGCAGTGGAATTATTATGTATACTGATAAACAGGTCTGCATTTGACTTGTTTGCAAGCTGTACACGCTGGTCTAACGTCGGATTACTGTCATCTGTTCTGGTATAATAAACACCAATATTTTCTTCACTCTTTTCCAATATTTCCTTTAACTGCAGTACAATCTGCAGGTCAATATCTTTTTCCATAACCCCCTGCTTTGTTGCTCCCGGGGCTCTTCCTCCATGTCCCGCATCGATTACAATAACCTTATCATACACTTCCTGCGGTGTCAGGAAATCAAAATAATAATAAGAATCGTCGTATTCCATTTCTAACTCATATACTTTATCCATGGTAATCTCAATGACACCTTCTCCTGCAAGCTGCAAATACGAAAGATTGTCAATATGATTACTACTTCCCGTCAACGGATAATTTTCAAAATAACGACTATCCGTTCCCGGTATCTCAATTGTAACCGTCTGCGAAACATAATTATTCGTCACAGATACTGCTGCACCATTTACTCCCTCTGGCAGCTTTAATCGCAGCTGTCGGTCAATAACCGTTGCAGCCACATCTGTATCTATCATTTCCAGTTCATTCATTTCTACTTTTTCTTCTGCCTGTTCTTCTACTGCCAGCATATCCTCACGCCGTTCCTCTGCCCATGTGTGTAACGTCGGCAGTTTCGGCATCAGATAGCACATAAAAATTGTAAGTCCTGTCAGAACAATGGCAGCAAATTTTATCGTTTTTTCTTCCACTTGTACCCCTTACCGATTATTACTAAATGCCTTAATACAAATATTACATGATTCAACATTTGTAACGTTTTCCCAATCGGAGCCACTTACACTGATATAGCCCTCTCCATCCTCTAAAATCACGTTGGCAGTGGCTTCATCCGCAATATATTCAATTGCCAGCGGATGCACTGCTCCCGGTGTTGTGATATGAAGAACTACTGCATAACGTTCCCCGGCATTCACAGAAATTTCCTGTGTAAAATCAATTGTATAATAACCTGCATTTGATAATTTTCCGGATGCAACCGGAATTCTATTTTCAAAAGATGTTTCATCTTCAAAATTTCGCACCACATATAACTCATATTCTGAATCTTTTCCGGTAGCGTAAAAACTTGCCGCAGTCAGATTTTCATCGGATTTTGCAGTAAATACATTTGCACCATAAATGCTTTCTTTATTATATCCTAAATGACCAACCCAGCCACATAAATCGCTCTGATAAATATTGTCATAATTGTCTACCTCTTCAATGCCGGTATATACCACATTGTGAGTTCCTATATTCGTATCATAATAGGAAATATAAAAAACACCCTCCTCACCAAATTCATCTCCCCAGCTGTTCTGGCAGATAAAGGCACCATCACCTTCCAGTTCAATACTGAAGTTTTCTTTTGGATAGCTGTCATCCCAACCAATAATCACAACATCATGATTCGGCTTTTCTGTTCCAATATAACAATAAGCATAGGCTTGACGATTATAATATGGTGAACGGGACTGTGAGCTTCTTAAGGCATTATAAATAGAAGTCTGTACTCCACCATATTTGAATACAGCCTCTTTAATTTTTTCATAATCCTTTCCATCAATTACCTGCATTTCCTGCACATGCTTCACCGGTGCAAGGGTATCATTGGTTTCATTATCACCATATGGGTCATCCACTTCGTATACAGGTCCTGCCCAGGAGGCAAGGTAAGCCATTCCCATGGTATACTCGCCGCCATCGTTCTGGGTCAGATTAAAACCATTACTAAGTGTCATGTGGTCCACTGAAAACTGCATGGTATTCTCTGGCAAAAGAACCGATTCCATAGCACTTAATGCTGCAAAAGACCAGCAGGTTCCATAACTTCCCTGGTTACGAATTGCCGAAATACGCTGTTTTTCCCTTAAATCATATCGGTTTGGGATAATTGTAAGACTCTCGGAAACATCTGCAGCCTGTGCCTTATTTTCCTGTATATTCCAGGAATAGGAATAATCCAGATATTTGGATAATTCATTCAAACTAACATAATATTCGTTATTCAGCTGTGTTAAGGGTGAAGTCACTTCTTCCGTCTCTCCGCCAACTGTTACAACTGCTTCATCTAAGGTAAATGCCACTTCCTTATTATGCTTTTCCACTAGCAGCATAGATTCGTCATAAATATGGGCACTACAATTTAAGGCATCCCGTAAAATAGATACTGGTGCCATAATATTTAAGTTTTCATCCATGAAAAATGGATAGCTTTCGTTTGTATATTCTTTATTATCAATCACAACAGAAAGCAGCCCCTCATTTACACTTTGTGCAATTAAAGGATTCCATGTCTTTTCATCTAAATCTGCACCACGGAAACTATCTACTCTCTGAAAGTTTTCTGCAAAAGTATTAAATTTCAATATAAAAGCAATCATCAGAATTACCGTAAAGGTAATATATCTTTTGGAATACTTCATGAAAAGCTTCCTCTCCTTAACTACTTTACTGCTGCCTATAAACTATCCTCTTGGACGTTTTGGCGGTTTTGGACCTAAAAACTGATAAAAATATGTTTTTAACATACCATTATATATCTTGCGGTTCTTATCTGCTTTCCGGCCAATATACTTCTCCGTATCTGTATAACTTGTGATTAAAAACATAGACCAGGAATCCAGCCCCTGATAAGATGCACCGATTTCGGAATAAAGCTTTGGTAAATCTGCCTTTTCCTCTAATCGCTCACCATATGGCGGATTTGTAATAATAAATCCATATTTTTTCGGATGACTTAAATCTGCAACTGCCCGTTGCTGAAAATGAATCATGTGGTCTACTCCTGCACGTTTTGCATTCTCTCTGGCAGCTTTTACCACTTCTCCATCAATATCATAGCCCTGAATATCCACCTTTACAGAGGTATCCACCATATCCTCTGCTTCTTTCACACACTCATACCAAAGCTTACGCTCTATCAGATTTGTCCACTGTTCCGCTGTAAATTCACGGTTCATTCCCGGTGCAATATTAGCTGCTATCATAGCTGCCTCAATCGGAAACGTACCACTTCCACAGAATGGGTCTACCAAAATTCTGTCTGCTCGCCATGGGGTCAGCAAAATAAGGGCTGCCGCTAGTGTCTCAGTCAGTGGCGCTTTACTTGTCATGGTACGATAGCCTCTTTTATGCAAGGAATCTCCAGAGGTATCTAGTGCCACCGTCACCTCATCCTTTAACAGGAAAATTCGGACAGGATATGGTGCACCATCCTCTGGGAACCAATCTTTTTTATATTTCTGTTTCATACGTTCTACCATAGCTTTTTTAGCAATGGACTGAATATCGGATGGGCTGAACAGCTTACTATTAATCGAAGAAGCCTTCTTTACCCAGAACTTTCCGTCTTCCGGAATATACTCCTCCCATGGTAGATTTTTCATTCCCTGAAATAGTTCCTCGAAGGTTGTTGCCTTAAAACGGCCAACCTGAATCATGACACGTTCTGCCGTTCTTAAAAAAATGTTTGCTCGACAAATTGCCTCTGCATCACCTTCAAATGTTACTCTTCCATCTTCTACTTTTGTTATCTCATATCCCAGGTCATAAATCTCTCTTTTTAAGACTGCTTCCAGTCCAAAATGACATGGTACTAATAATTCAAATGTTTTCATGTAATCTCCTTTGTGCATTATGTAAACCTATTATCTTTTTTTACGAAAATAAGTCTAGTCAGCTAAATATATATTATCTGTTCTAATTTCCGCTGTCAATCGTTAAAATATTCTCTTAAGGCTTTTACACCTCCAACAACTGTGTATACCTCAATTCCTGCTTTGCTTAATTTCCTTGCGGCAAGTACACTGGTACTTCCATGCTCACAATATAAAATAAGTGTTCTTCTTCCACGAAAATTTCTTACCCAGTTATCTTTGTCTTCATAAGGAATATTTAATGCCCGCTTCAAATGATATTCCTGATAATCAGCCCGTTCCCGGATATCTATAATAATTGCATGCTTTTGCTCTAAAATTTCCTGAACTTCCCTCGGATGAATGGTATAAAAAGCCATTTGGATAATCCTTCCTTTCCTAAATAAAGAACAGATTACAAAGTATTCTTCGTAATCTGTTCTTATAAGTTTTGCACTTTTTACATTATATGCAATTGTTTTGTTTTATTTCCTGAAAAAAATTAGTTTTCAGAAGTTTTGTTTGAAGACTTGTTGTTGGAGCTATTGCTTGTTTTGTTGCTTGTGCTGTTAGAAGTTTTGTTCTTAGAAGCGTTCTGACCTGCCTTGTTCTGATTCTGGTTCTGCTCATAACCATTCTCAAATCTACAGTTTTCATTTGCGTTTCTTGTATCCATATTTCTTGCCATCTCTTTTTCCTCCTTTAAATAGCTTGATGTTGCAAACTTATTATTTGGAGTTCAAAAAAAAATATGCACCTTATCTGTTTCTATCCTGATGGAAATTTTTAGTTTTAAAGTTTTCATTTTATTATAAATAATAACAGGGCAAAATGCCTCTGCATTCCGCCCTGTTAAAATTAATTTTACTATCCAGTTTCAAAATCTCTCTGTTACATCTGATAGAATAAAAGATTATCTCTTAATTCCGGTGTAATTTCACCACCAGCCTTCGTATACTTATCGTATACGCCATTAATACGCTGTATTGCTTTTGCGTTACCAACCTCATATCTGGTAATAGAATTCTGATACATTGGATTCGCTTTCAAATCGTTACGAATATCCTTGGTAAATGGACAATAACGAACCAGAATATCTCTTGTTACCTTATTCAGTCGGAAGCTTCCCTTAGATTCATACTTAATCCAGCTTACGTAATCCTTAACGAATACTTCTCTGTAGTTGTTCTTTGCACGTATTAATGCACTCTTTACTTTTTCTTTTGCTTCGGTAGAAAGCTCATGATTCTTACGATAGAACTGAATATAGTCACAATATTCAGCAGTCAGGGATTTCTCACGAATATCATTCCAGTGAACACCCTGAATCTTACGACACATCTCCCAACGGAAACGGCCCATTGTCTCAATCATCATATCCTCTAAATCTACCGCAGTAAAAATAGGGAACATGAAACGGCCTGGTGTATCTCTCTTCACTCCGGCTGTCTCCTGCCACATCATCGCCTTAGTTCCTGCATTTGGCATTAAGATAATATCCGGAAGAACTTCCTTCATAATCATCTCACGATTAATATCTCTTGCCGGGTCCGTAAAAATAGTTTCACGATAAAAAGCAGAAAAGTCAATTTTTCTCACTTCGTTTAACGCTTCTTCGATTTTAGATGCTGTCACTAACATCTTTTCAACCGAATTAATCAAATCATACTCGCCAAGAATTGGACAGAAGGTAGTTATCTTACCATAAGTAATTCTGTTTACTACAGTAAACATGTTTTTAATCTCGAACTGAAGCTTCATCTCCTGATTATACTGGAATGTTTTTACCTGTTCCGGTGTAATATCTCCATTTTTACGCATGTCAAGAAGATAAGCATTATAGTCCATGTCAAACTCGTTCTTAGATGGTTCCTTCTCGCCTCTGTATACAGCTTTCAGCCACTCATAAATTGTATAAACATGCTCCGATTTACATACTTCTAAATGGGCTGTCAAATCATATATAGCGTTGGCATTTTCCTCTCCTGCAAGTTCTAAATCCATAAATCCAAAATTCAAAAACATCTGTACAATTGGAGTTAACGAACTTTCATCCTTCATTGCCCGCATAAAGATTTTCTGGTAAACATCATAAAACATTGGTGATAACTGTCTTCTGATGCGATATGCTTCATCATCGGTAGATAACAAATCCGGAAGATTGCGATATGCTTCTACTTTCTTACGTGCTCCTTCCAGTTCATCGCCCTGATATCCGGCAAATTCCAAAATATGTCTTAAACAATCCACCGTTGTAATGTCAATATCTAAACGTTTGGCAGCTTCTTGTCTCGTAGCCTCTCCACCAGCTTCTTCTGAACTCTTCTCAAAGTCATAATACTGGTATTCATTCAGTCGAAGGCTTACTAAAATTGTATCATAAACTCTCAGTTTCTGAATAAATTCAGTAATCAATGCCAGTTCTTTTCTAATTGGTGCAATATCTAATTTTTTCGCTGCCACCCGTTTTGCAAACTCAAAGAACAGGTTAAACATATCATGTTTAGACTCGCTCAAAAGAATCTCTCTATTATATAAAAGATAGGATTCCATTTCCTCAATTCCCTGAGTTACACGACGCATCTGCATAGATGCTTCCATAATGGCTCCCACTGTCAGACTATCATCCTTTTCCATTAATTGAAGATATTCCGGCAAATAACTTCTCATAAGACTAATACTATTATTAACTTCCCAGTTTTCTGCCTTATGCTTCATCTCTAATGGTTTTAAATTCTCCACCTTCGAAAAGCTGTCCGCTTCCATATCGCAGTTAATCGCTAACGCCTGATAATCATTGTAAAGTGTTTCCACAAAAACATGAAACTGTCTTGTCTTTTTATATAAATCGGAATAAAGTGCCAGCATCTGGTGTCTTTGTTCAATTGCTGCCCGCAAAAAGATACTTCGAATCCTCTCCTGAATGGATAGAATCTTCTTTAAATCGTCTGCATTTCCACATGGAAATACTGCCAGTACAGTATCTTCTCCTGCAACATAATCGCAAATAAATCTGTCCGCTTCTAAAATTCCGATGATTGCGTTTTTCCCCAGCTTCACTTCTGAGAATTCAAACTTCTGGGTAACTGACCCTTCCTGTACTAAGTACCACTCTTTTACTACGTCTTTTTTTCTTGCAATTATTTGATTCTTCTGTACTTTTAATATTTCCATTTGTCCACCTGCTACTTTCTGTTTTTAATCAGTTGCCATACTTTCTTTTATAATCTCATCCAGAATGCAATTTGCTGCCGCTTCTTTACTCATTAACTCTAATTGCGTCTCCTGGTTTTTTGTAATAACTGTAATCAGATTTGTATCAGTCCCGAATCCTGCGCCTTTGTCTTTTAGATTGTTTGCCACAATCATATCCAGATTCTTCCGCTCTAATTTTCCTTTGGAATTTTCAAGCATATTTTCTGTTTCCATGGAAAAACCGCATAAATATGTGTGACCTTTATTCTGTCCTAAATAAGCTAAAATATCGTCTGTACGCTCCAGCTCTATTGCAGCATTGCTATCGGACTTTTTAATCTTCTCATTGCTGACAGTTGCCGGTCTATAATCTGCAACTGCCGCTGCTTTAATAATAATATCCTGTTCCGGTGCTGCAGCTTTTACCGCTTCAAACATATCCTTCGCGGAAACTACTGGTACTACATTTACAAACATTGGCGGCTCTAATGCCACCTGACCACTAACAAGGGTAACCTCGGCTCCCCGAAGCATTGCCATTTTCGCAATTGCATATCCCATTTTACCGGTAGAATGATTTGTAATAAATCGTACCGGATCAATTGCCTCTTTCGTTGGTCCGGCAGTTACTAAAACCTTTTTACCGGCTAAATCCTTCTCATAAGCCAATTCTCTTACTACATAATTCACAAGTTCTTCCTCAGATGGAAGTTTTCCATCCCCGGTATCTCCATTTGCAAGCATTCCACAAACCGGATCTATAATTTCATAATGATGTCTTTTTAATTTTTCAATATTTTCCTGCACAATGGAATTATGGTACATATTGTGATTCATTGCCGGAGCAATCATTTTCTTACAAGGACATGCCATAATCGTAGTTGTCAGCATATCGTCTGCTATTCCATTGGCTATTTTTCCAATTACATTAGCTGTTGCCGGTGCAACAAGCACTAAATCTGCCTGTTTTGCAATTGCCACATGCTCCACTGAAAATTCAAAATTTCTATCAAATGTATCAATCAGACATTTGTTCCCTGTTAAGGTTTCAAATGTTGTTGCTGTTATAAAATTAGTCGCATTCTGAGTCATTAATACATGGACATTACAATGCATTTTTTTGAGCATTCTTGCCACATTTGGCATTTTATATGCTGCAATGCCACCTGTCACTCCCAGAACAACTGTCTTTCCCTGTAACAAATCTATCTCCTCCATTTAATCAATGCTTTACAAACTGCTGTTGATAAAACAACTGCTACAATTGCCTCTGGTATACCATTCGTTGCAATAATTGTTAAAATCACGCCATAAACTGCATCCATAGCAATTCCCTTAGCTGAAGCAAACTGCTCACTGAAGCATAAATAAATTAAATGCATTACTAATAAGGTATTTGTCAACGAACCTGCCGCTGATGCAACCGGCAAAGCAAGCCAGTCGCTGCCTTTCTTCTCTTTAAGTAAATGCTTGATTCCTTTATAAATGAAATATGGCACAACACCTACTAAAATTCTTGGAACAAAACAAATTACAATGCTCCAGAAATTTCCACCCACTTCACCAACAGAATAAAATGGTGAAAATGCAAAGGATAACAAGCTTGGATTAAAGGTATTATTAATCAAACTGGTACATCCAAATACAAATCCTAAAAATGCTCCCTTTTTCGGTCCAAGTATAATAGAACCAATAATAACCGGCACGTGGATTAATGTAGCTTTAATCACTACCAGATTAATGTAACCTAAATATGGCACAAAAGCCATCATAATGATAATTGCTGTAAATAATGCTGTAATTATCATGTGAAAAGTTTTCTTATTAGACATTTCTTCCTCCTGCTTTCGTTCCTTCCGGATACGATGCTTATTGTATCTATAAATTATCACAGTTCCCTAATTCCTGCTCTTTGCTGGCTGCTAAAGGGTCAACCGCAAAGCCGGTGTAAAAGTTCACTGTGTTATTTTACTATTATTTTTTTACAATATGTTCTCATACTTATTTACTATTTTACGCTTTCTTTTCTATTTAAGCAATCGCTTGACGCAATTTCTGTTTCACTTTTTTTACTTTTTTTAGAAATTGCTTATCAAATTCAAAAAATAGTAATCCTATTACAAGATTTACCAGCAAATTAAATGGCACCGCAATATACCACTCTGCCTTCATAATTTTCCCACCTAATTCAAAGTGATAGTATACCATCTGTACCAAAAAAATGTGATAAGAAGCTTTTCCAATATGTGTCAATGCATCTCCCATCTTTCCTGGTATCGTTAAATGATAGAATTTCCGAAATAACATGATTACAATTGGGAAAATATAAAATGCAACAGGCATTGCTGTGGTTTTCCAGTAACCAAAAATAATAAGTTCCGCATCAAAAGAAAATACTGCTATGATATATGCTAATCCGCTAAAAAACATCAATAATAGCTGTGATTTTTTCACGCGGTGCTTTGGGTATAGATATATGTAACAGCCAAAAGCAATCAATAGAAGATATCTTCCAATACTTAATCTGTAATAATACTTATCCATCTCAAATACTTTGACCATAATTTCAAATAAAAGGTTTGCACCACCTGCAAATGCAATTCCCACTTTTGCATTTCGTTCAACAAGAACATATATAATAGGAAAAATCACTAACATTTGTAACATAACTGGCACATAATAACTTCCCGGTCCATAAGCTCCCAGCAAAAAAATCCTTAGTGGATGAATATTTTTATTCTCTAATGCCAATAACAAGATTTCAATCACACATATTGTTATAAATGGCACAAGAAAACGTACCAGTTTCGGCTTTAACATCTGCCAGCCATACATCTTCTTTAATTCTCCATCCGCCTTTTTTCTGTTAGACATAGCAAAATTATATCCACTAATAATCATAAATACCGGTACTGCCATATTTATCAGCATTGTGAAAAAGGGAGAGGTTTTATCCTCCCATTCATAATGCGTAATAATCACCATTATTACACAAATTGCTTTTAAATAATCTAAAAAATCTATTCGCACTTTATTTGTTGCTACTTTATTAACTGTCTGCATCTCTTGTCTCCTTACGCATAAGCTTACTGTCCAATATTTTTCTTCTGATTTCTCTTTATTCACATTCCCCCATAAGACATTTTCCAGTTTTTATTTTGTAAGAGCCACCCCATCAAAAAACCCTTAAGAACTCTCATTCTTAAGGGCTTATCTACGTGCGAGAGAGGATTCGAACCCCCGACACCTTGGTCCGTAGCCAAGTGCTC
>CAYMIS010000099.1:0-12195 GCA_964390485.1 uncultured Roseburia sp. | reverse complement strand
GCTTTGTAGCCGTTACGATACCACAAGCAAAGGCAAGTATGCCGGTCAATACACCAACAACTGTTACCTCTGTTATTGATGCAACTATTAAAATTGCAACCGGCGATGCAAGAATCAGCCCAATAATGGACCAATATGCATAAAATGGGAACTTTTCAAAAACAAATTCTATCAACTTTGCAATTGCAAAAATTCCTATCACAAGACCAATTCCAAAGGGTGCTAATACATATACTTCATTGAAAGCCCCGGTAATATCCAGTTTTACCGCTGCCATCACAAACGCCTTAATACTATCTAGTATTGGATTATAATATCCCAGCAAAAGTAACAGCATCGAACCACTGACTCCCGGTATCACCATCGTGGCAGAGGAAATCACTCCAATGCCAAAAAGCTTTAATGCTTCTGCAATCCCCGGAACTAAAGCTACTTCTTTCCCCTGATAGTCATTTAAGAATGCAAGCCCTGCAATGAAAACAAAAAACAGGATTGCTGCTAAAATGTGCCCTATGCGAATCGTCTCACCTTTTACCTTATTGTAAATCGGTGGAAGACTTCCTAAAATTAATCCGACAAAAAGTAAATTGGTCTGCAGTGGAAAGGTTTCAAACAGATAATCTATCCCTATTGCACTTCCTACAACAGCGATTCCCATTCCCACTGCAATCGGTAGTAAAAACAAAACATTGCTTTTAAAATCACGAAACAAATGATTAATGCAATGAATAATCCGGTCATATATCCCCATGGATACTGCCAGTGTTCCCCCACTTACCCCGGGAATAATACTTGCCAACCCAATAATAATACCTTTCAGCACATTTTTTATCATTATTCCTCTCATTCCGCCGCTTTCACGGCTATCAAACTAGTCAAAGGATGTGCTCTCGCACATTCAGGGAGGCAGAAATAGTTTTCCTACCTCCCTTCACTTCCTACAGCAAATATATGAAGTATGCTGCATAGCACACTAACATAACAATACCCCAGAAGCGTCTTAACTCCATTTTTCTAAATACTGAAATCCACAACAATACTCCGGCAGCCACTGCGATAATTCCATCAACTAAAAAGCTTGCTTCATACAATACTGGTGTAATAAGTGCAGATGTTCCTAACACAAACAGAATATTAAAAATGTTACTTCCTACAATATTACCAATTGCAATATCCGCATTTCCTTTTCTCGCTGCTGTCACAGAAGTTACCAGCTCTGGCAGAGATGTTCCAAGGGCAACAATCGTAAGACCGATAAAACGCTCACTAATTCCAATGATGGTTGCAATCTCAGTTGCACTGTCGACAGTAATATTACTTCCCCATACAACAATAACTCCACCTACTACAGTGCTGATTAACAGCTTCCAGGTGCTCTTTTCTTCATCTGTATCCTCTTCTGCCTTTCCTTTGCGGGCAAGAACAAACAGATACACAAGATAAATAATAAATAATACCCAGAAAATAATACCCTCTACTCTGGATATACTTTCACCTGTCATTCCCATTATGATTAATACAACTGTAACAAAAATCATATATGGAATTTCAATCATAAGTGTTGATTTCTGAATTGCAACAGAGGTAATCACTGCTGTAATACCCAGAATAATTAAAATATTTAAGATATTACTTCCTACTACATTTCCCACTGCAATACCAGCATTGTTTTTTAATGATGCCGTAATACTAACTGCCGCCTCCGGAGCACTTGTACCCATCGCAACGATTGTAAGACCTACCACAAGCTGTGGAATTCCAAGTTTTCTTGCAATCCCGGAGGTGCCGTCTACAAACCAGTCAGCACCTTTTACCAGCATTGCAAATCCTACTACCAATAACAATAATTGTAAAATAATCATATATTTCCCCTCTCTTCTTTTGTTGTATTACTTTTTACATTACTCTTCCTGCTTCCCACATATTGGTGCAATAGAAAATTATCTGCTCATAATTAGATATGATATCTAAAAATGCCATACCTGCCTCTGAAGAACATGCGCCTTCCTGCAAACGTATAATATGATTTTTCTTTGATTTTTTAATCTTACGTTTAATATCATGAGCTTTCATATATGGATTCTCTGACTCATCCAATTCACTGCCGGAAAGAACTTCCTTCGTATAGCTAAGTGTATTGTCAATTGCCTGCCAGATTCCATTTAATTCCTCTACTGCCATTTCGGAGAAGCTTCCATTTTTCTTATTCAGCTTCTTACCTGCCTTGGCAATCTGATACAGGTGGGTTGTAATTCCCTTTAATTCCCCTATAGTCTGCAAAAGTGTGCTAAGTGTCTGATTGTCTTTATTAGAAAGATTATAATTAGAAAGCTTTGTCAAATATTCATTAAATCCGTCGATTTCACCTTCTATTTCTTCGCATCGCTTCTTCAATTCACTATATTCCTCACTCTGGAATTTGTAAATTAATCCATATGCAGACTGTGCTACCTCAAAAATGTTGTCAAAAAGACGTTTTGACACTTCTTTTGACTGTATTAATGCAAATGCCGGATTTTCAAAGAAACGCTCGTCTAATAACTCCATGCTGCTTTCCATTTTTTTCTTTTCTTCGTTCTCTCTTACCGGAAGTGCTAAATATGCAAGTTTTACAAGCACTTTAGAAAACGGAAGTAATAAGATGGTTGCTCCAATGTTAAAGCAGCTATGTATAATTGCAATACCCTTTTCATCTGCTGCCTGGTCTAAAAATGCAAAATCAACAAATACATTTAATGAATAGAATACAATCAAAAATACAGTCGTACCAATCAGATTGAAAAGCAAATGAATTAAAGCTGTTCTCTTTGCATTTCTGTTTGCACCGATGGATGATAAAATAGCGGTAATACAGGTTCCGATATTCTGTCCCATAATTACCGGCAGTGCCACGGAATAGTGAATCGTTCCTGTTGCACAAAGTGCCTGCAAAATACCGACAGATGCAGAAGAGCTCTGAATAATAGCCGTTAAAATCGCACCTGCAAGTAATCCCAGAACCGGGTTTGAGAACATTGTCATAAGTTCGGCAAATTCCGGTACATCAGCTAACGGTGCAACTGCACCACTCATAGACATCATGCCTGTCATCAAAATTGCAAACCCTAAAAGAATCGCACCCACATCACTCTTTTTCTCACTTTTGGTAAACATAATTAAAATCATTCCAATAAATGCTAAAAGTGGTGAAAAAGAGGATGGCTCTAATAACTGCATCAGTACATTTTCGCCCTGAATTCCGGTTAAACTTAAAAGCCATGATGTAACCGTAGTTCCGATATTTGCACCCATAATTACCGGAACTGCCTGTGTTAATCCCATAATTCCTGAATTAACAAACCCCACCACCATAACTGTTGTTGCGGATGAGGACTGGATAATTGCCGTCACTCCTAATCCCAATACTACCCCTTTTAATGGATTGGCAGTCAGCTTCTGTAAAATTGCCTCCAGCTTTCCACCAGACAGTTTCTCCAAACCATCTCCCATCATATTCATACCATATAAAAACAATGCCAAGCCGCCAAGCAGCGTAAGTATATTAAATATTGTCATTTAAATCTTCCTCAATTACTTCTCAATCTTTTCCTTAGTTACTACTTTTTTATCGTTTCCCTCTGCATTTTCTGTACCAGTGTTTTTATTTTCAAACCACCATGCACAGACACCTGCAGCAATTGCAACAACGATAAATACACCTACAAGAATATCTTCCACTTTCATATTGTTTCCTCCTGATAATTAATCATATAAGGAGATTCCATATTTCACTTTACGGAAAAGCTTCTGGAAAAATACCACAAACATAGAGCCTACAATATAAGCTAAAGAACCAATTCCTAATATAACGTCAAAAACAATAATAATATTCATAATGAAATCCATCTCAAATTACCTCACTTTTTCTATTTTTTGCGTACTCAAATAAACCTATGGAATCCATA
Organism: uncultured Roseburia sp.; assembly: GCA_964390485.1. Lineage (GTDB taxonomy): Bacteria > Bacillota > Clostridia > Lachnospirales > Lachnospiraceae > Roseburia. The sequence continues at coordinate 8,251 of CAYMIS010000099.1, read as the reverse complement.
GGCCAAAATCAGATATATTCTGAGTGGATATTATTTTTTGCCGTCTTGATTGTGAATATAGTTTAGAACCGCAGTCTTACTGTACAATTCCGGAAATTGTATCGCATTCACTGCAGCATGAAAACTAGAAAAGTTCTGTGTATATTTATCTACACAAAAAAGAATAACAGATGCTCTTACTCTGATATCTGTCCGATAATTCGTACGTCTTGACGCATTTAATGCATATACCGTATCACGAATTCCAAGCATCTTAATAGTACATGATTCATTGCACAAAACCTCATAATCAAGGGAACGAATCATAGAGGCAGTCTGGGCAGTTTGGGTTAACGCAAAAGAGGAATCTGCTTCTACATTTTCCAAGCACATTCCTGATAACAGCATAACAACTGCCAAAATATAACAAATAATAGCATTATATTTTGTTTTCACGACACTTCCCTCCATAAGAGACTTTAACACATATATTTCCAAAAAGCTATATAAATTTCAATAAAGAAAAAGACGAAAGCTTCTGTCAAACCAGAAACTTCCGTCTAAAAATTCAGCCTCTCTTATTATTTTCCATCGTTATATCCGATTTTCTCATTCTTAATCTCTGATAACATTCTGTTCATATCCGCAATAAAGCTCTGGGAAGCTTTTCCATATTCAAGCATATATCTAAGCGTCATTTTGGATACCAAATCTACAATATCTCCTTCAAACTTCATGCGATTGCCACTCTGACCTTCCATACCGTTCATTACACTTGAAAGAATTCCTTCAATAACCGCTTCTCCCTTTTCACTTCTCAAAATACATCCAATACTGCAATCCACTGACAGAAATTCTCCGTCATCATCATTTACATGGGCTTTACATACCGGTTCCGTCATAGAACCCTCTCCAAAATCTCCTAACATATCCCTGAGCCATCCAATACTGTCCGGCACCCAGTTTGGAACTCGTTCGCAAATTACAGTTTCCTTATTTTGAACGGAAGTATCACAGGTAGAAAATCCATGAGGACCATAGGCATAAATATGACTCTCAAAGGACACATCTGCTTTTGTAAGTGCCTCCATAAACTTAATGGAATTCATTACCGGTACAAGATTATCCGTTCTGGTTGCAAAAAGAAAACATGGGCAGGTTTTTCGATTCACCGCTGCTATCGTATCCGGTGCACTTAAATTACAGGCTTTCACATCCGAGCCTGCTACCGCATAGCCTAAAATTGCTGCATTAGGCCTATTTTCCGACATTGTAGCTGCCGCTGCTGCTAAATGACCACCTGCTGAAAAACCAACAACTGCGATTTTATCCGGATAAAGATGCCACTCCTCCTGTCTGCTTCTGATAAGTTCCATTGCCTGTTCATAATCCTTTAATGGATTTGGCCACATCGCATGCTCTTTTACCGAATATCTTAAAATAAATGCCTGATACCCCGCTTTTAAGTATGCCATCGCCACTGGATCTGCTTCTCTGTCGGAACAGTACTGGTAACCACCACCTGGAAGAATTAGCACCGCCGGTCGCTTTGTCACATAAGCAAATGCTCCTTTTACATCCTGAATATAAGCTGTCAGACTCACATTTCTCTCTTCATTTAAAATAATAATTTCTGTTTTCATGTTTTACCTCACTCTATGCCAAACAATAGGGTTACTAAAATTTTCTAAACTAATTACTTCTATTTTAATTCATGTTTCCTAAGATGTCCATTTTTCTGTTCTATTTTTTCACTTTATAATAACCAAAATTGTTACTGGGTTTTATCACTTCATTTACGGTAATTTTATAAATTGACATAGCCGTTGAATAGGAATATTATAGTACTATATAGGAAAAATTTACTAGTAGGAAAAGGGGTGTCTGTATTATGAAAGACGTTTTATTTTATCTGAACTATTCACCCGAAGGCGATATTTGTGCAATAGCAATCTGTGTCATCTTTTACCTGTTGCTGCACTCCACATACACCATCCGGCAGAAAAATTTACATCTATTTAATGCAGGTAACTTTTTTGTACTTTTAGCAGCTGTTTGTAACATTTTCTATCACATAGAAGTGGACCTCATCACTGCCGAAAACTTAATTAAGATATATACCTTCCGGAATATTCACTATATTTCCATGATTCTTACCTATGCTATTTTCTGTAGTTATGTACGTAATCTGACGGATATGAAAGGGCTTCAGAAAAAAATCACTTCCGCTGTCATATGGATAGGTTTTACGCTCTTTTCCATTGCCGAGGTAGCTGGACCTGTTACAAAATTTGGATTCTATATTGATGAGAATTTTCAGGTTCACGAAAACTACTATTACGATATTTTCCATTTTTCTTATCTTTATTATGGAATTGTCGTTATGACTTTACTGTTTACCCACAAAAGGAAATTCATTGCAAAAATGTTCCACTGTATCTGTGGTGTGATTGCTGTTTCTTATTCCATTATGGCCATACAATGTGTATTCCTTTGTACTTCATATACCTGTATTACCTTTACCTTTCCGATTCTGACGGCTTTATTTTTGTTCCATTACAATGCCTATGATACGGACACCGGAACATTAGACAATAAAGCTTATGAATCCTACATTCAGGAATTAAAGAATAAGAACTACACCCTGGTATGCTTATATTTACAACATCTGAATCCCGAAAAAATGTCCGGCATATCCGAAAAAATATATTATTTCAACGAGAAATTCTTCAATGCCTGCTGTACTTTCCGTTTACGGGACGAAAAACTGGTTATGGTATTTGAAGATGAAAAAAATAAAGATGCAGACAAAACCTTAGCGAAAATGATAAATGATTTCTGCAGCTTGTATCAAACCTACAAAATAGATTATCGTATTGTCATTCTTCATTCTCACAAGCAATTACATAAAAGTACCGATTTTATTGCTTTAAACGAATTTATCGAAGAAAAAATTGGTATTAATGCTGTACATTATTGTACCGAAGAAGATATCGAAGAATTTTTAAAAGCCCAGTATATCCTAAGAGAATTACGGGATATTCATCTAGGAGATGACTTAGATGACGAACGTATTTTAGCCTACTGCCAGCCGGTATTTAATACAACTGCCAATTCTTTTACAACAGCAGAGACTCTTATGCGTTTGAAATTACCGGACCTTGGAATTATTATGCCGGAATTATTTATTCCACTGGCAGAAAAAAACGGATATATTCATTCCTTAAGCAAAATTATTTTAAATAAAACCTGTAAACAAATTAAGAAAATTGAAAAACAAGGCTATCTCATTGAACGTGTATCCATCAACTTCTCCATCAAAGAACTGCGAAATGAGAATTTCTGTGAAGATGTCATTAACATTATACAGAACAATGATGTAAGCTTTGATAAGATAGCTGTGGAACTGACAGAAAGCAGAAACGAAAAAGATTATGAACGTGTGAAAGAGGTTATGACAGAGCTCCGTGCCCTTGGAATCCAATTCTATTTAGACGACTTCGGAACAGGCTATTCTAATATCGCAAGAATCCTTGGACTTCCAATTGACATTATTAAATTTGACCGCTCCCTTACACTGCTTGCCGGTCAGGATTTGGAATCCCGTTTCCTTGTTGGAAGCTTTTCTGATATCTTTAAAGAATCCGGTTACCAGATCTTATTTGAAGGTGTCGAAGAAGACAGTGATGAGGAACTTTGTCTGGAAATGAACGCTCTTTATCTGCAGGGCTACAAATATTCAAGACCTGTGCCAATTGCGTATCTTAAAGACTTTTTACCTGTAAAAGACCTATAATAAGAATCCCAATTATAAATATTTCATCTAACACAAAATCCCGGAAGGCTAAGCCTTCCGGGATTTTTAAGTCTGACATAAATCAATTTATGCAAATGGATTCTCTGTTGGGTATGGTAATGCTGCCGGCTGATTATAGTTAATATCTTCCATTGGCACTCCAAGATATTTAAATACATCAAATAATGCTTTTCCATAATGTCCAAAGGCTACTGCACCATGATGTGGGTAATTCTTTTCAATTAATACATGACGATAGAATCTTCCCATCTCTGGAATTGCAAATACACCAATTGCTCCAAAGGAACGTGTTGCCACTGGCAGAACCTCACCCTGCGCTACATAGGCACGAAGCTTGCTGTCTGAAGTAGACTGTAAACGGAAGAATGTGATATCCCCTGGTGCAATATCTCCTTCTAAGGTTCCGTTTGTAACTTCGACTGGAAGGCTTCTTGCCATAATCATCTGATATTTCATTTCACAGCTGCTTAATTTCTGTGAGCAGGTATTACCACAATGGAATCCCATAAAGGTATCTGTGTGCTTATAGTCAAACTGATTCTTAATAGATTCCTCATACATATCCTTTGGTACAGAGTTATTAATATCTAATAAAGTAACTGCATCCTGACTGATACAGGTTCCAATAAACTCACTTAATGCTCCGTAAATATCTACTTCGCAGGATACCGGAATTCCTCTTCCTGTTAAACGGCTGTTTACATAGCAAGGTACAAAACCAAACTGAGTCTGGAATGCCGGCCAGCATTTTCCCGCAATTGTAACATATTTACGATATCCCCTGTGTTCTTCAATCCAGTCTAATAAGGTTAATTCGTACTGAGCTAATTTCTCTAAAATTTCAGGTTTCTTATTACCTGCACCTAATTCTGCTTCCATATCTGCAACAACTGCAGGAATTCTTTCATCCCCTGCATGTTTATTGAAAGCTTCGAATAAGTCTAATTCTGAGTTTTCTTCAATTTCCACACCAAGATTATAAAGCTGTTTGATTGGTGCATTACATGCTAAGAAGTTCATTGGTCTTGGTCCAAAGGAAATAATCTTCAACTCTGATAAACCGATAATTGTTCTTGCAATTGGTAAAAATTCATGAATCATATCTGCACAGTCCGCAGCATCTCCTACCGGATATTCCGGAATATATGCATTGACATTGCGAAGTCTTAAATTATAGCTTGCATTTAACATACCGCAATATGCATCACCACGTCCCTGAATTAAATTGTCCTGTGTCTCTTCTGCTGCTGCCACAAACATTTTAGGTCCGTCAAAATGCTTTGCTAATAATGTTTCTGATATTTCCGGTCCAAAGTTACCAAGATATACACAAAGGGCATTACAGCCAGCTTTTTTAATATCTTCTAATGCCTGTACCATATGTATCTCACTTTCTACGATACAGACAGGGCATTCATAAATGTCTTCCTTACCATATTTACTTGTGTAGGCTTCTACTAAAGCCTTTCTTCTGTTTACAGACAATGTCTCTGGAAAACAATCTCTGCTCACTGCCACAATACCTACTTTTACCTCTGGAATGTTATTCATATTCTCTTCCTCCATATATTAAAATAATTTTATGTGATTTCTTCATCCCAAAATTCGCCTTTTAACAGTTAAGAACCTTGGGATACTTGAAATAACTTCTTCAAAATCTTTCTATCTTGTTATTGAATTTTATCAAACAACTCTTTACAAGCCGGATAAATGTTCTTAAACTGCTCATAACGTGCTTCGTATTTCTCCACCAGTTCTGCTTCCGGCTCTACCGTATCCACAACCTTAACAATTTTGGCAGCTGCTGCTTCTACATTCTCGTATTCTCCACAGGCTACTGCTGCAAGCATTGCACCACCTAAGGATGGACCTTCCTCTGTCTCTAATACATCCACACTTACATTCAAAACATTCGCAATAATCTTTTTCCATAAAGGACTCTTCGCTCCTCCACCACAGATTTTGGTGCGGCTAATCTGAATCCCAAGTGATTTTGCCACCTCAAAGGAATCTCTTAAGGCAAAGGCAACTCCTTCTAATACCGCCTGTGTCATATCTGCTCTGGAAGTATCCATGGTCATACCAATAAAGGTTGCTCTGGCATTTGGATTGTTGTGTGGTGAACGTTCTCCCATCAGATATGGAAGATAATATACATGATTCTCACCAAGCTTTGTTATTTCCTTCTGCTCCTTAGCATAATCTTTTGTTCCAATGATTTCATCCATCCACCACTTATTGCAGGATGCCGCACTTAACATACATCCCATTAAATGATAGGCTCCATTGGCATCACAGAAAGAATGCAATGCGTTATTCTCATCCACTCCGAATTTTCCGGAAGATATAAAAATGGTTCCGCTGGTTCCAAGAGAAATATTACAGCTTCCATCTCCTACTGTACCGGTTGCTACCGCTGCTGCCGCATTATCTCCGGCTCCGGCTGCGACTTTTACCGTCTCTGAAATCCCCAGTTCTTTTGCAATTTCCGGCAATACTGTTCCCACACACTCATAGCTTTCAAAAAGCTGTGGCAGCATTTCTTCACTGACATGACAGATATCGCACATCTCTTTTGACCATTTACGATTCTTCACGTCTAAAAGAAGCATACCGGAGGCATCTGAAACATCCGTACAATGTACTCCTGTTAATTTGTATGCAATATAATCCTTTGGAAGCATAATTTTCTTAATTCTTGCAAAATTCTCCGGTTCCTTCTCCTTCACCCACAAAATCTTTGGTGCCGTAAATCCAGTAAAGGAAATATTGGCTGTATATTCAGAAAGCTTATCCTTCCCAATCACTTCATTCAGATAATCACATTCCTTAGTGGTTCTTCCGTCATTCCAAAGAATCGCCGGACGAATCACTTCATCCTGCTCATCTAAAATAACAAGTCCATGCATCTGACCACCAAAGCTGATTCCTGCCACCTGCGATTTATCTGCTCCCTCTAACAGTTCTTTTACTCCCGCCATTGTCTGTTCATACCAATCCTCCGGCTTCTGTTCCGACCAGCCCGGATGTGGAAAATGTAGCGGATATTCCTTAGAAACGATATTCTTAACCGTTCCATCCCCTTCCATCAATAGCAGTTTTACTGCTGAAGTTCCTAAATCAATTCCTATATAAAGCACCTTTATCTCCTCCTTGTGTGCTCGTGCACATTTTTCTTCATCATACAGCAAGAAAAGCATAATTGCAATATGCATTTTACACATTTTTATCACTATAATTTTGTATTATTTTACCGAGCACATTATTTGACATTTTACAAATGCTGTGTTTTAATAAAATATATTTTGGAACTATTTCGTCAAATTATTTTTGAAGGAATTTGTTCTTATTGTCATTTTAAGAAAAAGGAGTTTTTCATGGCAACAATTAAAGAAATTGCAGAATTAGCAGGTGTATCACGGGGAACTGTCGACCGTGTTTTAAATCATAGGGGACTTGTGAATCCAAATACAGAGAAAAAGGTTTTAGAAATTGCAGAATTATTAAATTATCAGCCCAACAAAGCCGGCATTGCCCTTGCTGCCCAGAAGAAAAAATATGTCATTGGCGTATTACTTTTCGGAGAAGGTAATCCCTTTTTTGATGAGGTATTAGAGGGACTCCATCAAAAAACAGAAGAGCTTTCTATCTATGGCTGCAGTATTGTGGAACGTCAGATTCCCTTTGACCTTACTGCGCAGCTTCAGGCAATTGATGAATTTATGCAGCAGGGCATTCATGGACTGATTCTTTCTCCTTACAATGATGAGAAAATTCATCAGAAAATTGATGAGCTCTGGGAATCCCAGATTCCATGTGTTACTGTAAATACAGATATGCCGGATTCAAAACGCATTGCTTATGTTGGAAGTGATTATTATAAATGCGGTCAGGTTGCTGCCGGATTATTACGACTTATGACCTTTGGAGAAACAAAAGTCGGTGTCGTTACCGGTTCTCACAAGGTTTTGTGTCACGAAGACCGGATTACCGGATTTTCTGATGCAATTTCAAAAAATCAAGATACAATTGAAGTTGTGGAAATTATTGAAAATGATGATGATGACTACAAGAGTTACGAAGCCGTATCTTCGCTTTTAAAACATCATCCCGACATAGATGCCCTTTATTTTACGGCAGCAGGCGTTTATGGCGGTTGTCGCGCTCTTCGAAACGCCAATCTTTCCAAGATTCCTAAGGTCATTACCTTTGATGCGGTTCCTTCCACCAAAGAAATGATTCAGAGCGGAATTATTGCAGCTACCATCTGCCAGAAACCGGAGGAACAGGGCGCGCGTTCTCTCGCCCTTCTTGTGGATTATCTGGTCACTAATAAACTACCGGAGCAGCCCCTCATCCACATGGATTTAGAGATTAAAATAAAAGAAAGTCTGTAACATGGGACTGTTGCAAAATTATTCACCAATCCTCCTGTCATAATTGGTATTATCACAA
>CAYMIS010000098.1:0-12380 GCA_964390485.1 uncultured Roseburia sp. | reverse complement strand
CTGAACTTTTATTTGTCGAAAGAATAAATGCGAATGGCGTAACCTTGTGATAATATCAATTGTGACAGAAGGATTGGTGAATCATTTTGCAACAGTCCCAATTTTAAAAAAGATGTGTCGAAAAATCTCTGGCTTGCAGGGATTTGGGCACATCTTTTTTTATTTTATAGCAGTAAATATACTTGATGTGCCAAAAGTACTATGATAAAATAGTGCTATAGCACCGACTTTGTTGAAATATATAACAATGACACTACGAGAAAAGTTTGGAAAGTATGGAGGCATGTTTTGTTATGGGAAAAAGCAATTCTTTCGTTGAGAAAATGAAACAGGGCAATTTGCAGAAGAAAATGAAAAATGCATTTTTAACGATTGCTGTTACAGCGAGTATTTCCGGAGTAATAGCTGCGATTATGCTGATTGTATCAACAATGTTGTTTCAGAGTGTTATCAAGGACTATGGATTTTCTCAGGGGGATATCGGTCGTGCGCTTGTTATGGTAACTGATTCGAGACGTGCAATACGTGATATGGTGAATTTCCAGAAACCGGAAAATATCCAGAAAGCGGAGGAAGAACTGGAAACTGTCCGCACAAGGCATGATGGATTCCGTGAAGATGTATTGAAATCAATAAAAAATGCAACTGCCAAAGCACTATGGGCAGAGGTGGAGACTGCCCTTACAGAGTATCGGGCTGTGCAGGACGAAGTAGTAGCGATGTCAAAGCAGATTGCAACGGAAGAAGATAGAAAAGCATTGAATCAGTATATGGTTGATTATATGGACCCGGCTTATAGCAAATTGTACAATGCATATGCAGATCTTTTAAATGCGAAAACAGATGTGGGAAATGAGAAAACATCCGGCTTATTAGTGTTAGGAATTGTACTTTCAGTCGGTGTAGTGGTATTAATTTTTATATCCATAAAGCTTGGAACAGTGATAGGAACCAGTTTTTCGAAGGATATTACAACACCAATTCTACAATGCGTGAAGCGATTTGAGGATATGGTTAAGGGAGATTTTACTTCGCCGGTACCGGAAACAGATACGGAAGATGAAATTAAGGATATGATAGATGCGATGGATGTATTTAAAGTATCTATCAATGCAGTGATTAGTGACTTGAATCGTGGACTTTCGGAGATGGCTCAAGGTAATTTTAATATTGAACCGGAAGTAGAGTATCCGGGTGACTTGGAAGGCATCAAACAGTCTTTAGGAGGCTTCTTGGTGACCATTTCCCAGACCTTAGGGAAAATTAATGAATCCTCCGGAGATGTGGCAGGAAGTGCAGAACAGATTTCCCAGGGAGCGCTGTCTATTACAGAAGGTGCGACCGACCAGGCGGGTGCAATTCAGCAGCTTCAGGCAACTGTAACGGATGTTACGGAGAAAATTGACCAGAATGCAAAGAATGCTACAACGGCTAATAATATGGCGCGTAATGTTGGAACGGAGATTATGGAAAGCAATGAGCAGATGCAGCGTATGCTTCTGGCAATGGATGAAATTATCGAGAATTCCAATCAGATTAATAATATCATCAATACAATTAATGATATTGCATCCCAGACAAATCTGCTGGCGCTGAACGCATCTATTGAAGCAGCCCGGGCGGGAGAAGTTGGAAAAGGATTTGCGGTTGTAGCAGATGAAGTTGGTAATCTTGCGGCTCAGAGTGCCGAGGCAGCAAAGAATTCTACAGAATTGATTGCAAATGCAATTAAAGCAGTACATAATGGTAAGGGTATTGCAGATATGACAGCAGAGAAACTGGAACATTCTGCATCTATTACCCAGGAACTGGTTGCTAATATTAATGAGATTACAGAAGCAACAAAAGAACAGGCGGAATCGATGAATCAGATTACTGTTTCTGTTGAGCAGATTGCAAGCGTTGTGCAAGAAAATACTGCTATGGCAGAGGAAAGCTCTGCAAGTAGTGAAGAACTGGCAGGACAGGCTCAGATTTTGAAAGATCTTGTATACGAGTTTCAGCTTTTATCAATGCCATAAGATGAATTTCGTAAAGTAATAAAAGATATCGCATGTAAAAGACGTGTTTTAATTCACTTTGTTTGGGAATTTGACACGTCTTTTTTATTCTATAGAAAAGTTCGTTGAACTTCCTATAGAATAAAAGCACTTTTGTTCTTTATTGGAAAGACTTTGTTATCCTAAAGCGTGAAGAAGCTATTTGGGAGTTGATTTATCAAAAGAACTAATAAAAAGTGGTAGCAACTCTAATAACAAATAGGCGACTTCAATCTTGTAAAGGCATGGATTCCTGTGTTATTATGCTATGTGGAAAAAAGTGGTCATTATTGACTGCGGTGTTGATATATGTTTATCATTTTATAAGAAAAGAGGAATTGAATATGGGCGGCTTTTTTGGCGTTGCTTCACAGCAGGACTGTGTGTTTGATTTATTTTTTGGAATTGATTACCATTCTCACTTAGGAACAAGAAGAGGTGGAATGGCAGTGTATGGAGAAGCAGGATTCAATCGTTCTATCCATAACATTGAGAACTCACCATTCAGAACTAAGTTTGACAAAGATGTACAGGAAATGCAGGGACATTATGGCATTGGATGTATTTCTGATTATGAACCACAGCCATTAATCATCCGTTCCCACCATGGAACCTATGCGATTACAACTGTTGGAAAAATTAATAATACGGATGAACTGATTCAGAGACTTTTTGATGTTGGACATGCCCACTTCTTAGAAATGAGTGGTGGTGAGATTAATGCGACAGAGCTGGTGGCAGCCCTTATTAATCAGAAGGAAAATCTTATCGAAGGAATTCGTTATGCGTTGGAATCAGTGGATGGTTCTTTATCCTTGTTATTAATGAATAAAGCTGGAATTTATGCTGCCCGGGATAAAATGGGAAGAACACCGGTGGTTATCGGTAAAAAAGATGATGCCTTCTGTGCTTCCTTTGAGAATTATGCTTATAAGAATTTAGGATATACCGATTATAAAGAACTTGGTCCTGGAGAAGTCGTTGTTATGACAGATAAAAATTGTGTAACACTGGTAAATCCGGGAGAGAATATGAAGATTTGTACTTTCCTCTGGGTATATTACGGATATCCGGCAAGTGCTTACGAAGGATTAAGTGTAGAGCAAATGCGTTATAACTGTGGCGCAATGATGGCACAGCGGGATAACGTGGAACCGGATATTGTTGCAGGTGTACCGGATTCTGGTACAGCCCATGCAGTAGGATATGCAAACGAATCAGGCATCCCATTTTCAAGACCATTTATTAAATATACACCAACCTGGCCACGTTCCTTTATGCCAACGATCCAGAGCAAACGTAACCTGATTGCCAAGATGAAAATGCTGGCAGTAGATGAACTTATTAAAGATAAGAGCCTGTTATTAATTGATGACTCTATCGTAAGAGGAACACAGCTAAGAGAAACAACAGAATTCTTATATCAGAGTGGAGCAAAAGAAGTACATATTCGTCCGGCATGTCCGCCCCTTTTATATGGATGTAAATATTTAAACTTCTCCCGTTCTTCTTCAGAAATGGATTTAATTACCCGTCGTGTGATAGAGCGTCTGGAAAACGGACAGGTAACGAAGGAAACATTGGAAGAATATGCAAATCCGGAATCTGAAAAGTATGAAAATATGGTGGAAGAAATTCGTAAGGAATTAAACTTCACTTCCCTGCGTTTTAACAGATTAGATGATATGTTAGAGGCAACCGGAATTGATAAGTGCAAGCTTTGTACTTACTGCTGGAATGGAAAAGAATAATTAAATCAGAGAATAGGAAAGAAGCAAATCACAGATAAAAGTGGTTTGCTTCTTTTTTCTTTATGCCAGTGATGAGGAGAAATTTCAAATAGCATTTTCGCAATAAAGGAGATACCATAGGACTTTGGTATGTTGTTTTTTGCGAGAATTACTTTGTTAAAATTTAAACAATATTAGGGAAAAATAAAAAAGTATAGTCGAAATGCACAAAAAGGGGTATTGATTTCCTAGTTCAATCGTCATATTAATTGTACAAAACAGATATATTTTAGGAAAAAGTATATTATTTCGCAAAAAACTATACAAAACTAAAACAAAGTGTGCTATAATACATTCAACAAGTTAAGGGAGCAGTTCCCTTTAGGAAAAATTCGATAGGAATTTTCAAGGAGGTTAATAACTATGAAAAAGAGAATTGTGGCATGTATGCTTGCTCTTACAATGGCATTAGGGCTTACAGCATGTGGCGGCTCAGGAAATGGTGGCTCTAAATCAGGAGCAACAACAGTATCAGGGGAGACAGAAGCAGTAGAGATTAATGGAATTACATACAATAAGGCAACAGACCTTACTGACGAAGAGATTACATTAACCTACTTCCATTTTGATCAGGATGAAACAGTGAAATATTTAGCAGACAGATTCATGGAAATCTATCCAAACATTACTGTTAATGCAGTATATGAAAACGTAGCAACTTACAATGATACATTATTAACACTGGTATCTAATAACCAGACACCAGACGTAATTATGTATTCAGACTGTGACTTTGCATTATCTAATTTCTTATTAGCAGATGTATCTGGATTCTGGAATTCAGATCCTGAAACAGCACAGCTTGCATCAACAATTAACGATTGTGGAATCGGATGTTACGGAACATCAGCCAGATATGGTGTACCTGTAAAATTTTTCCCAGGCGTTATGTATATTGATATGAATGTATTAGAAGCATTAAACGTAGAAGCACCATCTAGAAACTGGACATGGGCTGATATGATTCAGTTAATCAAAGACTGTACAGTACTTGATTCTCCAGATGGAATGGCATATTACGGATGCGGATATTATAACAGACTTGATTCTTACTATGGAATTGCAGCAGCTCAGACAATTCAGGGCGAATTCGGTTTCGATGGAACAGACTTTGACTTAAGTATCTGGGCAGTTGGAGAACAGGAATTCTCAGATTTAAAACTTGGTGGATACATCGCTCCAGTAACAGAAACACAGGAAATGGAAGACTGGATGGGTGACTGGGAAGCTTGGTGTGGAGCTTCAGGACATGTTGCTTTATTTACAGAAGCATTCTGGACATATCAGGGAACATGGGCAACAGAAGCATTCCAGCAGTATGACCTTGACATCGTACCTTACGTTGTACCAGCTGTCAGTGAAGAAGATGCTTCAGCAGACCACCACTCAATCGCAACCATTGACTTTGGTGGAGTTACAACATCCTGCCAGTACCCTCGTGAAGCATACGAATTATTAAAATTCATGAGTTTTGGTGTTGACGGATGGAAAACAAGAATTGAAGTTTATAACAATACAGATATCGTAAACGCTTCTGGCCTTGCATTAAAATATGATGTAATGCCGGCACCTATCACAACAAACGAAGAAGTTTGGGATGGTTACATTGATATGTATTGTGCAGAGATGGATGAAGAGCATAAAGCATTATGGGAAGAATATTTCGCAAGCTGTATGCAGCCAATTCCATACGGATGGACATCTATCGCTGGTTACTGGAACTACTGTGCTGAATACTTCAACAGCATCGGAATCCATGACTTAGTAGATAAGGGAACTGCAAAAGCTGCTGACTATGCAGAAGAAGCAACAAGAAAAGCGAACTGGTATCATGCAACTGCTATGTTAAAATACTTCGGTGCTGATGGATACAATGTATTAACAGAAGAAGAAACAGCTTTATATGAGCAGATGGTAACAGATAATCAGTAAAAAAGAATAATTCAAATTCAGTGGGACAGATAAGTCCCACTGATAAAATGTATTGGTAACGGATTAAGGCGGAACGCTTAATCATAAACTGTCAGGAAATGGCAAAGGAGAGGTTAAATATGAAGAAAAAAGTTTTAGCAGCACTTTTATGTGCAAGCATGACTGCAGGATTATTTGCAGGATGCGGTGACAAGGCAGAAGCACCAGCTGATACACAGCAGGCAGAAACTGAAGCAGCAGGAACAGAGGAAGCAGCTCCAGCTACAGAAGCAGCAGGAACAGAAGAAGCAGCAGCTCCAGCAGCACCAACTATGGCTGAAGCAGAAGCATTACCGGAAACACCATTCGCACACATCACATTTGATGGCGAAGATGAGGGTTATACAACAGTTACTCAGACAGAGAACGTTGGGGAGAATGATGGCGCTACCTATGGTATTGAGGCAACAGAGGCTACCGTTGCTTATGCAGCAGGTCCTGTAGGACAGTGTGCATACTTAGATGGATCTTTTGGTTTAGATCTTGGTATCCAGCCAACAAATACAGATGCATATACAGTATCTTTCTGGGTAAATGCTGATAGATTATCAACATTTGGACCAACATTAACAATGGGTTATAACATGGGTAAAGCAGCAGACGCAGGCAATGATGTTACATGGTTAAACGTAACACAGTCTGAATGGGGCGCTGACTCTGCTAAGATTTTCCCAATCGTATGGAGCCGTAACGAAGCATCTGATGCTGCAGACGGAACAGACTGCTGGCCATGGATGTATTCTTTCGATGATTCTATTCATGGTAAGAGAGAATGGGCAATGGTAACAATCGTTTGTACAGGTGAAGAACAGACAGGACCGGTTGGTTCAACAACAGCAGGTGCTGAATTCTATGTAAATGGTGTTAAGACATACGATTCACAGGATAACTATGAAAACGGTACATATTTTGAATATACATGGGATGCAACACTTGCTCCAAACATCATGGAGCCAGGTGACAAACAGTTCCAGGCATTATTCGGTGTAAACTACTGGGATACAATCTTCAAAGGATTTGTAGATGATTTATATGTATATGATACAGCATTAACACCAGGTCAGGTTGCTTCACTTTACTTATTAGGTGATCCAACAGTTGAATCTGTTGCTCCAGAAGGAGATGCAGCAGCTACAGAAGAAGCTGAAGCAGTTGCAGCTGACCACAGTGATGTTACAACAACAGGTACAGTTGTTGGTGCTACAGACTGCTCTACTGCATTCTGGGGTGCACACAGTGAAACATGGGAAGTACCAGCAGGTGAGTCTGTTTCTAAGACATTCAAGAACTACTCAAGTATGTTAAACAACTGGAACAACTTTGCTGTAGTATTACAGAACGTAGCAGATGCTCATTCCGCAGATGACAACGCAGACTATGCAGAATATGCAGTAGTTCGTGCAGATAACTTCGGATGGGGTGCTGGTTATGACGGAATCGTAACACCAGAGTGTGATTATAACTGGGATACATTTTTAACAGACTTAGATCGCGCTGATGTAACAGTAACAGTAACAAACAATGGCGATACAGCTGACGTTGTAGCTGAAGTTACAACAGCTGCTGGTACAAAATATACACAGAAATATCCAGCAATTGCAACAGGTGGAGATTTATACTTCTGCTTAACAGTTGACGGATGCTTCTTAGATATCCAGTAAGATTTGTTTACTAACAGAGAAATAAGCCAATGGAGCTGTCACTTTGGCAGCTCCATTGTTTTTCTCGGAACAGGAAAATAATGTTGAGTTTGAGAATGGCTGTTAGTTTGCAGTCAAAGGTCTAAAAGATACAGCATTCCTGTTTTAAGAAAAGCAATGGAGCATATTGGGCTGTTTGAAATTTCTCAAATGAATGCTATACATTCGCTTATAGAGTGAAAAAAGAGATAGGGAGGCAACCGAAAATGGGAACCGAAAAAGAATTAAAATACAATGAACCATGGATTTTACAGAGAGCAGATCCATATGTATATCTTCATACAGATGGCTGGTATTATTTTACTGCATCTGTTCCAGCATATGATTGTATTGTTTTAAGAAGAGCAAAATCATTAGCGGAACTGCCAGAAGCAGAGGAACATGTTATTTGGAAAAAGCATGAATCAGGTCCAATGAGTGAGCATATCTGGGCACCGGAGCTTCACTATCTGTTTGGAAAATGGTATATCTATTTCGCAGGCGGCGAGAAAGAAAATATCTGGAACATCAGACCATATGTATTAGAGTGTCAGGGCAATGACCCAATCAATGATGAGTGGATTGAAAAAGGAAAAATGCAGCGTGCAGATGAAGATGAATTCTCCTTCGAAGCATTCTCACTGGATGCAACTGTTTTTGAAGTAAAAGGAGAATGGTATTATGTCTGGGCTGAAAAAGTAGGCGTTGGTAAACAGATTTCCAACCTTTACATTGCAAAAATGGAAAATGGATATAAATTAAAGACAGTTCAGGTACTTTTAACAACACCTGACTATGACTGGGAGAGAATTGGTTTCTGGGTAAATGAGGGACCGGGTGTGATTCGCCGTGATGGTAAAATCTTCCTTACCTTCTCAGCAAGTGAAACAGGTGCATGCTATTGTGTAGGTATGCTTACAGCAGATGAGGATGCAGATTTACTTGACCCACGCTCCTGGAGCAAAGACCGCTACCCGGTATTACAAACGGATGAATCCAGAGAAATTTACGGACCAGGACATAATTCCTTTACGAAAGATGGGGAAGGCAATGACATCATTGTTTATCATGCAAGAAAAGAGTCTGAAATCGTAGGAGATCCATTATATAATCCAAATCGTCATGCAATGCTTATGAAAGTAAGATGGGGCGAAGATGGAAGACCTGTATTTTCATATGAATAAGTGTTAAATGGGGGACATATCAATGGCAAAATTGATTATCAACGAAGAAAAAAGAGAAGGCAGAATTGAACCGGAAGTGTATGGTCACTTTTCGGAGCACTTAGGCCGTTGTATTTATGAGGGAATTTACGTTGGAGAAAACTCCGATATCCCTAATGTAAATGGAATGCGCAGCGACGTTGTAGAGGCATTAAAAGAATTAAAGGTGCCAATGCTTCGCTGGCCGGGAGGCTGTTTTGCAGACGAATATCATTGGAAAGATGGTATCGGACCAAAAGAGAACCGTAAGAAAATGATTAATACTCACTGGGGCGGCGTTGTGGAAGACAACAGCTTTGGAACCCATGAGTTTATGGAACTTTGCCGTCAGTTAGGCTGTAAAACCTACATTAACGGTAATCTTGGAAGCGGTACGGTTCAGGAAATGTCTGAATGGGTAGAATACATGACCTTTAATGGTGTATCTCCTATGGCAGACCTTCGTGAGAAAAACGGACACAAAGAGCCATGGAAAGTAGATTTCTTTGGTGTTGGTAATGAAAACTGGGGCTGTGGTGGAAATATGACACCGGAGCACTATGCCAACGAATATCGTCGTTACCAGACCTATGTAAGAAATTATGACCCGGAAAATCCGGTAAAAAAGGTATGCTGTGGTGCTAATGTAGCAGATTATTTCTGGACAGAAGGTGTTTTAAAAACAGCCTTTGACCACTGCCCTGAATTTTTACATGGATTTATGGACTATCTGTCACTTCACTATTATGTACATCCGGAAGGATGGGAAATCAAGGGAAGTTCCACAGATTTTGATGAAGAAGTATGGTACAAAACATTAAATAAAGCACTGTATATGGATGAGTTAATCAGCCGTCATGGTGCAATTATGGATCAGTATGACCCGGAAAAGAAGATTGGTATGAGCGTGGATGAGTGGGGCTCATGGTATACCTGCGAACCGGGAACCAATCCGGGTTTTTTATACCAGCAGAACACGGTACGTGACGCATTGATTGCAGGTATTACCTTAAATATCTTCAATAAGCACTGTGACCGCGTGAAAATGGCTGCATTAGCCCAGATGGTAAATGTACTTCAGTCAGTCCTGCTGACGGAGGGAAGCAAAATGATTAAAACACCAACCTACCACGTAATGCATATGTACCGTCACCATCAGGGGGCAGACCTTTTAGCATCTGCATTATCCGGTGTAGAAGAAATTGGTGTAGGCGAGTGGAAAGTTCCAAAGGTAACAGAATCTGTTTCCGTTGATGAAAAAGGTGTTATTACAATTACCATGAATAACCTTTCCATGGAAGCTTCCGAAGAAATCGACGTACAGTTTGCAAATGCAGGCTATAAAGTATTAGAAGCCGCAATTGTAACAGAAAAAGATGTACATTCCCATAATACCTTTGAAAATCCTGAGGTTGTTGTTGAGAAAGTCTTTAAGGATTATCAGATGACCGAAAAGGGATTAAAAGTAACAATGCCGGCAAACAGCGTTGTTGCAATTCGAGTAGCTAACTAGTTGAGTGTGCTGCCATTTGTGTAAAATGTCAGCATACTTATAACCTTCTTTAATAATATACTAATTCCTGAAAATAGTGTCGCTTCGGCGGCACTGTTTTCGTTTGAAAAGAAGCTTGCTGGATTGACGCAGGAAGTGGGTAGTAGTATAAATAGTAGGGGAATGGATAGCTTATATCTGATAAATAATGATATTGAAATTAGCGAAGGGGGTATTTATCAGGTAAAATACCTCAAAAACTCAAGAATCATAGTAGAAATACAGGAAATAAAATAACATTAGGAGAAACACATGGCAGGAGTATGCAAAAAGTGTCTGCTTCGTGAGATGGCGGAAGCAGACCAGAAAATGATTGAAAAATACAAAGAAGCAATTAAAAAAGCAGACCAGGTTTCCGAGGACCAGTACGAAGCCCGTCTTACTATCTGCAAGACTTGTGACTACTTAAATGCCGGCACCTGTGGAGCTTGTGGCTGCTATGTGGAATTGCGGGCTGCTGCAAAAATATCCCAGTGCCCCTATAAAAAGTGGTAGTATCAGAAACACTTGCAGATGAGGTAAAGTGGCGAACTGTTTTATGCAGATAATTTTTATTATCGGAAACGTTGAACATTCACATTTTATTCTTTTGCAAGAAAGTCTTTTGCTGGTCTTGGATAAAGTTTTAGAAATTCCTTGTTCCTTCCGCAGAATAATCATGTTATGTCTGCTCACGCGTTTTACCAAAATCAAAGATGTCCGCAGTTGAGCGGAAATTTGCAGCTACAGCTTTCAAGTACATCGTAGCAGGGCACTTTTACAAAGTCGTGATTGGAATCCGGTTCCCGAAAGGGATTTGTAACGTTATTTAAATCGGTCAAATAATGTTACCCTCGTCCACCGGATTCCGTTTTGCAAAAGTGCCCTGCTCGATGTACTAAGAAACCTGCGAAAGCAAAATTTCCGTTTCAATGCGAACATCTTTGATTTTTGTAAAGACCTTGAGCAGACTTAATTAATCATGACTTCTGCGGAAGGAATAATGGAATTTCAAAACTTTTGACAGACAGCAAAAGACTTTCTTGTCAGAAGAATAAAATCTGAATGATGTAAGCTTTTGATAATAAAAATTATCTGCAAAAAAAGACACTTGCAACTCATCTGCAAGTGTCTCTGATACATTCTGTGTTTTGGATGTTGGAATATTTTTACTGTGCGTCGTCAATTGGTGCGTAGTTGATGCTTACTTTGATGTCCTGACCATAGTTGCCGAAGGACTTTCCGAAGATGGTAAGACCACCAACATGGGCTGCGTCGTCGTCTACACTCATTTTAAAGCGGATACCGCTTCTGTAATCAAGGTTAAAGCTGTCAATGGTTACATCAGAAATCTTTAAACCATCGATAAAGGCTCCCTTTTTATTAATAACAAGAAGCTTTAATAAACCATACTGGTTCCAGTTAGGGAACCACCAGTCCGGGGTGAAAAGACCTTTTACGTCACCGAAATCACCAGGTGAAGTCCATACACCGATGCAGGTGTCATTCAGATAAAAGCTGATATCGGATGGCCATACATTGTTGACACCAGGTGCCTCAGAACTTAATTCTGCGGAAATGGTAATCTGTGTAATTTTCTGGGAAGATGGAATAAAGTTAGGAATTACATATTCCACGTATCCCTTTGTAAACCAAAGAATATCTGCATTGTAACGTTCCGGATGCTCGAAATAACGGGCATCATCAACTTCACCAATAAGGGCTTTGCTGGAAGCAAGACCACAAGTAGGGCAGATATTGTAGTTGGAATAATGACCGACACGAAGTTCGGTATTGTAAACATTTGCAAAATCTTCTTCTTTTTCCAAATCAATAAGAATCTTGTCCAAATGAACAGAGCAGATTTTCTGATTGCCGTGTCCGGCAGATTCACTGGAAGTGGTAATAAGACCACTGCTTTCTAACTTTTTAATGTGACTGGTTAATGCGCCATTTGTGATGTTAAGGCGTGTTGCCAGCTCGTTCATACTCATATTATTGTTTTCTAATAAGATATTTAAAATTTCAACTCTTACATCAGAGCCTAATGCTTTAAAGATTTCTAAACCTTCAGATAACGAAGTTATGTGTAACATGATATTTCCCCCTAAAAAAGATATCTATCTATCCTAGATTATAAAAAAGATTTCTAACTTAGTCAATAAATG
>CAYMIS010000097.1:0-12438 GCA_964390485.1 uncultured Roseburia sp. | reverse complement strand
ATCTCTCGATTGTAAAATTGTGTTGTAAATGTCGTAAAATATGCTATAATAAATACATGATATAAATCTGTACCAAATAAACGGCAAAGGGGTTGGGCATCATGAGAATCAAGATTACAGGAAGAAATATTGAATTAACAGAAGGCCTTAAATACGCAGTCGAGGAGAAGCTGAATAAGCTGGAGAAGTATTTTACACCAGAAACAGATGTATATGTAACATTAAGCGTTGAGAAGGAGCGCCAGAAGGTTGAAGTTACGATTCCAATGAAAGGTAATTATATCCGTTCGGAACAGGTTAGTAACGATATGTATATCTCCATTGATATCGTAGAGGAAGTAATTGAGCGTCAGTTGAAGAAATATCGAACAAAGCTCGTTACAAAGCAGCAGAATGTGACATCCTTGTTTAAACAGGAATTTTTAGATGAACAGTCTTATGAAGACGAGGAAATCAAGATTAGCCGTACAAAGAAATTTGATATGAAGCCAATGTATCCGGAAGATGCATGTGTGCAGATGGAATTATTAGGACATGACTTCTATGTATTTGTAAATGCAGAGACAGAAGAAGTGAATGTTGTTTACAAGAGAAAAGGTAATACATACGGCTTGATTGAACCGGAATGTTAAGAGAAACGTCAAGGAACCACCGCAGAAGCGGTGGTTTCTTTTTGGATGTTATAGGATTTGTGCAAATTCCTATGATTCAAAAGTCATGGTAAGGTGCCCGTAGTGCCTAATATCGCATATTGAGACATAATATCGCATTTTGCAGTGAAATATAGCGGATGTAGTAGACTATAATGGTAAGTGACTCCCGGCACGGCACAAATATATGATTTTAGAAAAGAATAAAAAACGAGTAGTAAACAGAGCAATAAATGAGATATTAGGGGTAATCTATCAGGAACAGTATATATATTGGGGGATTTATAGAAGTCTTGATATTGATTGTGAAAGAATAAAAATGCTGCATGACATTTTTATGGAGATAGATTTATTAGATGATAAACAGTTACAGGAAAAAATATATGGTTATGGAAGTTTAATTGAAGATGAGAATTTATTAGCCCGGCAGGTGTTTCTTTGCTTATTAGGGGTAGCAGCAGAAAAAAATGCATTAGAGAATAAAAATATTACGAGAGAAAGGTAGGCAGCTGTGCAGGGAGCAATAAACTATTGAAAAAAGTGCTGTCTTTCGCTGGAATAGGGCACTTTTTTTGCTTGCTATTGACGAAAAAAAAGGTTACTATAGAGCAGGATATTACGGAATAGGTGAGCCGGAAGCACAAAAAAGTGTGAAGGCTATGGAAAGGCATGGTTATAGAATGAATATAGTAGTATTAGCAGGTGGACTTAGCACCGAGAGAGACGTTTCCTTTAAGACCGGAGACATGGTAAGTAAAGCATTAAGAGAAAACGGACATCAGGTTATTTTACTGGATGTTTTTATGGGATACAGTGATAAACCGGAGAACTTAGAAGGCATATTTGAAAGAGCAGAAGAAGTGAGTGTTCAGGTGGCAGATATTCCGGAAGTAGCTCCGGACTTAGCAAAGGTAAAGGCTTCCAGAAAAGACCAGTCGGACTGCTTTTTCGGACCAAATGTTATCGAACTTTGCCGCAGGGCAGATGTTGTGTTTATGGCATTACATGGTGAGAATGGCGAAAATGGAAAGATTCAGGCTGCCTTTGATTTATATGGCATCCGCTATACAGGAACCGGCTATTTAAGCAGTGCATTAGCAATGGATAAGGGAATGGCAAAGCAGTTATTCTTATCAGCAGGGATTCCGACACCTCAGGGTATGGCAATGAAGAAAGAAAATCGAAGGGATACAGCAGCAGAGCTTGGGTTAAAGCTTCCATGCGTAGTAAAGCCATGTTGTGGCGGTTCCAGCATTGGGGTTTCGATTGTACATACAGAAGAAGAATTTAAAAAGGCATTAGATGAGGCATTTCGCTGGGAAGATAAGCTGATTATTGAAGAATATGTAAAAGGAAGAGAGTTTTCTGTAGGTGTGATTGATTTTAAGGCATTGCCAATTATTGAGATTGCACCAGTACAGGGATTTTACGATTATAAGAACAAATACAAAGCAGGCAGTGCGGTAGAGACCTGTCCGGCAGTATTATCCGAGGAACTTACGAAACAGATGCAGCATTATGCAGAACGGGTAGCAGAAGTATTAGGTTTAGATACCTATTCCAGAACAGATTTCCTTTTAAATGAACAGAATGAAATTTATTGTCTGGAAGCCAATACCCTTCCGGGAATGACACCTACAAGCTTATTACCACAGGAGGCAGCGGCAGTAGGCATCAGTTTTAATGAACTTTGTGAAAAAATAATCGAGATTTCTTTAAAAAAATATGTAAAATAAGAATAAAAATAACTACCGGGTATCACAGCTAAATGTGATACCCGATTTGGTAAATGGTTATGCGTATCGGATGGGAGGACGCAAAAGTGAAAAATATGACACTAGGAAAGATAGCAGAAGTTTGTGGCGGAAGTTATATCGGAAATGAGACAGAGAAAGAAAAGTCTATTGCAGGAGCTGTGATTGACAGTCGTCTGGTGGAAAAGGACTATTTATTTATTCCAATCAGAGGAGAACGGGTAGATGGTCATAAATTTATTCCGGATGTATTTGCCAAGGGAGCACTGGCAGTATTATCGGAGGAGCAATTAGAGAATCCGGCAGGTCCATATATTCTTGTGGAATCAGCCCAGACAGCAATGAAAATGCTGGCTGCATATTACCGTAGAAGTCTTGGCATAAAGGTAGTAGGAATTACAGGAAGTGTGGGAAAGACCAGTACAAAGGAAATGATAGCATCCGTTCTGGCACAGAAGTATAATGTTTTAAAAACAGAAGGAAACTTAAATAACGAAATTGGTCTTCCTCTTACTATTTTCAAAATCAGAGAACAGCATCAGGTGGCAGTTTTGGAAATGGGAATTTCTGAGTTTGGAGAGATGCATCGCCTTTCTGAAATGGCGCAGCCGGATATTTGTGTCATTACAAATATTGGATTATGTCATTTGGAGAACCTGCTTACCCGGGATGGAATATTGAAAGCAAAAACAGAAAGCTTTGAACATCTTGCGAAGGATGGTACGGTTGTCTTAAATGGTGATGATGATAAGCTTTGTGAGAAAAAAATAGTAAATGGAAAACCTGCCTACTTCTATGGCATTGGTCAGGCGGCAAAAACAGTTGAGACAGAAGCAGGAACAAAAACCCTTGCAGAAAAAGGAATTTATGCAACGGATGTAGAAGCAATTGGGTTAACAGGAACAAAGGCAACCATTCATATCCGGGAGGAGATTGCATTTGATGTGGAAATTCCAATTGCTGGTGAGCATAATGTATACAATGCTTTGGCAGCTGTCAGTGTGGCAATTCAGCTGGGACTTACTGTGGAGGAAATGAAAAGAGGAATTGAGTCGGTACAGACGATTGGTGGACGCAGTAATCTGATTCATAAGGAGGGTATAACAATTATTGATGATTGTTACAACGCCAATCCGGTTTCCATGAAGGCTTCCATTGATGTTCTTGCAAAAGCACCGGGAAGAAAAATTGCAGTATTAGGAGATATGGGGGAACTTGGAGCAGAGGAAAAGCAGCTTCATGCCATGGTAGGTGAACATTTTGCAGGAAAGCAGATAGATATATTATACTGCACAGGAAACCTGTCCCTTGAAATTGCAGAGGCGGCACGGAAATCTGGCGGTGTAAAGAAAGTACATTATTATCCGGAAAAAGAGGAATTAATCAAAGAACTTTTGACAAATCGTACGGAGGGAGACAGTATATTGGTAAAAGCTTCTCACTTTATGGGATTTGCAGAGATTGTAAAAGCATTAACAGAATAGTATCACATAAAACAGCCCTTATGGTACAGTATATAATCTGTAAACGTAAGGGCTGTTTGCGTCAGTATTTCAATGTTAAACTAACTCATTATTCTTTTCTAACATTTTTAGGAGAAGTTCCTGGCAGTGTATGCCGATTTTCTTTTTGGTCTCCTTGTCTAAGTCCTTTGGATAAATAGGTGTTCCGTATTCTAATACGACATGGGTTTTCTTAATAAAAGGAAAATGATTTTCAAAAATTTCAGCGGAGTTGGAAAGTGCCATTGGAATAATAGCACATCCGGTTTTTTCTGCAATTTTGAAACTACCTTCCTTGAAAGGAAGTAATTCACCTTCTGTTTTATTTCTGGTTCCCTCAGGATAAATACACATGGAAATATCATTATTTACGTTATCAATACCGGACAAAATTGTTTTTAAAGCTTCTTTTACATTTTCCCGGTCGATAAAGAGACAGTGAAGACGTTTCATCCAAAGATTAAGTAAAGGAACCTTTTCTACACTTTTTTTGGAGATATATCCGGTAAGACGCGGACAACGGGCATAGGTAATGACAATGTCGAAAATACTGCGGTGATTTCCAATGTATAAAACTGGTTCATCCTTTGGAACATTTTCTTCACCGATAACAGTAACCTTTGTTCCGCAGATAAAAAGTATTACTTTAAAGGCCCATTGAACGATGCGCAGCTGGCTGATATCTGCTGCCTGCTTATTAAATTTTCCAATTATCCATTCTACACCCAGAATTGGTATTCCTACGATTAAAAAAAGAATAATAAATAAAAGGGCAAAAATAGTGCGAATCATAATAATCCTTTCCGAATTGTTAATTGAAAATATTTTTCATTGTTAAAAACAATACTCCCTATATTATAAATGGAAAAAATGAGAAAAACAACAAATAAATATCGAAATAACTGCATAGAATGTAATAGAGGTAATTTTTAACATTGTGGAAAGGAATGGAACGTGTATCATGAAAAAATATGACATGAAAAGCGGTACAAGGGTAGGAAAACATATCGCTGTATTTGGTGTTTTGTTGCTTGTGACCGGAATTTTTTGTGGCTGCAGTATAGAGGAGTCAAATCAAACAAAGGTGAGGGATTTGGAATATGAAATAATAGCAGAAGAAAATATTCCGGAAGAGCTTTTGGCGGATATTGAGGATAAGAAGGCAGCGGATTTTAAACTGACCTATGAGACAGATACTCATTTATACATAGTACGGGGATATGGTGAGCAGGAAACAGGTGGCTATAGCATCCGTTTAAAGGAACTGTATCTGACAACGAACTCGGTACTTTTTTCCACGGAACTGATAGGACCGAGAAAAGGAGAAACAATTACGAAAAGCCCGAGTTTTCCTTACATTGTTGTTCGTACAACGTTGCAGGAAGAAAATGTTATATTTGAATAAAATTTCTCAAAAATAGGAAAAATTTCACAAATTGAATTGACACGGATTTAACACTGTGATATAGTAAAGTAGTATAAAGGCACTCATTTAGAGAATAATTGAGTTAGGGAGGTAGAAGAATGCAGCAGGCAGACATCAATAAGGTTAGAGCTTCAGTGCGCCAGCAGTGTGGCAGTAAAGTATTAATTCAGCTTGACAGAGGTCGTAATAAGGTTGACATTCAGGAAGGTGTTATCCAGAAAGCGTACCCAAGTGTTTTTACCGTTCTTATTAAAGATAAGAGGGAAGAGAATCCACCACAGTTATTATCCTTTAGTTACAACGATATTATTACAAAAGATATTAGAATGAAGCTTTGTTAACAATTTCATATGTATAAAAATCCTCTGGTTCGAATAGAATGTAAAAAGCGTCGGATTGGAGGATTTTTTTTGGAATTAAGAAAAATAAAATTACATAGCTGCCAGAAAAAAGGAAGAGCGGTGAATCAGATTACGCTGGATGATGATTATAATGTGCCGGATTATCGCCCGGATATTGTAAAGGTATTAAAGGAAAAGGGAGAACTTATCTTTGAGGAAATCACGCCGGCAGCCGGAGCAGTCTGGATGAAAGGAAAGCTGGTGTTTAAGGTTTTATACCGCAGTGACCAGGAAACAGGGAAAATCAGTTCCTTAAAGGGTGAAATTCCTTTTCAGGAGAAATTAAACATTGAGGGATTAACAGAATACGATAAGGTTCGGGCAGAAGGTATTATTGATGATTTAAGTATCGGAGTTATTCATTCAAGAAAATTGAGCGTAAGAGCGCTGCTCATTTTAAAGGCAGAAGCTGAGATGGAACTTGAGCGGGAAATATGTAGTGGGATTGTAGAAGAATGCAGCTGTGAACAGCGGAGAAAAGTAACAGAAGCTTTGCAGCTAATCTATGCAAAGAAGGATTTTTGCAGACAGAAAAATGAATTCGTGCTGCCGTCAAGTAAACCGAATGTGCAGGAAATTTTATGGAAAAGCATTGAAGTACGAAATATTAACAGCTATCTGGGGGCAGAGGGAATTAAGCTGAGTGGCGAAGTACTGGTATCCCTGCTTTATAGCGAGGAGGAAGAAACAGACAGAATTCAGTGGTATGAAACGGTGCTGCCGCTAGAATGTAATGTTGCGTGTGATGCCGGGGCGGCAGTAGAAAAGGATGCAGAAATTATCTATAAAATTATGGTTTGGCCGGTGTCCAAAGAATTGGAGGTAAAGCCGGATTACGATGGAGAAGAACGTATGCTGGTGATGGAACTGGGGCTGAATCTGGATATCCGAATCTGGCGCGAGGATGAAGTTGAAGTGCTGGAGGATTTATATTCTCTGGAGAAACAGCTTCTTCCAGTTCGGGAAAATGTAGTGCTGGAGAGTCTTTTGGTAAAAAATGATTCTCAGTGCAGGCTGGCAGAACATATTGAATTAGAGGAGACACAGGAGAAAATATTACAAATCTGCTCCTGTGAAGGAGAAGTGCATTTAGAGAAGACGGAGCTTCGGAAGAATGGAATGTATGCAGAGGGAGTTCTTGTAGTAGAATTATTATATATTACGACAGATGATAAGATGCCCCTTGGTGTACTGAAACAGATTTACCCATTTGAACAATTAATTGAAATGCCGGAAACGGAAGGTCAGCTTATGACAGAACTGGAATGTGGTTTAAACCAGTTGTCAGCAGTGATGTTGGATCAGGAACATGTAGAGATTAAGGCTGTGATTGGGTTGGAACTTCTGGCGCTAGGGGAAGAACAGATTGCAAATATTAATGAGGTAAAAGAAGAACCTCTGGATTTAGAAGAACTGCGAAAAAAGCCGGGACTGATTGGATATATAGCAAAGGATGGGGATATGCTTTGGTCCATTGCCAAAGAGAATCATACCACGGTTGAGGAAATCATGCGAAATAACAATAAAAAAGATGAAAGACTTGAACGGGGAGAGCGGATTCTTGTTGTTAAAAGCGTAAAATAGCAAAATGTGGAAATATTAACAATTTCATATGAAGATATGATAAAATAGATATAGTGGGCATAACACACTATATCTATTTTTTTGAGGTACTGGGAATGAATATATGGAAACAAATTTGCAGAATACATACAGATAGAAAAATAATTGCACTCCTGCTTACTTTTTCAATATTAGCAGGCAGTGGTTATTCTGTGTATGCATCAAAGATTGAGGAAGCACAGAATAAGAAGGAAAATGCCGAGAATTTAAAAGAAGAGGCACAGCAGGAATTAGATGAAATTAATAATCAGATTGATTCCATTCACGCTGCACAAAGTCAGCTGCAGCAGGAGATGGAGGAATATGATGCCCAGTTGATTGGATTGTTGACCGATATGGAACTTTTAGACGCAGACATAGAGGAAAAGCAGGCACAAATTGAGGAGGCAGATGCGGATCTTAAGGTGGCCAGAGAAGAAGAAGAAACACAATATGAGGCAATGAAGACCCGTATTCAGTATATGTATGAAAATAGCGATGGAAATATGTTTGCTGCCATGTTAGGAGCCGAAAGCGTTACGGATTTATTGAATCGGGTAGAATATGTATCAAGAGTTTACGATTATGACAGAGACCAGCTGACTGCTTATCAGGAAATTGTGCAGCAGGTAGAAGATTTGACGATTCAGCTTGCGGAAGAAATGGCAGAGATGGAAGAATTGCAAATCAATTATCAGGAGCAGGCGGTTGCATTAGAGACTTTAATTGATGAAAAAAGCAGTGATATAGCGGCATTTGATGCGCAGTTAAAGGATGCCAAAAAGATTGCTGGTAAATATGCAGAAACCATACGGCAGCAGAATACGATTATTGCCAAGCAGGAAGCTGCCATCGAGGCAGAAATTGCTGCGGAAGAGGCTCGTAAAGCTGCGGAAGAAGAGGCAAAACGTGCTGCAGAAGAGGCTGCTAAGGCTACAGAGAATTCCGGTGATACAGAGGGAACAGAAAGCGGTAATGAAGCCTCTACACAGATGGCGGAGAACTCAGAGGATAGTTCAGAAAATAGTAGTTCCGGGGAAAATAGCGAAGAAGAATCAGAGGATAATGGAGGCAGCTCCAATGGTCTTACCGATAATGATTTGGATCCGGCATATACCACCAGCGTAAAGGGCAGTGATGTAGTTAAGTATGCCAGCCAGTTTGTGGGAAATCCCTATGTGTTTGGTGGGACAAGCTTAACAGAAGGCTGTGACTGTTCGTATTTTGTAATGGCATGTTTTAAGGAATTTGGAATTTATCTGCCAAGAAGCTCCTATGCTATGCAGAGCAAAGGGAATCCGGTCAGCTATAACTGTGCCAAAGCAGGAGATATTATCTGTTATCCGGGACATGTGGCAATTTATATGGGAGATGGAAAAATCGTGCATGCCTCCAGTCCGACGAAAGGAATCTGCTATGGCAGTGCAACCTACCGTACTATTTCAACGATTCGAAGAGTATTATAAAAAAGTGAGAACAAGGAATGATTTGTCATTCAAGGGATAAAATGCTATAATACTAGCTGATTCTTAGAGAAATAGAAGAAGATGCTGATAAAAAAATAGAAATTGAATTATTA
Source organism: uncultured Roseburia sp. (assembly GCA_964390485.1). Lineage (GTDB taxonomy): Bacteria > Bacillota > Clostridia > Lachnospirales > Lachnospiraceae > Roseburia. The sequence continues at coordinate 3,524 of CAYMIS010000097.1, read as the reverse complement.
TGAGGAGGATAAGAATATGCAGTTTGAACAGTTACAGAAGGACATGATTGCAGCAATGAAGGCAAAAGATAAGGTGCGCAAAGATGCGATTTCAGTGTTGGTATCAGCCGCAAAGAAGGTGGCAATTGATGAAGGATGCAGAGACAACATTAGCGAAGAAATCGTTGACCGTGTGATTTTAAAAGAAATCAAATCCGTAAAAGAACAGTTAGACAGTTGCCCGGATTCCAGAACAGATTTGAAGGAAGAATACCAGGCAAGATTTGATATTTTCCAGGAATATGCACCAAAGATGATGTCCGCGGAGGAAGTAGAAGCATTTATTACAGAGAAGTTTGCAGAGGTAGTTGCCAGCAAAAACAAAGGCATGATTATGAAAAATGTAATGCCGGAGTTAAAGGGAAAAGCAGAAGGAAGCGTGATTAATCAGGTCGTTGCAAAGCTTTGCCAGTAATAATACGGAAATTCCGATGGAGAATATATGAAATTACAGAGAAAATTTATCATTACGATGCTTTTAGCATTCGTAGTAGTAATTGCATTTGCTGTCCGACATAATCGCATGAGGGCAGATATTGTCTATGCGAAAGCCCTTGAAGAGTCAGCAATGACGATTAACGGAGAAAGCATTACGTTAAAAGAACTTGCTTTTTATGTTGCTTATGAAGAAAAAATAGTTCAGCAGCAGGCTCTTGTTTATGACCCTGAGAATCCGAATGCTTATTGGAACATCCATGAGCATGGAGAGTTTGTTGGGGAGATTGCGAAAAGAACTGTATTGGAAATGGCTGCCCACGATATTATTTTTTACAAATTGGCAATTGAGGAAGGCGTAACCTTAAGCGAAGAGGAAGAAAAATACTATACAAATGAAGCATATGATTTTTGTTCCGATTTGGAAGAAGGGCAGCTGGAAAGTCTTGGAGTAACAAAAGATGTGCTGTATGAGACCATGCGGCAGATTGCGCTCGCAAACAAGTATCAAAGTATTTTGTGTGAAGCGGAAACTGTGAATTATGAAGACTATAATTTTAATGGGGATGCATATGCTGCATTAAAGAAAACCTATGAGATTATTGTGAATGAAGATGTCTGGGACAGAGTTGATGTGGGCGATGTAACATTGGATAATTATTAACAAGAGACTTATTCTACAGTAAAGATTAACTTTGCTTATAGAATAAAAGTGATATTAGAAGTATGAAAGGCAGGATGCCTTTAAAGTTAAAAAGATAGAAGAGAAGATAGAAAAGAGAAAATAAAATGGCAGTTAAATTAAACAGAAATGACCCATGTTGGTGTGGTTGCGGTAAAAAGTATAAAATTTGTCACGAGGCTTTTGATGCGAAGCTTGCAAAATATGCAGCAGCAGGTCACATTGTACCATCACGAGAGATTATTAAGACCCCGGAACAGATTGCGGGAATTAAGGAAAGCTGTAAGATAAATATTGCAGTGCTTGATTATATTGAGAAACATATTCATGAGGGCATGAGTACAGCAGAGATTGATAAAATTGTATATGATATGACAACTGATATGGGAGGAATTCCTGCACCATTAAATTATCAGGGATATCCATACAGTGTGTGTACCTCTGTAAATGACCAGGTGTGTCATGGTTTTCCATCTAAGGATGTGATATTAAAGGCTGGAGACATTATTAACGTAGACTGCTCTACTATTTTAAATGGTTATTTTTCAGATTCTTCCAGAATGTTTTGCATTGGGGAAGTAAGTCCGGAGAAGAAGAGACTTGTTCAGGTGACAAAGGAATGCCTTGAAATTGGCTTAAAGGAAGTGAAGCCTTGGGGCTTTTTAGGAGATATGGGTCAGGCAGTTCATGACCATGCATATGCAAATGGTTACACCGTTGTACGTGAGATTGGTGGACATGGAGTAGGTCTGGAATTCCATGAGGATCCGTGGGTAGGCTATAATTCAAAACGCGGTGAAGAGATGTTAATGGTTCCGGGAATGATATTTACGATTGAACCGATGGTAAACATGGGAAAAGTTGAGATATATGTAGATTCCAAGAATGATTGGGAAGTATATACAGAAGATGGACTTCCATCAGCTCAGTGGGAAATTATGGTGCTTGTCACTGAGGACGGAAATGAAGTTCTCTGCTGGTAAATTCCGCTAAAAAGGAGGCAGTCTTGAGCCAGAAAACAAAAAAAGCAAACAAAAAGTTTAGAACTGGAAAAAAAGTTGAAAATGAAAAAGTCATGAAACCGGCTGTGCCGGGAGAATGGCTTTATATGTCTACAGAGGAGCAGCATGTTTCAGACATCCGACGGGCATTTGCGTCGGATAGTTCATACGATATAGAAGTTTGGGAAGAAGCAGGTGTATTAGAAATTGGATGGGCAGAGAAAAGCTCCTTTGATATGGAAGAGACAGAGGTTCATCCGAAGGATGAAATTACAGCAGCCTTTGTCAGTGAACGAGGTGTAAAAACTGTCTTTCTTGTAACCTTTAAACCAGAGGACTATGAAGAGGCAAAAAAAATTATGCAAACAATCTGTGAAGGCTGCGGAGGATTTTTCTGTGGTGATACAGAGGACTTTACACCAGTGATAGAGGAATAGGAAAATGAATTTTTCACCAGTATTTTTACAGCAATTTAAAAATTGTGTGGAACGAATTCTTCATGTAAAGGGAAATTATGATGGCGGCATTTTAGAGATGGCAGTGGTATTAGACCATAATCTGCCTAAAGAAACAGTCCTAGAGGCAGTGCCACAGTTGTTACGTTCCTTAAAAATGCATAGCGAAGTATTTCGCAATGTCCGCTTAAACGTTGTGGACTGGTCATCGGATGATGGTATAACCAATACAGTAAGCCCGATGGCAATGCTTTTGATGGAAAGCTATTATTCTGATTATGAAATGTGTAAAAGCACCAAGAAAATGAGAGTTCTTGTGGATTACTTAAAGCTTTTTCAGGCAAGAGCAAAGCTTATTATATTAATGACAGATGGAAATATGGAAAACGGCGACGAAGAAGAATTAAAGCAGGCGATGCAGCCTTTTCTGGGTAAAAAACTAATGCAGGTTATCTTCACAAAAGAAGGTATAAAAATTTCATATCATTAAATACAAGGGTTTCCCTTATCTGTTTTTGCAAAGGATATTAAGTGAAATTTGCAAAACAGATAGGGGTCTTTTTTGATTTAAAGCGAAAAAGTGCTTGCGATACATTACGAAAACAGCTATGATAAGGGAGATAAGATTTATTTTGGAGGGATTCGTAGGATGGAGAGCAGAATTTCAGGACATACAGGTCTTTTAGCATTGATTGGTTCGCCGGTAGGACATTCAGGTTCGCCAGCGATGTATAATTATAGTTTTGAACGTTTGGGTTTAGATTATGCATATGTTGCATTTGATATAAAAATTGAAGAAGTAAAGGATGCAATTGCAGCCATGAAGACATTTAAAATGCGTGGCTGTAATGTGACGATGCCATGTAAAACAGAAGTGGTAAAGCATATGGATGAATTGTCTCCGGCAGCACA
>CAYMIS010000096.1:0-12466 GCA_964390485.1 uncultured Roseburia sp. | reverse complement strand
TATTATATACCAGTCTCCATTATTTTTCTAGGCACCGTTTTATTAATCGCTTACGGTATTTCTTCGTTTTTTGCTGAAATTTTGTATTTCGATGATGACGGAAAAGATTATCTCAAAAGCTTGACATTGCAGGTCTATAGGTATAGACTTATACAAGGATGGGAAGTCTATACCTATAGACTTTATAAGAGAATATAATTTCAACATATTATATCCTATTAAATTTATAATACTTGTAACATATAAATAAGAATTACAAAGGATGTGAAAGAAACAACCATGGAAGATTTAAAACTTTGCGACAGCGAGTACAAATTTATGTTGATTGTCTGGGAGCATGCACCGGTGAATTCCGGGGAACTGGTTACACTCTGCAATGAACAGCTGGGCTGGAAAAAGTCCACGACCTATACCGTTATTAAAAAGCTTTCTGAGCGGGGATTTATTAAAAATGAAAACGCAGTCGTTTCCGTACTAGTGGAGAAGGAAAACTGCCAGTCCGTAGAAACAGAGTTTTTTGTGGAACGTACCTTTGGCGGTTCTCTGCCAAGTTTTCTTGCGGCATTTTTAAACAGCAGAAAGCTTTCTGTAAAAGAAGCAGAAGAAATTAAGAAAATGATAGATTCCCATGTGGAGTAGACTTGATAGAAAAGGGGATGAGATGTTATGGAACTAGGATTGAGAATCATATGGTGGGGCTTGATTGACTGCTGGGAATATGTCAGAGATATGGCATGGACAATAACGATTGTAATTCTTGTGGTGCTGCTGTGCCGTTTGTTTTTAAGGCATATATCAAGTAAAATGTGTTATCTGCTTTGGGGAGTGGTTGCAATCCGACTGATTTGTCCGGTATCTCTGCCATCGGAAATTAGCGTTTTTAATATGGTTGAAAAAGTGCAGAGACTCGAAGTGTTTGAAGGCAATAGGAATGCCTATGAAACAGCAGATGAACTGGATTTGCAGAGTAAGAACATAGAGAATGCGGAATCTTCAATAAACGAAGAAATAACGCAGTCATTAGAAACTGCTGATTTATCAGAAAATGCAAATAAAACAGCCGATGAGAATGACAATGGAAAATCCAATCCGCCAGAAAACGACAGCAAAGCAATACATTATCTGCAAATTTTAACAGAACAATGGCAGATGATATGCTGGCTGCTTGGAATGTGTCTTATGATGTTATATGGTGTGGTTTCCTATATCCGCCTGAAAAAGAGGCTTTGTTTTGCTACCAAAATAGAGGAGGACATTTACGAAGCAGAAGGAATTTCATCCCCCTTTGTGCTGGGGATTTTTTCGCCAAAGATTTATCTTCCATATCGCCTGACCAAAGAGGAACGCTTTTATGTGCTATTACATGAAAAATATCATGTCAGACGGCGGGATTATCTGATGAAAATGGCAGCTTTTTTCCTACTAAGCATTTACTGGTTTCATCCATTGATGTGGGTTAGCTTTTTTCTGATGAAACGTGATATGGAAATGAGCTGTGATGCCCATGTGCTAAAGAATATGACGGTCCATGACAGAAAAGCCTATAGTATATTGCTTTTAAACTTTGGCAGTGATAAGCATTTTCCAATGCCGTCTCCACTGGCATTTGGAGAAAATGATACGAAAAGCCGTATTAAACAGATTTTAAATGACAAAAAACCTGCTGCTGGGATGCTTGTGCTGGCTGTAATAGTATTGATTCTTACAGCATTATTTTGTTTAACAGATAAATCAGAAAACCAGAAGGAGCAAATTTCCGGCACAGAAACCGGAATACAGTCGAATCATAAGGAGGGAGTTTCGAAGCTGGCAGAGGAACTGTATGCACTGAAAAATCCCTACATTGGAGATATGCCGGCAAATGGCAGGATTATGGCCAGAATGTATGAGGAATTAGAAATTAGCAGTTCTAACGGTGTTGAACTTCAGACAAAGGAAGAACCATACTGGATTACGATTCATTTTGACACAAAACCGGAGGAAACAAAATTATGGAAGCTGGCTGGAGTTTTTCTTGCATTGGTAGATAATTGTAGCGAATTTCGCTGGGATTATACAGAAACAGATACGCTTTATACCTACTATGTAAGAACAGAAGATTTTGTTTCCCTGTTGAAAGAAGGAGACATTAAAAAGTATGGAGAATCATCGGAGATGCTGCAGAAACTTTTGGATTATTTTGAAATAGAAGAGGGAGAAACCCGGACTACCAATTAGAACAATGCAGCAAAATATGTAAAGGGATTATCATTACAGATAATCCCTTAATTCATGTCGTAAATCCTCTTCCGTGCGAATCAGACGTTCTGATAAGTCTTTTGCTTTGGCATCTGCACCCTGATACTGATTGCGGTAACGATATAAGGATTTGATTCCCATATTGCAGCCATCCGTAATTAAGTCTGTAACAGTGGCATCGCTTTCTTCCATTGCAAGCTTGGCAGTTGTCTTCATCCATGACATTCCTTTTGCAATTGCGCTTGGTTCTTTAATGGTGTCACCATATTCTGCAAGAAGAGAATGGGTTTCATCACCAAGTTTTTCGTGTTCGGCTTTGGAAGAAGTGAGGATATTTAAAAGTGCAGTATCCTTGACATTATCTAACACCTCATCGATAGAATAGACAGCCATCTGAATGCCGGAATTGCATTCCCGTAATAATTTAATTGTATCGTCATTTACCATTGTTGTAACCTCTTTTCTTATGATGTCAGGGTTAGTTTGCACATATATGAGAAAAATATGTGGTTGTTTGTTATGAAATTTAAAGATTTTATGCAAATTGACTAAATGCAAACGTTTTCTGGTGCTAAAGTCATACATTTTTCTTGTGTTTTATAGAAAATCGTAATAAAATATGGATATATAGTACTTTTGGTCAGTGAAGAGTAATGAGGGAAGAAAAGGAGGGCGCTTATGAGGAAAAGATATTTAGCAATGCTGTTAGCGGTAGTAACCATTTTTTCACAGGTTTTAGGAACTGGCTCTACGGTAACAGCTGCGGAGATTCCGGAAAATGTGGAATCTGCCCAGGAAAATGAGGAACCCTTAAACGAAGAAGCAGAAATAACGGCACCGCCGGAAGAGGCTTTAAGTGAAGAGGTTTCTGTAACGGAAGAGACTGTGAATACGGAATCTGCTTCAACGGAAACCTTTTTTGACACGGAAGCTTTGGAAGAGGAAGAAACATCCACCGAAGAATCAGACGTTTCCGAGGAACCGGCTGATATGAATAGGGAAACTGAGATAAGAGAGTCAGAAACAGTTGTTGTTTCCGAAGAAGAACCAGAAACAACTGCGCCGGAAGATATCGTAACAGAGATGGCTGACACATCGGAAACCGACACTTCTGTGATTACTGACACAGAGGAAATAGCAAGTGAAGTAGTTTCAGAAACAGAAGAGAATGATTTTGAAGATATGTCATTAACTGAATCTGGAACAGAGAAAAAGGAATTCATTAGAGAAGATAGTATTCGCACATTTTCGGAAGAAGATTGGTCTGTTTCTATTTCCTCTGGTAAAGACTTGCGTGAAGAAAATTATACATGGCTTTTTGTTGGTGAGAGTCAGACTTTTAACGCTGATGTGGTGAATCCTTCTGATGGAGAATATACCCTTACATGGGAAATTGGAACAATTAATAATGATGGCAGTATCTATGAAAATGATGCAATTTCTTATATAGAAGCGGATGATTCATCTTCTGTTACAATTACAGGAGAAGCAGGCGCAGGAGAACTTGCTGTGCGTGTGGCTGTAACGGATAACGCCAGCGGAACACCGGTGGCAGAAGCAGACTTACATTTTGATGTAAGAGAGGAAGTTTACGATTACCGTTTGCCGGTGGGTGATGATGTAAGCCAGCTGCCATATTGGAATATGGGCGTTGATAAGTATTTTAATTACTATATAGAGAATCCGGAATATCCGTATGGAGCAGAGAATACAGGAGAAATTACCTCATTTACGGTAACAAATGCACAGGATGATGAGGGAGAAGGGGACGCGGTATCTTTGTATGAATGGGAAGATGGCAATGGCTGGAATCTTTATATGGAACGCTTTGGCCATGCTGTTTGTACATTTACTTATAATGATTGCAATGGACAGCAAATAGAAAAGAACTTTAATATCTGGATAGGTTCGGAAGTTTATCGTCTGGGAATAGAATCTGCTGCCGGAGTAGAACAGATACTGCCGGGAGAATCTGTTGATTTATTTGCTAATTTCAGTTTAGAATGCTTCGATGAAGAAAATGGTCATTATCAGGGAAATACAGATGATGCTACCTTTGTATGGAGTATTGAAGATGAGAATATTCCGGAGGGTATTGTAACGATTGAACAGGATGGAAACGAGTCAAAAACTCTTCATGTAACGGTAGCAGATAACATTGAAAATCAGGGAATGTGGATTCCGATTGCAGTGCGGGCGTATATGCAGGGTGAAGAAGTTGCATATCAGTGTTTCCATATGAATATATGTGATAGTTACTATTGCTTAGAACCGATTAATATGAATGATTCTGAATTAGGTGTTGGTGAAAAAGTTGAAATTACTCCGTCATTATATAAACATACTTATGGTGAAGAAATGAGTGATTTGACAGAAGAAGCGAAGTTCCGTTTCGAGTGGGACACCAATGCAATTCAGATTACCGATAGTAATGGTAAGGTTTTAACCTATGAGGAACCATATGGAACTGCTCCATACACCTTGAAGAAATTAGAAAACTGGCATACGAATGTAACGCTTGTGGCGGAACTGACAGATTCAGAAGGTAATAATTATGAAGTAATGCGCCGTTTCTGGGATTTCTTTGAAGTAAATTATGATGTCTGGTTCTATGAACTGCGTGGAGATGGAAATACCTGGATTTTTACAAATGAGAATTCCGGTGAAGATTATAATCTGCTTCTGGATACCACAAATCTGGATATTGTGAATGAGGATATAGATAATTGCAGTCTTATGTGGGAAGTTGGTTTTTGTGATGATGAAGGAAATTATTATTATACAGTACCAGCTTCAGATACTACCTATAGTTACGATGAAACGAATAAAGCATTAATTTTACATGGAAATGGGCTTTGGGACGCATTGGTTTCACAGTATGAGGAAGAACCATGGGATATCTGGTTTAATGTCCGTGTTATTGTAAAAGCTGATGGCGTAGAGGTGGAAAGAGAAGATATTAGCGTACAGCTTCGCCCGGAAGTTTATGATTATGACTTCCCGGTGGGAGAGGGTATGCCTATGCTGCCATTTTGGTCCCATGGTATTGATAAAAATCTAAATTATTATGTAGAAAATGCTCAATATCCACATGGTCGTGACCTTTCCACTACCATAACATCTGTTACCGTAGAAAATGCTCCGGATGACGACGGGGAAGACGAAGTTGCTATGGTAAGAGCATGGGACGACGGTAATGGATGGGAACTGCATGTGAATCGTTATGGTCATGCAATTGGCACTCTTACATATACAACACATAGTGGACAGACAGAGGAAAAGATTTTTGATATCTGGGTTGGTACAGATGTATATGAATTAAATATTAGTTCAAGTAGTGGCGTGGAGCAGATGCTTCCGGGAGAAAGCATGGATTTATCTGCTGCCATAAATCATGAATGCTACAGTGAAGAAATGGGACATTATCCGGGTAGTATTGAAGGAATTACCTATGAATGGATGCTTGAGGACGAAAATTGCAACAGCATTATGTCAATGGAACAGGATAGTGGAGAACCAACGATACTTCATGTGAATGTGCCGGATACAGAAGCTGCAATGGGATGGACTATTCCAATCGCTTTACGTGCCTTTATACAGGGAGAAAATGGAAAAGAAGAAGTGGCTTATTCTCATTACAATATTTATGTATGCAATGAGTATTACCGCTTAGACCCAATTCATCCGGATACCCAGCAACTGGCAGTTGGTGAGTCAGTAACGGTTACACCGGAACTTTACTATCATTGTTATCCACAGGGAGTGGAAGCGGTAACAGAGAATGTACAATATCGTATAGAATGGGATACAAATGCCTTTGAAGTAACAGATGGTAACGATACAGTATTATCTGATGGTAATGCAGTAGGAACAGCACCATTTACATTTAGAAAGTTACAAAACTGGTATACAGAAATAAATTTTATAGCGGAACGACCAGATGAGGAAGGCAATTATAATGAAGTGACACGCCGTTTCTGGGATTTCTATGATGTAGATTATAGTGTGTACTTTAGGGATTTGCGTGGTGATGGACATACCTGGATTTTTACAAATGAAGGAAATGGAGAAGCCTATGAATTGTTCTTAGATACACAGAATTTAGAAGGCAAAACTTATGACATCCAGTGGGAAGTTGGTTTATGTGATGAAAATGGAACATTTACCTATCAAGTAGGCGAATCAAATGCAACTTATAGTGTAAAGGATGATAAGTCAGCAGTTACGTTATATGCGAACGGACTTTGGGATGATGTTATAGCGGCGCAGGGATATACCGAAGAGAATATGCCGGATAATACATGGATTGATGTTCGGGTAATTGTAACAGCCGGTGGTGAAGAAGTAGCACAAACACAAACAGGTGTCAATATTCGTAAGGAAATATGTGACTATAGAGTACAATCTGAAAATATTCATTGTATACCAAAATGGAAATATGTATTCTCAAAAAATATGGTGGTTTATGTAGAGAATCCGGAATATCCACATGGTGCAGAGCTTGAAACCCAGATTGTATCAATTGAAGTTTCCAATGCTGAGGGTGAATCTGGCGATGGTGCTGTGGTAACCCTTGTAGAATGGGAGGGCAGCACCGGATGGGATATGTGCTTTAATCGAACCGGACATGCAGTTGCAACCATTACCTATAATACGCTGGATGGGCAGACCGCAGAGAACACATTTGATATTTATATTGAAACAGATATGTATATCATGTATATGTGGTCAACGACGAATACGAATTGCGTACTTCCGGGAGGAAGCATTGATTTGATGGCTGACATTAATCATTGGTACTATAATGAAGAAACGAATGAAAGCTATGTTGATAATACAAGCGAAGTAGTATTTGAGTGGGCTCTCGGAAATCCGGATTGCAGTGATATTGTGTATTTGAATCCGGAAGGAGAAAACTCTAACACACTTCATGTGGAAGTGGCAGCAGAAAATAGTGTGGGATGGCTGATTCCAATTGAACTTCGGGCATATGCTCAGGAAGGAGAAAATCAGACAGAAGTTGCTTATCAGAGTTTTGAAATTTATGTTGCAGAAGCATATTATCAGCTCTTTACCGGTGATGTAATTGCAGAACCGGGAGAACGGGTAGAACTTCCGGCAGAATTGAAACTGATATCCACCGATAATCCGGAAGGAGTAAGCCAGCAGGATGTAGCATATTCTCTGGAAGCCTATACAGACCTGTTCCGGCTGGATGAGACAGGTACTGGCTTAGAAGTATTAACGGACATTATTCCGGCAGAGGATACACCGGCATCTTTTCCGGTAACAGTAATGGCTGACATGACAAACGAACATGGTGACCAGATTCATGAAGAAGCAGAAGCCTATGTCATTGTATGTGTACACGATTATAAGCAGACAGCTTCTACACCTTCTACCTGTACGAAGCATGGCTCAATTACTTATACTTGTGAAAAATGTGACCATGTGAAGACAGAGGAGCAGCCATTATTACCACATACTGTTGTGACAGATAAAGCAGTAGCTGCAACCTGTACAAAGACAGGATTGACAGAAGGAAGTCACTGTTCTGTATGTAAGAAGATAATCGTTGCCCAGAAGACAACAAAGGCCTTAGGTCATGCAAATGCCAAGGAACTTACCGAAGCACAGATTGGAAAAGATGGAAAAATAATAACAGCCTGCACCCGCTGTGGCGCAGTAGCATCAACTAACATAATTCCAGCAATTTCAGTGATTGAACTTTCAGAAACAGAATATATTTATAGTGGAAAGGAATGCAAACCATCTGTAACGGTAAAGGACAGCAAAGGAAATCTGTTAAAAGTGAATGCAGCTTATAGCGTTGCATATGCGAGTGGCTGTAAGAACATTGGCAAATATACGGTAACAATAACCTTTAAGGGTAATTACAAGGGGACAAAAGAACTTGCGTTTGCCATTCGACCAAAAATGGCTGCCCTTTCCAAAATGACCGCTGAGAAGAAGGGCTTTACTGCAAAATGGAAAAAGGATGCAGCGGTTAGCGGATATGAACTTCAGTATTCCACCAGTGAGGCATTTACTGCCAAGACAACAAAGTCGAAAACAATTACAAAGAGTGGAACAACCTCACAGAAAATAACAGGTTTGAAAGAAAACAAGAAATATTATGTGAGAATCCGCAGTTATAAAACGATTACAGAAAATGGAAAAGCAACAAAGCTTTATTCTGAGTGGTCAGAACCAGTAACTGTTATTACGAAAAATAGCAAAGGAAAATTAAGTGCCGTTAAATCAGTAAAGCTTTCTGCAACAGAATTTGTTTATACTGGAAAGGTATATAAGCCAACCGTTACCGTAAAGGATAAAGCAGGTAATACCTTAGAAGAAAATACAGATTATACAGTAAGCTATTCCAGTGGCTGTAAGAAACCGGGCAAGTATACGGTTACTGTGAAATTCAAAGGTAATTATTCAAGCACTAAGAAAAAGACGTTAACCTTTACAATTCTTCCGAAGAGTGTTTCTATTTCGAAAGTGACGGCACAAAAGAAGGGCTTTAAGGTGAGCTGGAAGAAGGGCAAAGAGATTACCGGATATGAAATTCAGTACTCAACCAGCAATAAATTTAAAGGTAAAACAACAAAAACAGTAACTGTTTCCAGCAGTAAGACAACTACGAAAGCGATTTCCAAGCTTTCAGCAAAGAAAAAGTATTATGTGAGAATTCGTACTTACAAGACTGTAAAAGTAAATGGTAAATCCACAAAACTTTATTCTGAATGGTCAGCGACCAAAACAGTTACCACAAAAAAATAAAAATTACGAAAACGGGGTGTCCAACGGATGCCCCGTTTTTCTCGATTGAAAAATTAAGAAATACAGCATATATTTTTGTTTGACTTCCCTAGAATTTGGTTTTATAATAAATTGACCTATGCATACAGGTTCAGACAGATAAGAGATGCGAGGAACGTAAAACTGATAGTACCAGAGGAAAGCGCATGATAATATTAGAAGAGGCTTTGGAGAAATTTATTTAGAGCAAGACCTAAAACTTTGGAATATCAGGTCAGGAGGAAAACATGATTAAAAGTATGACCGGCTTCGGTCGATGTGAAGTAACAGAAGGTAATCGTAAATATACGGTTGAGATGAAGTCTGTGAATCACCGTTATCTCGATGTGAATATTAAGATGCCAAAGTCTTTAAATTTTTTTGAAAGCACAATCCGTGCTCTTTTAAAAGAGTATATGGAACGAGGCAAGGTTGATTTATATATCACATTTGAAGATTTTTCTGAAGAGAAATACTCATTAAAGTATAATGAAGAACTGGCAGGCCAGTATCTGAACCACTTAAATGCAATGGCAGAGAAATTTGGACTGGATAATGATATCCGTGTCAGTACCCTGTCACGTTATCCGGATGTTTTTACCATGGAACAGGTGGAAATAAATGAGCAGGAGCTTTGGGCTGGTCTGGAAAAAGCCATTCGAGGTGCGGCAGAGCAGTTTGTGGAAAGCCGTATCAAAGAAGGCGAGAATTTAAAAACAGACCTTTGCAGAAAACTTGATAATATGCTCACTTATGTTGATTTTATTGAAGAACGTTCACCAGTGATTATGAAGGATTACAGAGAACGTCTGGAAAGTAAAGTGCGGGAGCTTTTAGGTGATAAGCAGATGGATGATGCAAGAATTGCCACAGAGGTAACGATTTTTGCTGATAAAATCTGCGTCGATGAAGAAACGGTGCGTTTGAGAAGTCATATTAAGAGTACCAAGGAAACTTTAGAAGCCGGTGGAAGTATCGGACGTAAGTTAGACTTTATTGCCCAGGAGATGAACCGCGAGGCTAACACAATTCTTTCAAAGGCAAATAGTCTTGAGATTTCTGACACAGGAATCAATTTAAAGACAGACATTGAAAAGGTTCGTGAGCAGATTCAGAATATAGAATAAGCTTTTAGAAATAGAAAATACTCGGCTGTTCTTTCGAAACGAAGGTATTTTCCGAAATGAATGATTGTTTTTAAGGAAGAATTTATGGCAAGATTAATGAATATCGGTTTTGGAAATATGGTAAATACGGACAAAATCGTAAGTATTATTTCTTCGGACTCTGCACCGGCAAAACGAATGATTTCCCGTGGAAAAGAGCAGGAAAACTTAATTGATGCCACGCAGGGAAGAAGAACGAAAAGTGTGATTTTTACGGAAAATAATAAAATTATATTGTCTGCATTACAGCCGGAAACACTGGCCGGGCGTTTTAATGGTAATGCAGCTGAGGTAGATTGTGATGCAAAAGAATAAAGGGATTCTTGTTGTCGTATCTGGCTTTTCCGGCTCAGGTAAGGGCACAATTATGAAAGAGTTAATGAAGAAATATTCCAATCAGTACGCATTGTCGGTTTCAGCAACTACCAGGGCACCAAGAACTGGGGAGACTGACGGTGTAGAATATTTTTTTAAGACAAAAGAAGCATTTGAGGCAATGATTGAAGCAGGGGAACTGATTGAATATGCCCAGTATGTGGGAAATTATTACGGAACACCAAAGGCTTATGTGGATGAACAGTTAAATGCCGGTAAGGATGTTATTTTAGAAATTGAGATTCAGGGAGCATTAAAGGTAAAAGAGAAATTCCCGGATACCTTATTGCTGTTTGTAACACCACCAAGTGCGACGGAATTAAAGAATCGTCTGGTGGGACGTGGCACAGAGGAATTAGCTGTGATTGAATCCAGATTATCCAGAGCTGTAGAAGAGGCAGAGGGAATTGAAGAATACGATTATCTGGTAGTTAATGATGTGTTAGAGGAATGTGTAGAAGAAGTTCATTCGATTATTCAGAATGAGAAGAACCGGGTATTCCGTAACTCGGAAAGCATTGCAGCAATGCGCAGCCAGTTAATGGGATTTGCAAAATAATGCATATTTGTGTACAATAGTAAAGAAGCAGAACTGCAAAGTAAATTAGGCAGGATTTCGCTAGATATGTGTCTTTGACGCAATTTTATAAAGATAGAAAGCAAGCCTGAAAAAGGCAGAAGAGAGGTAAAATTATGATTCATCCATCTTATGTAGAATTAATGGAAGTAGTAAACAATGACGTAGTAATCGGTGAAGAACCAGTGGTAAACAGCCGCTATGCAATTGTAATTGCAGCTGCAAAAAGAGCTCGTCAGATTATCTCTGGTGAGGAACCAACAAATGACAAGGCTACTTGTCCAAAGCCATTATCCTACGCGGTAGAAGAACTTTATGAAGGAAAAGTGAAAATTATTCCTGAAGCACAGCAGTAAGAGGGGCTTGTGGACAGGATATACCGCTTTGTGCGTTTGAATGAAAGAAGGCAAAGTGAGAATAGTCGCTCGGCGTTCGTCCGGGCGATTTTATCGTTATGTAGATTTGGAGGAAAGAATGAAGTTATTATTTGTTTCCCTTGGGTGTGACAAGAACCTTGTAGATACAGAATTTATGCTTGGCATGCTCCGGGATGACGGAATTGAGATAACAAATGATGAAACAGAAGCGGATATCATTATTATTAACAGCTGCTGTTTCATCAATGATGCGAAGGAAGAAAGTATCAATACCATCTTAGAAATGGCAGAATATAAAAAGACGGGGCTATTAAAGGCGTTAATTGTAACAGGATGTCTTGCTCAGCGTTATCAGGAAGAAATCAAAAAAGAAATTCCGGAAGTTGACGCTATTTTAGGAACCAATTCTTATGAGGATATTGTGAATGCAGTGCATCAGGCATTAGACGGACATTTTTATCAGAATTTCAAAACCTTAGAGGGACTTCCAACCTTAAATACCAAAAGAAGTGTCACAACAGGCGGTCATTTTGCCTATTTAAAAATTGCTGAAGGCTGTAACAAACGTTGTACCTACTGCATTATTCCATCCATTCGTGGAAATTACCGCAGTGTACCAATGGAAGATTTGATTGCCCAGGCAAAAGAACTTGTGGAGGCTGGGGCAAAGGAATTAATTCTGGTTGCCCAGGAAACAACACTTTATGGTATTGACCTTTATGGAGAGAAATCTCTTCATAAGCTCTTAGACGAATTGAATAAAATTAATGGTCTTTTCTGGATTCGTATTATGTACTGCTATCCGGAAGAAATTTATGAAGAATTAATCGATGCAATGATTCGTAATGAAAAAGTCTGTCATTATCTGGATATGCCAATTCAGCATTCCAATGATACGATTTTAAAACGCATGGGTCGTCGTACCAACC
>CAYMIS010000095.1:0-12672 GCA_964390485.1 uncultured Roseburia sp. | reverse complement strand
GGTTATAGGCTCTTGCAAGACGGGTAATACTGTCAAGTAAAATCATAACATCCTTCTGGTGCTCTACTAGTCGTTTTGCCCGCTCAATTACCATCTCGGATACACGTTTATGATTGTCCGGTAATTCATCAAAGGTAGAATAAATAACTTCTACATTATCTCCTTCAATTGCTTCCTTAATATCCGTTACTTCTTCCGGTCTTTCATCAATCAGAAGAATAATCAGGTGCATATTCGGATTACTTCTGGTAACAGACTTTGCTACTTCTTTTAATAAAGTTGTCTTACCTGCTTTTGGCTGGGATACAATCATACCACGCTGTCCCTTACCGATTGGAGAAACTAAATCCACAATACGCATTGCCACACTGCAGCCCGGATATTCCAAACGGATTCTCTCATTTGGGAAAATCGGTGTCAAATCTCCGAAATTCTTTCTCTTCTGTGCCACACTTGGATGGTAACCATTGACAGAAGTTACATATAACAACGCAGAAAACTTCTCCTGCTGTGTCTTAATTCTGGTGTTTCCGCAGACAATATCTCCGGTTTTCAAATTGAATTTACGAATCTGGGATGGTGACACATATACATCATGCTCACCCGGTAAGTAATTTTCACAACGGATGAATCCATATCCATCCGGCATAACCTCTAAAATTCCATTTGCAGAAATTCCACTGTCAAGGCTATTTAATGTCTCATCCGGTGCTATAGTATCTCTTGCTCCTTCACTCTGCCTTTCAGCAATCTTGATGCCATCTGTATTTTTCTGACTCTCATTACTGCGTACAAAATTTCTCTTCTCGTTTGTATTTTTTCCGTCCTCTGCATGGGCTGTCTCACCGGCTGCTTTTCCTGCTTCTCCCGGTGTCTTCACGCTCTCTTTTGCTCCCTGTCTCTCATCTTCTGCAAGCATTGCCTCTACAAGTTCATTTTTTTTCATTGTAGAAGTGTTTTTTAGCCCTCTTGATTTCGCCAAATCACGTAATACAACTACGGACAAGCTTTCATACTTTTCTCTCATTCATTTACTCCTTAAATCTATCTAAAAAATATCTCTTTGGGATTCACGTCAGAAACGACAATTTGACTTTACGATTGATTGCATTATACACTATTTTTTTCCAAATAGGAAGTCCTATTTTTCTTGCTAAATGAAAAAGTAAATGCTATGATTGATTTGCATGCGTCTGTATTTTATACAGTCACATTTTAATAAGGTAAAAAGATAGCAAAGGATGAGGAAATTATGGAATTAAAAGAAAAAGCATTATCCATGCATGAGCAGTGGAATGGTAAATTGGAAACCGTTGCAAAATCAAAGGTAAATTCCCGCGAGGACTTGGCAATTGCTTATACACCGGGCGTTGCTGAGCCATGTAAGGTAATCGCAGAAGATAAAGAGGCTGCTTATAAATATACCATCAAAGCGAACACTGTTGCTGTTGTTTCTGATGGAAGTGCCGTTTTAGGACTTGGTAATATCGGTGCCCACGCAGCAATGCCTGTTATGGAAGGAAAATGCGTTTTATTCAAAGAATTTGGTAATGTAAACGCAGTTCCAATCTGTTTAGACACACAGGATACAGAAGAAATCATTGCTACCATTAAAAATATTGCACCGGCCTTCGGTGGTATTAACTTAGAAGATATTTCTGCTCCTCGCTGTTTCGAAATTGAAGAGCGTTTAAAAGAGATGTTAGATATCCCTGTATTCCACGATGACCAGCATGGTACTGCTATTGTTGTATTGGCAGGTATTATCAACGGTTTACGTGTGACAGGCAAGAAAAAGGAAGACTGTAAAGTTGTTGTAAACGGTGCCGGTTCTGCCGGTGTTGCCATTACAAAGCTTCTTTTAACCTATGGTTTCCCTCATGTAACTATGTGCGACCGTGAAGGAATCATTGGAAAAGATTATCCAAACCTAAACTGGATGCAGCAGAAAATGACTGAGGTTACAAATCTTGAGAATAAAAAAGGTACTTTGGCAGATGCTTTAAAGGGTGCCGATATTTTCGTTGGAGTATCTGCTCCAAATATTGTAACAGCTGAAATGGTTGCTTCTATGAACAAAGATTCCATTCTTTTTGCAATGGCAAATCCTGTTCCGGAAATTATGCCGGATGTGGCAAAGGCTGCCGGTGCAAGAATTGTTGGAACCGGAAGAAGCGATTTCCCAAATCAGGTTAACAACGTGATTGCTTTCCCTGGTATCTTTAAAGGTGCCTTAGAAGGACGTGCTGCACAGATTACGGAGGAAATGAAACTTGCCGCTGCTAATGCCTTGGCAAACCTTGTTTCTGATGAAGAATTAAATGATGATTTTATTATGCCGGAGGCTTTTGACCCACGGGTTGCAGAAGTCGTAAGCGCAGCGGTAAAGGCGCATATTAAATAAAATGCAAAGAAAAACATGGGGCGATAAGCGATATTATTCGCTTGATTACTATTTAAAAACAACTTTTGGTGAAAAGGTCTACCGCCTTTCTTTAAACGGCGGTATGACCTGTCCAAACCGGGATGGAACACTCGATTCCAGAGGCTGTATTTTCTGCAGTGCCGGCGGTTCCGGGGATTTTGCTTCTGCACCTGTCCTTTCCATTACGGAACAGATTGAGGATGCAAAATCAAAAATCCAGCAAAAATCCGGCTGTCGTAAATTTATTGCATATTTCCAGGCCTATACAAATACTTATGCACCGGTAGCATACCTGCGTCGCATTTTTTCAGAGGCAATCACACATCCTGATATTGTGGCGCTTTCCATTGCCACCAGATGTGACTGTCTGCCGCCTGAGGTATTAGAGCTGCTTGCTGAATTAAACCGTATCAAGCCGGTCTGGGTAGAACTTGGACTTCAATCCATTCATAATGAAACTTTGCACCGGATTCGCAGCGGCTTTACCCTTTCCCAGTTTGAAGAGGCTGTTTTTTCACTGGACAAATATCAGATTGATGTCATTACTCATTTAATTTTAGGACTACCGGGAGAAACGAAAGACATGATGCTTGCATCCCTCGACCATATTTCCCGCCTGCCAATTAAGGGAGTAAAGCTTCAACTGCTTCATGTATTAAAAGATACCGACCTTGGCAGTCTCTATGAAAAAGAACCTTTTCCACTTTTTTCCTTAGAGGAATACTGCGATTTTATTGTCGATTGTATCGAAAGGTTACCAGAACATATTGTACTTCACCGGCTGACCGGTGACGGACCTCGTTCTCTTTTGATTGCTCCACTTTGGAGTACTGATAAGAAACGTGTCTTAAACACAATTCAGAAACGATTAAAGGAGAGAGACACATGGCAGAACCATTTACCATATACAAATTAACGATTTTAAATATGTTAGACAAGGTGGATTTTCCACTGACAAATACACAGATTTCGAATTTCTTTTTAGAGCAGGAATACACGGATTATTTCAAGGTTCAACAGGTCATCAGTGATTTAGTTGAAACAGATTTAATTCGTGCAGAGTCTACTCACAGCAATACCCAGTATACCATTACTGCTGCCGGAAAAGAGACTCTGGGCTTTTTTAAAGATAAGATTTCTGATGCAATTGAAAATGATACTATCAGCTATCTTTCCAAAAATAAATTAGAACTTCGCAATGATAATGCGATTCTTGCCGACTATTTCAAAACACCAAATCAGGATTACGCTGTCCGCTGCCAGTACAGGGAACGGGACACGAACTTAATTGACCTGACTCTGACAGTAAAAAGAAAAGAACAGGCACAGGCAATCTGCGACAACTGGAAAAAACAAAACGAAGATGTCTATACTTATCTGATGGATATTCTGATGAAATAAACGAGCACTTTTCTATCACATAAAGAAAGAAGGATTTTAACTTATGGCAAAGCAATTCTGGAAACCGGGCAATATGCTCTACCCATTGCCGGCTGTTATGGTCAGCTGTCAGGGAAAGGAAGATGACCCTCTCTGCACCAAAAAGGAGCTTGCCGGAAAACCAAATATTATTACCGTTGCCTGGGCTGGTACTGTCTGCACCAACCCTCCAATGGTATCTATCTCTGTCCGCCCGGAACGTTATTCTTACCACTTAATCGAAGAAAGTGGCGAGTTTGTGATTAATTTAACCACTGAAGCATTAGTAAAGGCTACTGATTTCTGTGGTGTCCGCTCCGGCAGAGACCTTGATAAATTCAAAGAAATGAAACTTACTCCGCAGCCTTCTAAGCACATCAATGCTCCGGGCATTGCGGAAAGCCCTGTGAATATCGAGTGTAAGGTGCGGGAAATCAAGCCTTTAGGCAGTCATTCCATGATTATTGCTGATGTTGTGGGCGTTACCATTGATGACGCATATATGACAGAAACTGGAAAGTTTGACCTGAATTCCGCAGAACTTGTGACTTACTCCCATGGGGAATATTTCCTTTTAGGGAAAAAACTTGGCACATTTGGATATAGTGTGAAGAAAAAATGAAAAACAGGGACGCAGCCTTTTTTTCGAAATCCAGGGACGCAGCCTAAATTTCAAAATTTAGGCTGCGTCCCCAAATTCCGGAATTTAGGCTGCGTCCCTGTTTTTCAAATTATTTTTCTTTACGGAAGGTATTGCAAGCTGTAATTAGTGCAGCATACAAAACACCTGCCACCGGCCAGACAATCCAGGTTTTCTCCCATTCATTACTGTAAAAACTTACACCTAAGTAAATTGCAGTTGCTATAAGCCAGTAAATAGTACTGATTCCACCATTTCTTTTTTTATTCTGCTTTGCTTCTACACTATAATCACCTTCCTGTAAAAGCTTCTGCATGCTTGCCCAAGGAATTCCGACAAGAATAAAGAACCATACACCGATTGCGGCAAATACAAACATCATACTCATTGCAAGTACCATATAAAAATCTTCTGTGGAAATACACATTGCAAGAAACAATGGAACAATTGCAAGAATACAGCTACATGTACCAATGATATTATATTTTGTATAAATATCCTTAAACTGTTTTTGGCGTTCTTTTACCATTCCATTCACGCCATACTCTGTATCAATCACTTCTTTCTCCAAATATTCATAAGAGCTTGTTTTCATTTCACAAGATATAAAAATTGCCACCGCTATTGCAATCAATACAAACATCACACTCATACCGATTCCACCTGCCAAATTTTCACTAATTCCGTAAGCCGGAACTTCGGAGGCTGCTCCTAAAATCATAAAACAGATTGGTGATAGAATGCATAACACTGTTCCAAATGCAATACGCTTTGTTGTCTGCTCTTTTACCTTTAAAAAGCTACTTGCTTCTTCCATGGATACTCTGCGTGCAGAAGTTTCTTCTATACTATTAGAAGTAGTTTCAACATATTCAGCTTCTTCCATTTCATCCTTTAATAAGAAGTCTGTGCTGACACCAAAAATCTGTCCTAATTTTAATATCTTTTCCAAATCCGGAACAGACTGGGCACTTTCCCATTTCGATACAGACTGTCTGGATACGTTCATCTGCTCTGCCAGTTCTTCCTGTGACCAACCATTCTTTTTTCGAAGTGTAATAATTTTGTCTGCTAATATCATAGTCTCCTCTTTTCTGCGTATTCATGACGCTGCTATTTTTATTTGGAACAACCGTTTTACATCTTTTGTATTTTTACTTTCGGCTGTTCCTTTGATAGCTATATCATGCACTATTTCGCGGTTGCACGCCATAAATTAAGCCTGTCAATTTGTCAACCAGCAGTTGCAACCCTTGAAAAATGGGCTTTTTTCAGTTGCAATGATATTTTTATCAAATATAGCAACTTTTCATAACCAGACTTATTTCATAAACTTACTTTCAAACAATTCTTTCTTTGCTACTGTGATAGCATTTGCCACGCTTCCCTGTTCAAATGGATTTTTCAGATTTGCATATTTTAAAGTTTTGAGATAACTCATGCTGCCACCACATTTGCAGAGGTTCAAATAATCCTTCCATGCCACTTCATGGTTCTCATAATTCTTTTTCTTAAACTCCATTGCACCCATAGTCGTAAGGGTGTAGTTAATATAATAGAATGGATAAAGATAGATATGGAGTTTATGATACCAATAGCCACCTCTGTCAAAGAAATCATCTGCCTCATATTTACGCCATGGCATATATTTCTCTTCTAATTTTTTCCATTCTAAGGTACGCTCTTTAGCTGTCAGAGATGGATTTGCGTAACAAATATGCTGGAATTCATCTACTGCAACACCAAATGGCACGAAAGTAATCGCATCCTGCAAATGGGCAAAACGGAATTTATCTGCCTGCTCTCCAAAGAAACGCTCTGCATATGGATAAGAGAACTGCTCCATAGACATCGAATGTATCTCTGCTATATCGGTCGACTCTGAGTAATAATCTGCAATTGGCTGATGACGCATTGCCATATATCCTGCAAAGGCATGTCCTAACTCATGGGTCAGCACCTGCATATCAAAAATTGTCTGATTAAAGCAGGAAAATACAAATGGTGCTTTATACCGTGGCAAAAATGTCATATAGCCGGTAGATGCTTTCCCCGGTTTATTTTTCAAATCCATAAGCTCATGCTCAATCATAAAGTCAATGAACTCTCCTGTTTCTGGGCTGATTTCATGATACATCTTTCTCGCTTCCTCTACCATGAAATCATCATCTCCAGCCGGAACTGCATTTCCATCCAGGAATACACGTTTCTCATCACAAAACATCAGTTCATCCACACCCAGACGTTTTGCCTGTGCTTCATATAGCTTTTCGCAAAGAGGAACAATCTCAGTACGAACCTGTTCTCTAAAGGCTTCCACTTCCTTCTGTCCATAATCGGTACGTCCCTGCTGCATATAACCTACCGGAATAAAATTCTCATAACCAAGATTTTTTCCCATCTGGTTGCGGATGCTGATTAATTCATCCCAGATTTCTTCTAAGCGTTCCTCATTTTTATGATAAAAATCAGAATATGCTTTCACTGCCCCGGCACGTACTTCTCTGTCCTCATGCTCAAAATATTTCTGCACACCATACAGATTGAGTGTCTGTCCATCAAATTCAATTTCTGCTGTAGCCATTATTTTCTGATATTCATTGGTTAATTTCGCTTCCTGCTGCATCAATGGAATATTTGCTTCACAGAAGGTCTTTTTCTGTAATTCCTTCTGGGCAAAATACTGCTTTCCATATTCCTTTTCAATGTCCCCGCGGAATGGACTGTTCATAAGAACCTCATCCACTGCCAGTAGTTTCGGCATAATTGTTGGAATTGTATTGTTAATATATTCATCTTCCTTCTCGTAATACTCATCTTTTGTGTCTAAGGTATGACGAATTGACGCAATCACACAATCTGTTGACATATCATTGGAAACCTGTTCCATCTCTGCCATCAGTTCTTTTAATTCTGCATAAGAAGCTGCCTTCTTTATTTTCTCTGCCAGTTCCTCTGCAAATGCCCCAATTGCTTCAAAATCCGGTCTCTTATACTCTAATGAGCCAAACTTAAAATGTTCCATTGTTTGTGTCCTCCTTCACCTGTCTTGTAGCATGAAATTTACTACGCGTTTTTCTTGGATTTAATTTTCATGGAAATCTTTCCATCCTTTATATTCATCAATACACTTATTAGATATTTATCTAACTTCCAAATTAAATATAGTCTTATATTAGATAATTGTCAAGTTTTTTAGACTTTCTTCTAAGCAACATTTGATATATTTTTCAAAAAAAGGAGCACATCTAAATTCCAAAATGAAATTTAGGGACGCAGCCTAAATTTCGAAATTTAAGCTGCGTCCCTAGATTTCATTTTATCTAAAAAGGTCTAACAGTTTCTCCCAGAACCCCTTCGGTTCTTCCTCTTCTACAAGTTCATCTTCAACTTCTTCTATTTCAATTGCAGGAACTTTCATAACAAATAAAACTGAATCAATATTTACATTTTTTTCTGAAACAAAGGATACTGTTTCAATATTTTTTCCAGTTAATTCCTCTATTGTCTCATCAATAGTATCCGAAATTTCATTATCCATATCCACAGTTTCATCAGAAAATTCTACCGTTCCATCTTTAAGCTCCGTTGTTCCGTCTTTTAATTCTATGGTTCCATCCTTAAGTTCACTCGTTCCATCCACAAACTCTGAGGTTCCATCTGATAATTTCTCTGCTCCATCCTTAAGTTCTGATACTCCGTTTACAAACTCACCTGTGCCATCCTTAAGTTCACTAATTCCTTTTAAAAGGTCACTGGTTCCATTTTCCAGTTCTTTTGTTCCTTTTACAAAATCACTGGTTCCACCCACAAGCTCTTTGGTTCCATTCTGTAATGTTTTGGCACCCTCGTAAAGTTCCTTCGTTCCCTCATACAGTTCCTTCGTTCCCTTTGCAAGGCTTACAGAACCATTATAAATTTCATCATAGGCTTCCACAATCTGTGTTACTGCGCCTGTGTATTCTTTGATTCCACTATCTAATATGCCATATTCTTTTACAAGGGTGTCAATTCCTGCTTTTAAAGTAGTCATATTATCTGCTAAGCCTGACAGTTTCTCAACCATACCTGAAATTGCTGTGTCAAACTCTGCATACTTCTGATTTAATATTGCAGCACCTGTCATAAGTTCTCCTGTCTCGCTGTTTAAAGAACTATCAATACCACTAATTAACTGACTGCTTCCCGCAATATAGGCTTTGTCCCCTTCTAATAATTTTTTTACAGACTCCATGCTTACTGCTGTTACTGCATCTGAAATGTACTCTGCAAAAACTGCATCTCCATCTCCGCCAGCTGCTACGATTTCCTGATATTTCTGTAATATCTGGACTGCTTCTGTATCTCCCTGTGCTGCCAGTTCTTGAATCTTAGCAGCCGCTGCTGTTGTATTATTTCCATCACCACTCATAAATGCTTCATATACTGCTCTCTGAGTTCCTGTAACATTTATATTTAATGCTGCAATTGCCTGGTCGTGCTGAGCAAGATAGGAATTCATATCGCCAATTCCTGCTGCTGATAATGAAGCATAATAGGTGTCAATGCTACTATCCATTGCTACTAATCCGTTATAAATCCCGTTAATACCTGTCTTTATCTGACCAGAATTCTCTACCAGCTTTCCTAAATCCTCTGTCGTCACACTTACCTCTGATAAAGATTTCTGAATCGTCTGTAATGCTGTCAAAACTTTCTTTGAGCCACCAGTAAGATTCCCCGATTGCTTATTTAATTCCTTAAGTGCCTTCTGCATCTGAGCAATTCCCTTCTTAAGTGATTCAGCACCTTCATTTACCGATTTTGCCCCCTCATTTGCAGACTTTGCTCCAGTGTTCAATTCTTTTGCTCCATTATTCAAATCACTTGCACCACTATTTAGACTTTCAGCACCAGTTTTTAATTCACCAGCTCCTTCCTTTATCGCTTCTGAACCAGTCCTTAATTCACCAGCTCCTTCATCTAAAGTCTTAACTCCTTCGCCTAATTTTCCGGTTCCTTCCTTCAACTCCTTTACACCGTCATTTAATTCTAGGGAACCATCATATAATGCTAAGGCTCCGTCAGCTAATTCATCTGCTCCTTCATTTAACTTATCTGCTCCTTCATCTAAATCACTCACCGCATCCTTTAATTCCTGCACCTTATCTGTAATCTTATCTTCTTCCATATCAAAGCTAAGACTTAACTTTGTTCCATTAATAGACATTTCATCCATCTCAAAGTCATTTACATCTGCCGTAATGCTAAGTTCTGCACCTTTCCCCGGCATAATAATATATGAAATTTGCTTATCTGAACCAACATTCGCGATTGTTGCATCTTCTGCTACAATATTTTTACAGATTGCAGTATCTAAGGTCAGTGTTGCCTGAAGTGCATACCCCTGCCAAAAACTTTCTTCACATTTTTCATTTTGTGTAATAGAAATTTTAATTTCTAAAGCACCAGACATTCCTGCAATTTCATCTGCCTGATATTCTTTACCATCTATAAAATAATGAATCTCAATATTCCATGGGATTTCTGCCTTTTCCAATTCTCCCTGATAGTACACTTTTCCTGCTTCAGTATGAAAAGTAATGGTATCGTTCTTTACTGTAATTTCATCTGTTGTTGTCAAATTTTTTACAGAAGAATATGTACCATAATCTACAATATCTCCACCAGCAAAGCTGTTTACCACATATACACCGGTTACTCCCCCTGTACTGTCTAAATTGGCATATACCACCTCTTCTTTTAAAGAATTACGCTCTGCTGCCTGCACCATACTCACTCCCTGACAAGTTACCATAAGCCCTGCCATCGCAAGGGCTGTCATTCTCTTTGCTGCATGTTTATTTTTTCTCATTATTCTCCACACACCTTTCCTAATCTTACGCTAAATGTTCTTTGGTTTCTTAATAAAAAATCTATCAAATATATATAGAAGTCCCGGTAATGCAAACAATACAATTATAATTGAACAAACCCCGCCGATTCCCAAGAAAATACCAAGCTGTGCCAGCACCTCATTCGTAGAAATATATCCCAGTAAGAATCCCACTACAGATAGTACACTTCCTGATGTCAGAACGGAAATCGTAACAGATGCAATTGTTTCTACTACTGCCTGCTTTTTATTCATTGTTTTTCGATAATCCATATAACGTTCTGATAATAAAATCGCATAATCTACGGTTGCCCCCAGCTGAACAGAACTAATAATCAGATAAGCCATATAAAATACGGTATTACCTGCAAAATACTGTACTGACAAATTCATCCAGACAGCCGTTTCAATACTAAGCACAAGAATCGTTGGTAAAACAACATTTTTCTGTAAGACTAAAAGAACCAGAAAAACAGCGGCTATCGCAACAAAATTTACTTTTACCATATCTGCCGTAATAGTGTCCATCAAATCATAAGTACTAACCCCTTGTCCTGCCAGATAATAACTTCCCGGATAGTATTTATCCGCAATTTCACGAATCTGTTCTACCAATGCGAAGGCTTCTTCCCCTTCATAATCTACCTCCACATTAATTACCATACGGCTATAATTTTCGGAAACCAGAAGGTTTAATGTATTTTCATCCAGATATTCCTTTGGAATCTCTGCCCCCGCCATATCCACATAAGATATAATTCCTGTCACCTGTGGAATGGTATGAAGTTCTTCCGAAAGTTCAACTTCTGTTGCTGTACTACTGTTTGGAACCATAAGTACATAAGTATCACTCTTTCCAAAGATTTCTTCAATTTCTGCCGTTTCTGCCCCCAGCTGTGTTTCTTCTCCAAACATATGACTTACACCATAATAGTAACTGTTTGCATTAGACCCTAAATACGCCGGTACTATCATTACACAAAAAAGGCATGCCATAGGAATCTTTATTTTTCTTACCAGGTTTCCGAATCGGTGGAAATCCGGCACAAAGCTTCGGTGCTTTGTTTTCTCTATCAGCTTATAAGTTACCAAGATAAACGCTGACATAAAAACAAATACCGTAATCAGGCTAAGCGCAACTCCTTTTGCAAGTACAAAACCAAGGTCTGGTCCAATCTGAAACTGCATCATAACTAATGCTAAAAATCCAATCACTGTTGTCAAACCGCTGGATAAAATAGAACCAGTAGATTCACATAAAGCATCAATCATTGCCACTTCTTCATCCGATTCTTTTGCTCTGCATTCTACAAAACGATGAATTAAAAAAACAGAATAATCCAAGGACACCGCCAGTTGCAAAACACTTCCTGCTGCATTTGTGATAAAGGAAATTTCTCCAAATAATAGATTCGTTCCATTGTTAATTAAAATTGCAACTCCTAAACCACATAAAACTACAACCGGTTCAAACCACGACTCTGTTGTAAAAATCAAAACAATTAATACAAATAGCACTGCAAACGCTGCGATTTTTGCAACTTCTGTAACTGTACTGGTGGTTGCTACTGCTGTTGATACAGAACTTCCAGTCAATGCATTTTCCTCTCCAACCATGGCTCTGATTGCATCCACTACTTCCACACGCTGTTCTTCATTAATTGTTACTGAGAAAATTGCATTATCATCTATGTAATAAGAATCCACTATTTCCTGCGGCATCATTTGAAGTGGTAATGTAATATCTACATTATCATCCAGCCAGTTTACCTCTGTAACTCCTTTAATTTCCTGTAATCTGCTTTTGTACTCTAATGCCTCCGGCACTGTCACATCTTTTATCATGACTCGCACACTTGGAATTCCACTATCGAATTCTTCTTCCATAATTTCAAGTGACACCGTCGAATGGGAGTCTGCTGGAAGATAATCGTTCACATCATAATTGACCCTTACAAAATTTTGTAAAATTGCACATATTGCTGTGATTAAAATAAAAACAAAAATTACCAGCTTTCTATGATGTACAATCTGTGTATAGAATTTTCTCATTCTTCTTTCTCCTTTCCTACCAAACAAATCCTGCCATCAAGCTTATACACATCTTTATCACTCTGAATCTCAAGATTAATTTCTTTATTCAACCTCATTATAGTCAGCCGTTTTTTTCTCTTAAACGGACAATTTTAACTTTTTGTGTATAACCGGACAAATCCGCTGATTTGTGGGTCTTTTTTCTCTCAAAACTTTGATTTATTTCTTGAATTTATACTTATTTAAAATATAATTAAAAGTGGAGGTACTTACATGAAA
>CAYMIS010000094.1:0-12990 GCA_964390485.1 uncultured Roseburia sp. | reverse complement strand
GTCATCATTCTTTCTTGTTAATTATATATCTTTTTTGCTATTTTCACTATTTTTGACCTTTTAGCCAATTTTTTAGTTTATTTTTAGTTTAGTTTGTACAGTACTTTAGGATTATTTTAGTTCATCTCTTTCTTTTTTAGCTTTATTTTAACTTAATTTTCTACCTGCTTTTTAATTTCTTTTTTCTGATTTTTACTTACTTTTATTGATTTTCTAATTATCCTCACATATAATATCAACATAGAAATATTTTTTAGCCATTTATCTTTAACAATATTATTATAAAAAGTTAGCAATATTTTTCGTGAGGTAATTATGCATTTTTCACTTTCTAACATGGATGAAATCTTTACCTTCCACAGCACTGGCGGAAAAAACACGACCTTTTCCGACAGTCTGATGGGGGAACCTTTTTTTATCAATCAAAATAAAGACGTTGCCGCTTCTATTCCCCACGTTTATGCCGGGGGAAACATTACCTACACCGCTCCGGTCACTTATTCCATGGGGCCGGTTCCCTATTACCTGTTAATCCAGATTACATCCGGTGGTGGTTCTTTTCATTCTGACTATAATGATTATCCTGTTACAGTAGGAAGTCTGCTTGTAGTAGCTCCGGAAACAGCCCTTCAGTTTAAAACAGAAAAAACACCTTTTTCTTATCAGTTGTACTTTATATCAGGAGATTGTCTTGCTCTTTATTTTGCAAAGCTTATTTCCCCAGACACCAAAGAAGCGGCACCTATTTTCTACTTTCAAGAATTAGAAAATCATTATCTCAATAATACAATGAAGCAGCTTGACCACCTTTTAGCAACCGATTCTGATAACCTCTGCTTCTACCTTGCCAAATTTTTGACGGATATTTTTACGGAGCTGATTTCTATTTCTTCCAACGAAATGAATTCTCTCTCCTCCCTTCCATCCCATGTCTATCAAATGAAGGCTATTTTTGACAGGGAATATGAAATAAATCACAGTCTTGATAACTTAGAAGAAGTTCTTAATATTAATAAATATCGGCTATGCAGAGACTTTTCCAAACACATAGGAATTTCTCCTCTGCAATATTTGAATCAGGTGCGTATTTCCCATGC
Source organism: uncultured Roseburia sp. (assembly GCA_964390485.1). Taxonomy (GTDB): domain Bacteria; phylum Bacillota; class Clostridia; order Lachnospirales; family Lachnospiraceae; genus Roseburia. Next base: position 11,893 of record CAYMIS010000094.1, on the reverse strand, counting down.
CAAGACTTTATTATGCGATACCTCTGTTACCATACATGAGGTAGGCAGTATGGTAGGCATCCCCAATACCACTCATTTTATCCACCTTTTTCAGAAAGATACCGGTATTACCCCGTTACAATATCGACAGACAAAAAACCGCTTCCCCTTTTAAACCATTGCTGTTACAAAACAGCAGCCGTTTTCTTTGGAGAAGCGGTTCGCTTTATCTTTTATTTTATATTTTTCACACTATCCTTAATCACCATATGTCCTTCCACAATATGGATTCCCTGACGATAGCTTTCACCATTAATTTTCTTGATTAAAGTGTTAATGGCACATCTAGCCATCTCTTTCATATCAACCTCATACGTGGTAAGGGGAATATCACATAAGCCCGGAAACAGATAATTATCATAGCCTGCTACAGAAATATCCTCCGGCACACGATAGCCTCTTTCCCGCAGTTTTTTAATCATATAACTTGCTGTCAAATCACAGTTACATAGAAATGCGGTTGGCATTTCCTCCGGAAGCTTTAACATATTTAGTTCATCAATTTTTCCGGTTCGTGCCTCACGGTCTTTGATAATCCAGTCTTTTCTTGGTTCTATCCCGTGTTCTAGCAAGGATTTAACATAACCTAAGTAACGGTCTGTAATTGAACCGGTAGAAAGCAGTGTTCCCACATAGGCAATTTTCGTATGACCCATATCAAACAAATAATTTGTCAGACAGTATGCGCCATAATAACTGTCAGAAATCACCGCATCTGAATCCTGTTTTTCATTACAGAAATCCAGATATATCATTGGAATTTTCACCGATTCTTTCAAAAATTCCAGATAGCCATCTTCCATTTTGCCGATAATAATCATGCCATCGACCTTCTGCTCTGATACCAGCTTCGGAATTTCATGTTCCTGTTCTTCTACATCATTCACAGTCTCAAGCAAAGTAAAGCACTCTTTTGCCACTGCTCTTGTTGCCACCATCTGATATAACTGCCAATAAAAAGAACCATATTTATCCAAATAGCTTTCCGCAATCAAAACGCCTATATTATAGCTTTTGCGAGAATTATCCTTTTTCTGGGCAGAAGGCTGTTTATATCCCATCTCATCTGCCAGCTTTTTGATTTTCTCACGCATTTCCTCGCTAACACCTTTTTGCCCGGACAGTGCTTTTGAAACACTTACTGTACTGATACCAAGCTTTTCTGCAATATCCGCCAGCTTTACTGCCTTTGCCATGTTATTACCTCTTTCTTTTATTTTGTAAATACTCTCTGTTTCTAATGACTCAGCTAACATTTCATTTTTAGACAGAATTTTTCATACATTTTATCTATGCCTCAATAATATGTATCAGTTTCGCCTGAAAATCTCCCCACATATTTGAAATATGAATTCCGGCATTCATTAACGTATCTCCATAATAGGTGCGTTCTTCGCCTTCAATTCGGTACTGTTTCTCTGGCACTAATCCCGGAATCCGTATATTTCTACTGTGATAATTCGGACGATTTAATACCTGAACATAGGTAACTAAGGCTTCTGATTTGTCCTTCGCCACAACTGCATAACAATCATAGAAATGATTTTCACGATAGGAAGCAATCCGGTAGTAATCTCCCTGTCTTACCAAATCATTATATTTATGATACATTTCCACCTGTTTTGGAATCATGGCTCGTTCTTCCTCTGAAATCTTAGTAACATCCAGCTCATAGCCAAAGGTTCCGGCTAATGCTACAATTCCTCTTGTTTCAAAAGGAGTTACCCTTCCAACGGTGTGATTCGGACAGTCTGCCACATGGGCTCCCATTGTGGATAGCGGATATATCAATGCGGTTCCTTCCTGAATAGAAAGACGCTCAATTGCATCCGCATCATCGGAGCACCAGATTTGTGGACTAAAGTAAAGCATTCCCGGATCAAATCGTGCACCGCCGCCGGAACAATTTTCTAATAAAAGATTCGGAAATTCCTGTATCAAACGTTCCTGCAGTTCATATACCGCTAATACATAACGGTGCATCAGTTCTCCCTGTTGTTCTTTTCCAAGATAAATACTTCCAATATCTGTCAGCTGACGGTTCATATCCCATTTAACATATTCAATGTTAGCACTTCTTAAAATTTTTGCCACACATTCATAGACATAATCCACCACCTCCGGACGACTTAAGTCCAGTACATACTGATTTCTAATACGGCATGGTGTTCTGCCCTCAACGGCAATTGCCCAGTCAGGATGGGTTTCGTACAACTTAGATACCGGGGAAATCATTTCCGGCTCAAACCAGATTCCAAATTTCAAACCAATCTTATTTACTTCATCTACTAAATATTTTAAGCCGCCTTTTAACTTTTCTTCATTTACCTGCCAGTCACCAAGGCTGGTATTATCATCATTTCTGTTTCCAAACCAGCCGTCATCCATAACCAGCATTTCAATTCCTGATTTTTTTGCTTCCCTTGCAATCTCTAAAAGTTTTTCCGTGTCAAAATCAAAATAGGTTGCTTCCCAGTTATTTAATAAAATTGGACGCTTTTTATCTTTATACGGGCTGCGAATCAGATGATTGCGATATAAATCATGGTAATTTCTTGTCATTGCTCCAAGACCATTCCCTGAATATACGCAAACCACTTCCGGTGCAGTAAAAGTCTCTCCTGCCGGAAGCTGGTATGCAAAGTTTTGTGAATGAATTCCCATTGTTATACGGAGACTGTCAAACTGATTCTTCTCCACCTGTGCCAGAAAGTTTCCGGAATATACAAAGTTAAAGCCATAAACCTCGCCACTTTCCTGTGTTGCCTTTTCTGAAACCAGCGCCATAAATGGATGCTCCTGATGAGAGGACTCTCCTCTCACAGAACCTACACTCTGTTTACCATAACCAATCTCACGGTAATCCATCTGTCGTTCTCTGCCCCAGGAACCATGCAGGGTTAAAAGCTTATAATCTCTCTGGTCCATATCCATACTTACAGACATAATTTTCGTCAGTGTAATATTTTTCTCAGACAAATTTTCAATGCGTACACTTCGTACTACTGCATCGTTTTCTGCGAAAACACTGTAAAGCAATGTGGCTTTTAAGCCTAATATTTCATCTACTGCATCAATTTCCAATGTCATACAGTCCTTTTCTTCCCCAAAGGTTGCAGGAAGGCCTATAAGCTTTGGTTTCCCCTTGTATATCCGATGGTCTTTATAAAGAAACTGTACCGCCCGGTGTCCCTTTTCATCTAAGACCTCAATTGCACTTTCTCTATAATCTCCGATATTATTTCCCGGAAATTCTGTTGGAAATGTATCTAAAAACGGACCTCTGTCACGATTATTTCCCGATGGCATAGCCGGGTGTTCTTCTGCTCTCATTAAATAGGAAACATCTTCATCACTGATTTTTGCGCCATAATAAGCATGACCAATAAACTGCTCCTCGTCCACAATACCAATAATATAGCTTGTATTTTTTGTATCTAATTTAAAAATTCTATTTTCCCCAAAATACTGGATATTCATATAGTTTATCAACCCTTTTCCTTTATATATTTTTATGGAAGCTGTCGGCAGCAATCTCTTGCTGCGCCGACATTTCTACCTTCATATGATTTCTTATTTCACTAAATCTTTCTTTAAATCCTCTAACTTGCCTTCTGCATCCTCTAAGGAATTACCTTTTACACCAAAATAGAACTTAATCTTCGGCTCTGTTCCGGATGGACGTACGCAGCACCATGCATTGTCACTTAATTCATAATAAAGTACATTGGATGATGGAAGACCGGTTGTTGTCACCTCACCAGTCTTTAAATCTTTTCTGGTATCTTCTTTATAATCACGTACTGCCAGCACTTCAAATCCACCTAAGGTTTTTGCCGGATTATTTCTCATGTCACTCATCATCTGCTGAATCTGTGCTGCTCCGTCAATTCCCTTTAATGTCATGGTATCAAGGCCTTCCCGGTAATAACCGTATTTCTCGTACATATCTAACATTGCATCCCAAAGTGTCATGTTATTTTTCTTACACCAGGAAGCTACTTCACAAAGCATCATAACTGCGACACAGGCATCCTTATCTCTTGCATAGGTTCCTGCCAGACAGCCGTAGCTTTCTTCTAAACCAAAAACATAATTGTAGGTATTCTGTTCCTCAAAGAATCGAATCTGTTCTCCGATATACTTAAATCCGGTTAATACTTCGATTAATTTTACTCCATAATGTTCTGCAATTGCTTTTGCCATATCAGTGGTAACGATAGTTTCTACTAATGCCGGATTCTTTGGCATGGTACCCATCGCTGTTTTTTCTCTTAAAATGTATTCTGCAATTAACATTCCTGACATATTTCCGGTAAAGGTTACATATTCCCCGGATTTGGTATCCTTACAATATACCCCAAGACGGTCTGCATCCGGGTCTGTTGCCAGTACAATGTCAGCATCTACTTCTTTTGCTAATTTTAAGGCGAGTTCAAAGGCTTTTTCTGATTCCGGGTTCGGATATGCTACGGTTGGGAAGTTTCCATCCGGCAGCTCCTGTTCTTTTACCACATAAACATTTTCAAAACCAAGTTCTTTTAACACACGACGCACCGGAATATTTCCTGTTCCGTGAAGTGGTGTGTATACAATCTTAATATCCTTTGCCATTTCTTTAATGATTTCCGGATGAATGGACTGTTTCTTTAATTCTTCCATGTAACGGTCATCGATTTCTGCTCCGATAGTTACAAAAAGACCTTTCTTTACAGCCTCCTCTTTGCTCATGGTCTTTACCATATCAAAGGAAGTTACTTTTGCCACCTCTGCTAAAATATTTTTATCATGAGGTGGTGTAATCTGTGCACCATCCTCCCAATATACTTTATATCCGTTATATTCTCTTGGGTTATGGCTGGCTGTTAACACAATTCCTGAAACACAGCCTAATTCCCTTACTGCAAAGGATAATTCCGGTGTTGGACGAAGGCTGTCAAAGACATACGCTTTGATGCCATTGGCATTTAAACAACGGGCTGCTTCTTCGGCAAACTCCGGTGACATAATTCTGGAATCATGTGCAATTGCAACGCCTTTATCCTGTCCGTTCTGGGAAAGAATGTAGTTTGCAAGTCCCTGTGTTGCCTGACGAACGGTATAGATGTTCATACGGTTTGTTCCTGCTCCAATCACTCCGCGAAGTCCGCCGGTACCAAATTCTAACTGGCGGTAGAAACGGTCTTCGATTTCTGCTGTATCCCCTTTAATCGCCTCTAACTCAGCCTTTGTAGCTTCATCAAAATAGGCATCTGTGCACCACTGTTTGTAAATCTCCATGTAACTCATAAATAAAATCTCCTTTTCCCTAATTTATAATTCTATCCTCATTTTTATTGATTTAAAGTTATTTCCAAAGAAATTATAACACTTTTTTAAGTAATGTAAATCTTTTTTAGCTAATTAATTCCATTTTTTTAATTTATAGGAATTTTTGTAAGTTCTTATAAATTAAAAAACCGGATGACACCAGTTCATCCAGTTTTCTTACTTTCTAAAAATTATAATTCATTCCTGAAAAGTCCATCATTAAATACATGCAGAACATTACCACAGCCATTAAAACGCCTATGACAAGTCCAATGATTGATGTAACCATTCCTGCTGTTGCAATACCATTTTCATATGGTTTTATTTTTTTAGAGATAATGCTTCCTAAAATTCCTACAATGCCAAGACCTAAACCAAAGCCCATGATGCCGGTTAAAATAGAAAGGATGCCAAGAATCAGAGAAGTGGTTGCGATATTTTCTGCTTCCTCATAAGTTTCAAATACCACCATTCCATTGGCTCTCTGTTCCATCTCTGCCAATTTTGATTTTCTCAATAATACAATTGCCGGAATCAACAGTATCGGTACAGATATCAGATTCATCCATGACATATTATCAATGGAATCAATTTCTGTTCCTGCTCCAAAGAAACCACTGCCGATTAATGCCACGAAATCTACTGCTGCATGGGCAAAAATAACAAACCAGATGTTTCTTGTTCTTGCATATACTGTCGCAAAAATAATCCCTAACATTCCCGCTGTAATGGACTGAACTGCTGCACTTTCCAAATCAACACCGGAAAAGAAATTTGTCATATGAAGTCCGCCAAACAACACACCATTTAAAATAATTGCCCCAAGAATACCACCCTTTGTCTTAGGAAAAGTATCCAGAAACATATTTAAGATAACACCACGGAAAAGAATTTCCTCTGTCCATCCGACCAAAAACATGGTAGCAGTAAAAAATATAATCGTAATTACCGGCTCAACATGAGAAGTATTCCCATACATTGCCTGCATATATAGCTGGGCTACAAGCTGTAACATAATATATCCAATAAAATATCCACCTGTGAAAAAAGTTTTTATACCACTTGTCCCTTTTTCCTTTAATATCCCTACATATCCAAAAATAATTAAAACAAGCACGGCATAAATACCAACAATAAATTCTCCCAACATCGAATGCCCATAGGCTGGAAGCATAAGCTCCTCCATTCCTAATAAATCCGGCAGTCGCAATACTCCAACAAATCCTGCTATAATTACCAGTGACAGCAATACCACAACCACCTTTGGTAGTTTCATTACTTTTTCTCTCATCCTCTAACTCTCCTTTTCATTTTCCCTTTTGTATTTTTATGATGCAGCCGCATCTACTTTTCACTTGAGATAACTCCCTTTTCATCAATTTCTGCATTTACCGAAATGTTTTCCATATACTGAAAAAGGGATTCCTTTTCTTCCATAAGCTGAGTTGTTCCCCCAATCGTGCAGACCGGAAGCAATTCATAGGTCACAGTGTCATCCTCTGCAATTGTTACCTTTATTGCAGCTGATTTATCCACGCTGTCTGCAAAAATATAATTTCCCAGGCTGTAATAGACCGGTTTCCCATCCATAAACTCGATTCCCTGCAAACAGTGTGTATGGGCTCCAATTACTAAATCTGCCCCTGCCGCAAAGCAGTTTTTCGCAATTGTCCGCTGATATTCCTCAGGATATTCTTTATACTCAATTCCCCAATGTAGAAAAACTGTCACATAATCACATTCTTTTTCTGCTTCTGCTACAACCTCAACCAATCTTGTATCATCATAGGCAGTAAACATTCCCGGTGTCTGATTTCTAACGTCCCAGCTTGTCACCGGTATCACCCTGCTTGCTGCAACAAAACCAAATTTCTTTCCATTTGCTTCAATTACCTGAATCTCTTCCGCACGTTCTCTCGTTTCTCCTGCTCCTGCATAAAGAATCTCTGCCTTATCCAAGGTTGTAAAGGTATCTGACAATGCATCCCTGCCATAATCTAAGGTATGATTATTTGCAAGACTTACAATATCCACCCCCAGCTCCTGTAAAACAGAAACATACTTCGGTTCGCACTGAAAGGTAAACTGTTTATCCTCCATCGGAGTTCCCCGGTTACTAAATGGAAATTCATTATTCAGCATCAAAATATCTGCACTTTTCATTTCCTGAAGCAGTTCCTCTGAAACTATTCTTTCTATTCCCTCTGCCTCGTAATAATTCTGGATGCGGGAAGAAATTAAGACATCTCCTGCAAAAAGAAGGGTTGTATCCCCCTGTGCATTCGTGGATTTTTCTTCTGTTACGGTCATTTCCTGCGTTTCTGTCTGCACTACTTCTGATAACGTTTCATCCTGCGTTTCTGTCTGTCCTTCTTCTGTTATGGCGTCATCCTTCTCTACTGACTGCATCGTTTCTGCTACTGCATCATCCTGCGTTTCTTCCCCTCTTTTTCCTGAAAAAACAACCAGAAGAATTACTGCAAATAATGTTACTAATGACAATAAATACAACACGATTCTTACTGATTTCTTCATTACCCTGCTCCTTTTTTCTCATACTCTAAAACTATATCATATTCCTAAACCAGTAGCAATCAGGAAAGCGTATACAGTTTTTCTATAACGTAAAAGAAGCAGGAAAAATGTGTCAAAACACATTCTCCTGCTTTTTCTTTATATCAGTCCCTGTATTAAAATAATCAGTATCAGAATTGGCAGTATATAGCGGAAATAAAATTTCAACTGTTTTGGCAGTTTAATTCCTTTTCCTGTATTTGCTTCTTCCATATATTTATCAAAGCCCCAGCCCCATTTGGTTACACAAAACAGCAGATAAATTAATGCACCAATTGGCAGCAACAGATTACTTACAATAAAGTCTTCTGTATTAAGCACGTCACGACCGCCAATTAATTTCAAATCACTCCACACATTATAACCTAACACACATGGAATACTTGCAACAAAAATAATGATTCCCTCTATAATGGCTGTCTTTTTCCTACTCCACGCAAAGGCTTCCATACAGCTAGCCATCAGGCTTTCAAACACTGCCACTACCGTAGTGAAGCTGGCAAAAGTCATAAACAGGAAAAACATTGTTCCCCAGATTCTTCCCCCTGCCATATTTACAAATACGTTTGGCAATGTTACAAAAATTAAGGCAGGTCCCTGGTCAGGTGCTACATCAAAAGCAAAGCATGCCGGAAAAATAATCAATCCTGACATAAATGCCACAAAGGTATCCAGACCACAAATCCGTACAGATTCGCTGGCCAGTGTGTTATCCTTAGACATATAGCTTCCGAAAATCTCCATGGAACCAATTCCAATACTTAGCGTAAAAAATGACTGGTTCATTGCTGCCACAATTACCTTCCCCAGACCAATCTTTCCTACTTTGGAAAAATCCGGCAAAAGATAAAATGAAAGCCCCTTCTGACCACCCGGCAGAATGATACTGTGCACTGCCAATACCACAATCAGAACTAATAACGCTCCCATCATTACCTTAGAAATTCGCTCAATTCCATTCTGTAATCCAAAGCTGCAGACAATAAAACCAAAGGCTACGGTAATTGCCATAAAAATCATCATTTCCGTTGGATTTGCTAACATAGCATCAAAAGCACCCTTCACCTGCTCTCCACTCATACCGGCAGTAAAGCTTCCTGTCAGAAACTTTACAAAATAACTAAGCATCCAGCCCGATACCGTAGTATAATACATCATCAGAAGGCAACAGCCCGCAATGGAAGCCCAGCCGTGAATGTGCCACTTATGCCCCGGCTTTTCCAAGGTCTTGTAGGCCTGTATCGTACCTTTTCTACTGGCTCTTCCCACTGCAAACTCCATTGTCAGTATTGGCACTCCCATGCAGATAAGAAACAACAGGTAAAATAATACAAAGATTCCTCCGCCATTCTCTCCTGCCACATACGGAAATCTCCATACATTTCCAATTCCAATGGCGCATCCTGCACTTACCAGCAAAAAGCCCAGACGTGATTGAAACTTTTCTCTTTTCATGATATCCCCCTATTTTTCCATATTATATCAGTGACTTATAGTATAACTTATTTACTATTACTTTGGCTAGGGGTGGATTACAAGTTTGCTATGGCAAATTCTTACTTTTATTATTCTTTCTGGTTATGTATCAAAAAATATCCTTATTTTCTTTGTAAAGCTGTGGCAAAATAGCTGCAAGATTTGTAAATTCTTTAATATTATGCGCATACAGACCTTTCGCTATTTCAACCGGAATGTTTACACCAGTGGGAATAGCCTTAACAATATCTCCATTTTGTTCCCTTCGGAAACCTATCCAGAATCTTGAGCAAAACATTACCCCTTCCTTATATGGATACCACTTATGGGTCATTGCAGCCGCGCAGGAACTCTCACCAATTGCACAAACCATGCCCTTACACTTCTCTGTACCAATATAAGATTCATCATATCCAAAATCTTTTGGACGCAAAAAACATAGTTTCAAGAAATCCGGACCGTTCCCTATATCTTCAAGAATATAATGACTTACCCCCCAAGTTTTCTGATTAATGGGAACATCCGGGTCACACACATAATCTACCTTGTCTGCTCTTGCAAAATAATGGTCCTCTGCATCCCAAATTTTATATCTTAAATCTGAACCAACGCTATGCCACGGAAACCACCAATCCAGCATTTCCACTGTTACTCCCGGCATATAAGTTGCATTACATACATATCCGGTTCCATCCTCTGACACACCAAAACCAATCTGACACAATTCTGCATCTTCCCCTGACAAAAACAGATTTCTATCCTGAAATTTTACTGCTTTTATATGGTTATCTGAATGCAAAATATCAATTTTATCCTGAGGTATCCTTGCCAGTTCTTTTTCATAATACTTAAAATATGATAAGTCTCTTTCTTCCCTGCTTACTCCTACTTTTTTTCCCATATTAATTACCTGCCTTTCTTAAATTCATTAACTTATGCTGCGCTATGTTAAGTAGAGCTCCCACTCTGACACACCAAAACCAATCTGACACAATTCTGCATCTTCCCCTGACAAAAACAGATTTCTATCCTGAAATTTTACTGCTTTTATATGGTTATCTGAATGCAAAATATCAATTTTATCCTGAGGTATCCTTGCCAGTTCTTTTTCATAATACTTAAAATATGATAAGTCTCTTTCTTCCCTGCTTACTCCTACTTTTTTTCCCATATTAATTACCTGCCTTTCTTAAATTCATTAACTTATGCTGCGCTATGTTAAGTAGAGCTCCCACATACCAGACACCAGCAAGCATCGCTACTGCAATCTGAATAAAGTATGACCTTACCTGCGAAATATCTACCATTGTTAATACGGTCAAGCCAATTGCCCATCCACACAACCATGCCGGGCAGAATATCCATTTTTTTAAAAGTTCTGATATTATTACTGCTAAAGCCCCAAGAATGCCTAGTGTAATAAAAAGTTCTACATCAGGATTAAATGTAAGTCTGTCTGTTAACAACACTACAATTAATGCCCATAAATCTCCCAGTAAAAATCCTATTGTAAGTCTCAGTGCATCTGATAGCTTATTCCCGTTTGTAACATATAGCCCTCCACAAATAAGTGCTACTGCTCCAGTACTAACACCTATATATGGTGCCAGCACTGCCCATAAAGGCGGTAATACTGCAACACAGACAGCAAGTATCCTATTTTCTTTGTTCATAAAATGCCTCCTTTTCTCTTTCGATAACTAGTTATTAATTTTGTTTTATAAAAACATACCTCCCACTTAGAGTTGGTATGCTTTCTCGCCTTTCTCTATATTCGTCCTATCACAGTATCATATACTTTACGTAGAAGTTCCTTAAACAGCTTTTTTTCCTCGGTTGAAAGATTCTTTAAAAGTTTTTCCTCGGTTAAACCTATATCCTTCTTTGCATTTTCGCAAAGAATCTTCGCCTCACTACATAAGTGAACATTCTTTACCCTGTGGTCGTCTGGCGCATAATACGTCTCAACCATCTTCTTATCTTCAAGTCTCTTCACCAGCTTCACCATTGCCGGCTGTGAAACAAAGAATACTTTCTCTAGTTCTTTCATAGTCCTGGTATTATTTTCTGCCTCATATAATTCTAATAATATATGCATCTGCATCATTGTAAGGTCATAATTCTGCAATAGGCTGTCAGCATGCTTTTTTACTTCATCCGAAATGATTTTCATCATCATTCCTGTATCAAGTTCTCTCATTTCTCCTCCGTTCAATAACTAGTTATTAATTAGATAATAACAAATCTTTTCCTATTTGTAAAGTGTTTAATGCTTACATATTTTTCTTCATCACATTCCTCATGGTCCCAAAAAAGAATACTGTTATCATTTCTATCAAAGCAAAAGTAATTTGCCCCGGCGTCCCTTGCAAAAGGAATACAATCTTGTACTTGTAATCCTTTATTTTGAAGATATATTTTAACTATATAATTCTCTCCTTGATGTTAGCATCTAATTAGTACAAAACAAAATGAGATATTCCCCTGGTACAAA
>CAYMIS010000093.1:0-13029 GCA_964390485.1 uncultured Roseburia sp. | reverse complement strand
ATCCAGAACTTATTCGTTTACTTGGTAGAATGAAGTTTAGAACAAGCTATGGACAGAACGCATTGAAGCATTCTATTGAAGTTGCACAGCTTTCTGGATTATTGGCAGCAGAAATCGGCGTTGATGTAAGAACTGCAAAACGTGCAGGTTTATTACACGATATCGGTAAATCTGTGGATCATGATATGGAAGGCTCTCATATTCAGATTGGTGTTGATTTATGTAGAAAATACAAAGAATCTGCACTTATCATTAACGCTGTAGAAGCGCATCATGGAGATGTAGAACCAGAATCCTTGATTGCATGTATTGTTCAGGCAGCTGATACAATTAGTGCGGCAAGACCTGGTGCAAGAAGAGAGACGCTTGACACATATACAAACAGATTAAAACAATTAGAAGACATTTCAAACGGATTTAAGGGTGTAGACAAATCTTTTGCTATTCAGGCAGGTAGAGAGATTCGAGTAATGGTAGTTCCAGAGCAGATTAACGATGCTGATATGGTAATTTTAGCACGTGATGTTGCGAAGAAGATCGAAGCAGAAATGGAATATCCAGGACAGATTAAAGTAAACGTAATTCGTGAATCAAGAGTTACGGACTTTGCAAAATAAGAGCATGAAAAAGTAAGAAAGCGTGAAAAGCCATGAAATACAAAAGAAAGGCTTTTCACGTTTTTTCTTATTTATGATACAATTGTTATTAGCAGCTGTCTGGGACTTGCGCAGATAGAAGGTTAAGAAGATTTTTTGAAGTAAAAGGTGAGAATATTATGAAAATATATTTTATTGCAGACACACATTTTTCAGAAGAAAACATTATGCGATATGAAAACAGGCCTTTTAAGGATATTGAGGAAATGAATCAAAGAATGATTGAAAACTGGAACAACATAGTGAAGGCAGAAGATATCGTATATATGTTAGGAGATTTTGGGGCAGAGGATCATGAAGCTGATATATTAAGACAGCTAAATGGAATCAAATATCTTGTAAAGGGAAATCACGACATAAAGTCCAATGATTATTACAGACAGGCAGGGTTTCAGGAAGTGTACGATAAGCCGGTGATATGGAAGAATTTCTGGATTTTGTCTCATGAACCGCTATATGTGAATGAAAATATGCCTTATGCGAATTTGTTTGGTCATGTGCACAATTCCCCATTGTATAAAACTTATAGCAGTCAGCATTACTGTGTTTCTGTGGAAAGAATTAATTATACACCAATTTCTTTTGATGAAATTGCTTTAAAGATTAAAAGTGGTAAAGGAAATATGACAGGTGATATCTGTAACTGAAATTATGACGTAGAGAATCTTAAGAAAAGAAATCTATGAATCTTAAGAAAGAAACTATTTTCTGACAGAGAAAAAAGTGGTACGATATCAAAAGATAATTTGAGGAGGAAATAATTATGGATGGACAGGTAAAAAGATTAGACCGTGAATTATTAAGAAGAGGAACGATTCTTGATATTTATACAGATACCATGCTTCTTCCAAACGGGAAAACAGAGGAGTGGGATTTTATTGCCCACAGAATGGGAGCAGCAGCGGTAGTTCCGGTACGGGAAGATGGAAAGATTTTAATGGTAAAGCAGTATCGTAATGCAATTGAGAGAATGACATTAGAAATTCCCGCAGGTTCCCGTGATAGTGTAACTGAAGATACAAGAATCTGTGCGGCCAGAGAATTGCAGGAAGAAACCGGATATTGTAGTGATAATTTGACAAAATTATTATCATTAAAGACAACGGTTGCATTTTGTGACGAATTTATAGATGTATATCTGGCAAAGGATTTAAAGCCGGGTCAGCAGCATTTAGATGAGGGTGAATTTATAGATGTGGAAGCTTATGATGTAGAGGAATTGTGTAAAATGATTTATGAAGGAACCCTTCAGGATGCAAAGACTGTTTCAGCAATTCTTGCCTACAAGAATCTTTTAAATCAGGGGCTTGCATAGATGCAGATAAAGTAAAACTTTATAAACAAATAATATGAAAAATGGGAAAGAAAAGAAAGTATGCTGCATAGATTTACTATGAAAGGATTAATAGTAAATATGAAAAAAAGCAGTTGGATTTTTTTTCTTTCTTTTTTTATTGGGGTTATCGGAATAAATTTGTGGTGTAAGGATTCGGCGATATTACAGGATATTAGTATTTATGGAAATACCAGTATAGTCACCGGACAGGTGTCGGGGGAGCGCTATTTTTGTCATATTTTTCTTTTGAGATGCCGGTTATGGATATTTATGCTGCTGGCAGAAAGGGCGCTGTCGGCAGGAATTATAGTAAATGGGGTGGGCTGCATTTTGTCTGCCATGTTTGGTGGTTTAATTGCAATAGCAGTTACAGCGAATGGTGTTGTTGGAATTTTTAAGGTAATTTTGTCCTTATTTCCCCAGTGGATATTTTATAGTCTTGCGTTTTATCTTTGGCAGAAACGGAGAATGTCGGAAGAACGGGTGGCGGGATATTCTTATCGGGGAAAGGAGCAGTTGGCAGAAATGATATCCAGGGGGATTTATTGGTGGTTCGTCTTTGTAATATTCCTTTTAGGAATGTTATCAGAGGGTTTTATACAGCCTTTTTTTCTAAAAAAAGTAATAAATTTGTAAAAAAATAAAATTTTTTTTACAAAATATGGTGTAGGAAAAAGGTAGCAAAAACGATATATGGTAGTTTTTGGAAAAAGCCCCAAAATGCCGAAAAATTAGGAATTGCTTTTCTTTTTGGGAATTATTATAATAGTTCTTGTACCTCATTTTTGGGGTATTTTTACGTGATAAAAATTTCGGAAATTGTAATATATTAGTAATGATTTACAAGAAGAGAAAAGAGTGGCAGGTAAGGGCATGGAACAGGATATTTTGACTTTTATCCAATATCTTCATCAGGAAAAACAGACATCAGAAAATACAGAAGTGTCTTATAAGCGTGATTTAAGAAAGATGGCACAATATCTTTCGTCCCAGGGAGTAAGTTCAGTAAAAGCTGTTACAGCTACCAGTCTGAACTCTTATGTATTGTATTTAGAGAAGGAAGGTATGAAGCCGGCTACAATATCCAGAAGTATTGCTTCCATGAAAGCTTTTTTTCACTATCAGGTGAAGAATGGAAGGATGCCAGAAGACCCTTCGGAAGCCTTGAAAGCACCGAAAATCGAAAAAAAGATGCCAGCGGTTCTTACAACAGAAGAGATGACATTGCTGTTAGAACAGCCATCAGGAAACACACCGAAGGAATTGCGGGATAAAGCAATGCTGGAACTTTTATATGCAACTGGAATTCGGGTGTCTGAATTAATTGCATTAAAGGTTTCGGATGTGAATTTGCAGATGGAATATTTAAATTGTAACGATGCACATAAAGAGCGTGTCATTCCTTTTGGAAATGTGGCAAGAGATGCATTAAGAAAATATTTGCAGGATGGTCGTACAAAGCTGATTGAGGATGAAAATGTAGAATGGCTGTTTACAAATTGTTCCGGTCAGGCAATGAGTCGTCAGGGTTTTTGGAAGCTGATTAAGCATTACGGCAGTAAGGCAGGAATTAAAGGTGAAATTACGCCTCATACACTGCGTCATTCCTTTGCGGCACACCTTGTAGGGAATGGAGCTGATTTGAAATCTGTACAGGAAATGTTGGGGCATTCGGATATATCAACAACACAGGTATATTCCCAGATGAACCATAATAAGATTCGAGAAGTATATATGAAAGCACATCCAAGAGGATAAGCAAAACAAATGCAGTTATATGAAAAGGTAAGAACTGCAAAAAATGGGCATGTAGAACGAGTTGTATCGTTTTTACATGCCCATTTTCGATTATAAAAATATATTTCATTTAACAGAGATATCGCGTATTGAATAATTATTTGCACATTTCAGCGATATCATAAATTAAACGTTTGGAATCCTCCCAGCCGAGGCATGGGTCAGTGATGGATTTTCCATAGATGTGGTCACTGATTTTCTGTGCACCTTCTTCAATATAACTTTCAATCATAACACCTTTTACTAGGGTGTTGATGTCAGAAGAAATCTGACGGTTATGCATAACCTCTTTAACAATACGAATCTGTTCCTTAAATTTTTTACCGGAGTTTGAGTGGTTAGCATCAATAATCGCTGCTGGATGAACTAAATCCATTTTATCGTACATATCACAAAGACGGATTAAATCCTCGTAGTGATAATTCTGTGTAGAATTGCCATGCTTGCTTACTGCTCCTCGAAGGATAACGTGGGTTAATGGATTACCGGTAGTTTCTACTTCGTATCCACGATATACAAAATGATGTGAATGCTGTGCAGCATAAACAGAATTTAACATAACAGAAAAATCACCACTTGTTGGATTTTTCATGCCGGATGCAACGTCAAAACCGCTGACTGTTAAACGATGCTGCTGGTCTTCTACGGAGCGGGCACCAATGGCGACGTAGGATAATAAATCCTCTACATATCCCCAGTTTTCAGGATAGAGCATTTCATCTGCGCAGGTAAGTCCACTTTCAGCAATTGCTCGGATGTGCATTTTACGCATGGCAATCAGACCTTCTACCATGTCAGGGGCTTTTTCAGGGTCTGGCTGGGAAGCGATTCCCTTGTAGCCTTCTCCGGTGGTACGAGGTTTGTTTGTGTAGATTCTTGGAATCAGAATCAGTTTTTCTTTGACATCTTCCTGAATGGAGGTAAGTCTGCTTACGTAATCACAGACAGAATCCTCATTGTCTGCAGAGCATGGACCAATAATAACAAGAAAACGAGAATCTTTTCCGGTAATAACATCACTGATTGCCTTGTCCCGTTCTTTTTTTAAGGCTTTGAGTGTATCGGAAAGAGGATACTCTTTTTTGATTTCTTCCGGTGATGGTAACTGGTTTAAAAAAGTGAAACTCATAATTATACCCTTTCTTTTTATCAAATAAATCTAATAGGTATCTTAATAGAAATAAAATAATATGTCAAATATTTGCATATTTATTCAATGTGAATTATAATCATAGGGCAGAGAGAAGCGTGGATATAAGCTAATATGGAAAGTTGAGAATACATAGGATATTAGGGGATTGCATGCTCAGGACTGTGATTAGGAAAAGAGGAAGAAGAAAATGCTGATAAAAGGAAAAGAAATTGGAACAGGAAAACCGCTTATTTGTGTGCCTGTAGTGGAAAAAGAAAGTGATAAAATTATAGAAGAAATAAGAGTGTTGTCGGAGAGTCTGGCAGATATGATTGAATGGAGAGTCGATGCCTTTGAAAGTTTCCGGGATGCTAATGCAGTGCGGAAAGTATTTGAAAAGACAGCACCATATCTGAAGGACAAAATATTTTTATATACCTTCCGTTCGGCAAAGCAGGGGGGAATGGCGAGTGCAACAATGGAAGAATTGCAGGATATACATGACCTTGCTGTAGAATCCGGATGTGTAGATTTACTGGATTTGGAATTTTTTGAAGAGGAGAAACCTGTCCGTAAGATTTCTGAACTTCAGGAAAAAGGCATGAAGGTGGTGGCATCCCATCATGATTTTGAAGAGACACCGGATAGAAGTGTAATGAAAATGCTGCTAGAAAAAATGTGTGCCGGAAATGCGGATATTATAAAGCTTGCAGTTATGCCAACTAGTAAAGAGGATGTGTTATCGCTGCTGTCTGTTACCAGTGAATTTCAAAAGGAGAATCCGGACACACCGGTAATTACAATGTCTATGGGAGCTCTTGGTGTAATGAGCCGTCTTAGTGGAGAAAGTTTTGGTTCCTGCGTAACCTTTGCAGCCCATGAGAAAGTTAGTGCACCGGGACAGATGAAAATGGAGGATGTGGCAGAAATTTTAGAAATGATACATAAAAGTGTTGTTTCCTAAAAAGAATATAATTTATATATAAAATGTTTATTAAGAATTGGGAGATTACTTGACGCTGTAATTTCCCAATGTTATTATTTGGCAATTAATAACATTGCTGGAAAGGATACGAGAAAATGGGAAAAATATTTAAGAATATGCTTCCGTATTGGAAGTCAGTGATTATAATATTTATTCTGCTATTGGTTCAGGCATGGTGTGACCTTTCATTGCCACAGTACACGTCAGATATTATTGATGTGGGTATACTAAATAACGGTGTGGAACATGTGCTTCCAGAGCGAATTACCGCAGAAGAATTTGAACTGGCTCAACTTCTTATGACGAAGGAGGAGGCAGAGGTTTGGAAAGCTTCTTATACAAAAGAAGAGAACCTTTATGAACGTAATGTTACGAAGGAGACAGAGTTAGAGGCTTTAGACGAGCAGCTGGTACTTCCGTTAATCATGAATTACCAGATGTCAGCCTTAGAAGAGGATGCATTTCGTGAGATGATTGCAGCACAAAATGGAATGGATGCGGCTATGCTTAAAAACATGACCATAGAGGAAATTGGAGCTTCTATGGGTACCGAACTTCATAGTTTCGAAAAAGAAATGGAAGATGAAAATGGTAATACCTATACAGCTATTTGCGTAGATGTAAGGGGCATCTTTAAAAATATGGCAGATGCAGGGATGATGAATCAGGAAATGATTTTATCCATGCGGGATACGATGGAAGAAACCATTGACACGTTGGGAGCTTCTTTAGTGAAGTCTATGGGAATTGCATATGCGGTTTCCTGTGATAAAGCCGCAGGATTGGATATGGCAAAGGTGCAGACCTCTTATTTGTGGTCAGAAGGCTTGAAAATGGTAGGGCTGGCACTTCTTATGGGAGTAGTCACAGTGCTGGTGGGATTATTTGCATCCAGAGTTGGTGCGGGAATTGGCCGTGATCTTCGAGAGAAAACCTTTAAAAAAGTTGTAAGTTTTTCAAATGCAGAAATGGATCGATTTTCAACGGCATCCTTAATCACGAGAAGTACAAATGATATTCAACAGATACAGATGGTTTCCGGTATGCTGCTTCGAATGGTGGCATATGCTCCGATTCTGGGAATTGGCGGAATCCTAAAAGTAATTGAAACCGGAGCAGGCATGGGATGGATTATTGTGCTGGCAGTTCTTGTGATTTTAGGATATGTGATGATATTAATGTCCATTGCAATGCCTAAGTTTAAACTGATGCAGAAATTAGTAGATAATATTAATCTTGTTTCCAGAGAGATATTAACCGGTTTATCTGTTATCAGAGCCTTTAAACGTGAGGAACGGGAAGAAGAGCGTTTTGAAGCGGCAAACGCAGAATTAACAAAGACAAATTTATTTACAAACCGTGTGATGACATTTATGATGCCGGGAATGATGGTAATTATGAATGTACTTACAATTTCTATTGTGTGGGTTGCGGCACAGAAAATAGATATGGGAACCATGCAGGTGGGGGCGATGACAGCATTTATTACTTATGCAATGCAGATTGTTATGGCATTTTTAATGCTGACAGTTATGTCGATTATGCTTCCAAGAGCAGCAGTGGCAGCTGAGCGAATTGATGAGGTGATTCGTACAGATTCTTCTATATTGGATAAAGAAAATCCGGAAAAAATGGAAAATGTGAAAGGTGTGATCCATTTTGAACATGTAAACTTCCGTTATCCGGCGGCAGAAGAAGATGTGCTAAATGACATTGATTTTGTGGCAGAGCCGGGAAAAACCACCGCAATTATTGGGAGTACCGGATGTGGTAAATCCACACTGGTGAATTTAATTCCAAGACTATATGATGTGACAGCAGGAAGAATTACATTAGATGGTAAAGATATCCGGGATATTGGAATGAAGGATTTGCGAGAGGAAATTGGTTTTGTTCCCCAGAAAGGAATTCTGTTTTCCGGAACAATTGCAACAAACCTTCGTTTTGGAAATGTAGATGCAACAGAGGAAGAAATTACTGAAGCAGCAGAAATTGCTCAGGCGGCAGATTTTATTGAAGAGAAAGAAGAAAAATATGAGAGTTCAATTGCCCAGGGTGGAAGTAATGTTTCCGGTGGTCAGAAACAGAGACTTGCCATTGCCCGTGCGATTGCCAAGAAACCAAAGATATTCATTTTTGATGACAGTTTTTCCGCATTGGATTTAAAGACAGATGCAGCTCTTCGTAAGGCACTTGCAGCAAAAACCAAAGATGCAACAACAATTATCGTTGCCCAGCGAATTAGTACCATTCTACATGCAGACCAGATTCTGGTGTTAGAGGATGGCAAAATTGTAGGAAAGGGAAAACACAAAGAGTTGTTAAAGAACTGCGAAGTATATCAGCAGATTGCAAAATCCCAGCTATCAGCGAAAGAATTGGGCTTAGAGGAAAAGGAGGTGTCATGCCATGAGTAAGGAAAATACACAATCAAAGCGCCGTGGACCAGCAGGCAGAGGCATGCAGCCAGGAGAAAAGCCTAAGAATTTTAAGACATCTATTTATAAATTGATGAAGTATATTGGAAGCTATAAAGCGGCTATTGTAATTGTTATGATTTTTGCGGTATGTTCTACGAGATTTAATGTAGTCAGTCCGAAAATTATGGGAAAGGCAACCACAACCTTATCGGAAGGTTTGATGGCAAAGATAGCTGGAACAGGAAGTATTGATTTTACCAGAATCGGACAGATTCTTTTATTTGTATTGGCGCTGTATGTATGCAGTGCAGTATTCAGTTTTGTTCAGGGCTGGATTATGACTGGAATTACACAGAAGGTGTGTTATCGTTTAAGAAAAGAGATTTCAGAGAAAATTAATCGTATGCCAATGAAATATTTTGAGAGTCGTACTTATGGCGAAGTATTATCCCGTATTACGAATGATGTGGATACATTAGGACAGGGATTAAATCAGAGTATCACAACCGTCATTACCTCTGTTACAACTTTGGTAGGTGTGCTGGTAATGATGCTTAGCATTTCACCTCTTATGACTTTGATTGCACTGATTATTTTACCGATTTCCATGGCACTTATTTCTGTGGTTGTGAAAAAATCCCAGGGATATTTTAAATCCCAGCAGGAATATTTAGGACATATCAATGGACAGGTGGAAGAAACCTATGGAGGTCATCTTGTCATTAAGGCTTTTAATAGAGAAGAAAGTACGTTAGAGGACTTTGATAAGACCAATAAGATTCTTTACGAGTCAGCATGGAAATCCCAGTTTTTATCAGGTATGATGATGCCGATTATGACTTTTGTCGGCAACCTTGGTTATGCAGGAGTGGCATTAACCGGTGGTCTGTTAGCAATTAAGAATATTATTACAATTGGTGATATTCAGGCATTTATCCAGTATGTGAAGAACTTTACCCAGCCAATTCAGCAGATGGCACAGGTTATCAATATGGTACAGTCCATGACAGCTGCCTCGGAACGTGTCTTTGAATTTTTAGAGGAAGAGGAAGAAGACCAGATGGTAGAAAATCCTGCAGATGTCAGCCGGATTACAGGACAGGTTGACTTTGAGCATATTCATTTTGGTTATCATCCAAATCAGATAATTGTCAATGATTTTAGTGCCCATGTAGAACCGGGACAAAAGATTGCAATTGTCGGACCGACGGGAGCCGGAAAGACAACAATGGTAAAATTATTAATGCGTTTCTATGACGTAAATGATGGTGCGATTAAGATTGATGGTCATAATATTAAGGATTTTAATCGTAGAGAATTAAGAGATGCCTTTGGAATGGTGTTACAGGATACCTGGCTCTTTAAAGGAACCATAATGGAAAATATCCGTTATGGCCGTTTAGATGCCACAGATGAGGAAGTAATTGCTGCAGCAAAGGCAGCCCATGCCCATCATTTTATTCAAACACTTCCGGGAGGCTATCAGATGGAATTAAACGAGGATGCCAGCAATGTATCTCAGGGACAAAAACAGCTGCTTACGATTGCCAGAGCAATATTAGCAGATAACAGGATTCTGATTCTGGATGAAGCAACTTCTTCGGTGGATACCAGAACAGAAATTGAGATTCAGAAGGCAATGGATAATCTGATGAAGGGAAGAACCAGCTTTGTGATTGCCCATCGTTTATCTACCATTCGTGATGCTGACTTAATCTTAGTTATGAAAGATGGCGATATTATTGAACAGGGCAGTCATGATGAACTGCTGGCGAAGAATGGCTTCTATGCAAATCTTTACAACTCACAGTTTGAAGAAGCTATTGCATAATAGAACAAGTTAGAAAATGATGAGACAGTCCCAAAATGACCTTGGTTTAGCAAAGGTTATTTTGGGACTGTTTGCTATTTGATAGGAAAGTTTGTAGAACTTTTTAATAAAATAAAAGCATTTTTGTTTTTCTAAGAATCCTTTTTGGTTTCTACGAAGCAGGCACGTTGAATGGCATTGTCACCGTACTTAGAGCGAATTTTATCCACCGCCTGGTTTAACTTGGAGAGGCGTTCATATTTATCCTGGTCGAAAAGGTTGTATTGTTCGTAGCTTTCCGCGGAAGCTTTGCTGGTACTTACCCCTAGCAGACGGATTGGTTTGTGGTCCCAATGCTGGTCAAAAAGCTTTACGACACAGTCATAAATTTTCTCCGTAACATTGGTGGAGGAAGGAAGACTGGTCTGTCTGGAATGGTGAACAAATTCACAGTCCACGATTTGTACCTGAACGACACTGATATAGGCCTGGTCTGCCCGGATTCTTGCGCCTACAGTCTCGCAAAGAGAGAGCAGAATCTTGTGGGCATAGGCAGTGTCTGTTACATCAAAAGGAAGGGTAATGGAATTACCATAGCCCTTATTTGCCGGAGGAATATAGATGACATCAGAGGATGCTATTCCGTTTGCCGATTCATAAAGGTAATCTCCCTGAGATTTAAATTGGGCATTGAGCATCTGGCGGTTGGCGTTAGCCAGTTCTCCGATAGTGGAAAATCCAAGCGCGTGTAAACGTCTGGCAGTTGATTTGCCGACACCAAATAAATCCTCCACGGGAAGAGGCCAGAGTTTTTTGGGAATCTCGTCTGGAAAAAGCGTATGAACCAGATTGGGTTTTTTGAAATCGGATGCCATTTTTGCAAGAAGCTTGTTGGTGGAAATTCCTATATTGACAGTAAAACCTAATTCGTTGTAAATACGGTCTTTTAATTTATGGGCAAAGACAACCGGGTCACCGTACAGGCTTGTTGTGCCGGTCATGTCACAAAACGCTTCATCAATACTGCATTGTTCAATGGCAGGAGCCACTTCTTCTAAAATCTGGATAAATTGCTTGGAATATTTGGCGTAAATATCATGGTGTGGTGGTGCAATCACCAGGTCGGGACACTTTTGTCTTGCGTGAGAGAGGGGTTCTCCTGTCATAATTCCGTATTTTTTGGCAGAAGAGGATTTGGCAAGAACAACACCATGCCGCTTTTCTTCATCTCCGCCGATGACTGCATTAATAGTACGCAGGTCAATCGCGTTAGGATTTTCTTTCATCATATAAACAGATTCCCAGCTTAGGAATGCTGAATTAACATCGATATGAAAAATTAATGGTTCAGCCATAAGATAACCATGCCTTTCTTGTAATATCTGGATTATATCACAGTTAGAACAGATGTTCTACAGTATAAAGCAAATCTTTTCAAAAAATTTTAGCATGTAATTTTTGCTTGAGATACAGGCAGTGAAAGAAAAAAATAATAAAAAACTTTGCCAGAGGAGAATCATAAGATATAATTTAATAGACAGAAATTGGGATGTGCAGCAAGACATATAGGAGAGGCAGAGGATGAAGATAAAAATTTTTACTATGACCCATAAGAAATTTGAGGTTCCGACAGATAAGATGTATGAGCCGCTGCATGTGGGCAGGGAAGGCAAAGAAGATTTGGGATATCTGACAGATAATACAGGTGAGCATATTTCAAATTTGAATTGCTATTATAGCGAGCTTACGGGCTTCTACTGGCTATGGAAAAATTATCATGAGACAGAATATATTGGAACCTGTCATTATCGCAGGTTTTTGCTGAATGAGCAGGAAAAGATTTTTACAGAAGCAGAATATTTAAAATTATTGGAAGAATATGATTTGATAACAACGAAAAGGGTGCTGCTGAATAATTCCTATCATTTTGGTTTTTCTGCAAATCACAATATTCATGCACTGGATGTAACAGGAGAGGTAATAAAGGAACTTTATCCAAAAGATTATGAGACCTTTGTCCGTCTGGTAAATGGACCGGAAACTTATTTTGGAAATATTATCGTAACCTCTAAAGCATTATTTGATGAGTATTGCGAATGGTTGTTTTCGATTTTCTTTGAGGTGCAGAAGCGAATTGATATGGAAACGGATGAGGACGAATATCATAAACGTGTATTTGGGTTTATTTCTGAGTTTTTACTTCTGGTATGGGTAACGGTGAAAAAGCTTAAGGTGTATGAGTGCAAGGTTGGCATGCTGGGAGAAAAGGCTGAGACAAGAGAGATAAAAGAGAAATTAGCAGAATATCTAGCGCAAAAAGATATGAAGGGAGCAAAGGAATATTTTCTTATGCAGCGCAAAGTGCGACCGGATATTTTAATGGAGGCTTCCGATATTACGGGGGAATTGAGACTGGCAATGCAGATAATTGCAACGGCAGATTTGGAAATGAAAACCTATGGAAGAAGTATTTTGGATGTTCAATGTAATTTTAAAGAGTTAGTGGCAATTTTTTCAAAATTAAATTATATGGTTTCACTGGAATTGGAAAATCCTGATAATGAGGAAGTTGAAAAATTCTATAACAGGCAGGAAATATCAGAAATAGCGGTGGAAATTGCAAAAATGATTCTTCCAAAAAACCAAGGAAAATAAAGAAAAACTTCGTGCATTAGTACTAATGCTCAGTTGACTTTTAGTTGACGGTATGGTAGGATACAACTTGTGCCGAAATATTTTTGGTTTGAGTTGGACAGTATAAGTGTCCAGAATGCGCAGCCGTAGTCTAATGGATAGAACGCAGGACTCCGACTCCTGTAATGCGGGTTCGATTCCCACCGGCTGCATTTTTTTAGAAATATTCGTTTTTTTATTTATATATATTTAGTTAAAA
>CAYMIS010000092.1:0-13678 GCA_964390485.1 uncultured Roseburia sp. | reverse complement strand
TCATGCAGGTTGATTCTCCACAGAAATTATACAATGAGCCTAACAACTTATTCGTTGCTGGATTCATCGGATCTCCACAGATGAACTTCATCGACGCTGTTTGCAAAACAGAAGGTGACAAAGCTACATTAACATTTGAAAATACAACAATTACACTTCCACCAGCAAAAGCTAAGAAATTAGTTGATGGCGGATACAATGGTAAAACAGTTGTTATGGGTATCAGACCAGAAGATATCGATGATTCCCAGATTCAGATTGAAGCTCACAAAGATGCAGCATTCCAGGCTGATATCACAGGCTACGAATTATTAGGATCAGAAGTATTATTATACTTCAGCGTTGCTGGAACAGCTATGTCTGCAAAAGTAGATTCCAGAACAACAGCTCGTATGGGTGATCATGTAACATTAGCTCTTGATCCAGAGAAGATTCATGTATTCGATAAAGAAACAGAATTGACAATTACAAACTAATCCTATAAAATAGAATAAACTTAAAAACAGAAACTGGGTGCATCATGTGTACCCAGTTTTTCTAATGGAAGGAATAAGAAATAACATGGTTTCAAATCATAAAATCCAGACAGCATTAGATGAGATAAAAGAGATTTCAAGAATTGATTTAGCAATTTATTCAGAAAAAGGAAAGCCGGTGGCAGCAACCTTTGAGCCGGAAGTGGATATGGAAGAAGCAGTTACTTCCTTTGCAGTTTCCATGGCAGAGAGCCAGATGCTGGCAGGATGCCACTTTTTTAAAGTAATTGTAGAGGGCGAAGTAGAATATATTCTTTTGACGAAATCATCGGCAGAGGATGCTTATATGGTAGGAAAACTTGCGGTTTGCCAGATTCGTAACCTTGCAGCAGCATATATGGAACAGTTTGACCGGAATAATTTTATGCAGAATATCCTTTTAGGAAATATGCTGGTAGTCGATATGTATAACAAGGCGCAGAAACTGCACATTGAGCAGGCAGAGCGTGTTGTATTTGTAATTGATGTTGAAGGAAAGAAAGATTCTACCACAATGGAACTTGTAAAGAATCTTTTTGTGACAAAGACAAAGGATTTTGTGACAGAAATAGATGAGCAGACGATTATTTTAATTAAAGATACGAGAGATATGAAGACAGATAAAGAGCTTCAGAGTCTCGCCCGTATGATTGTGGATAATATGAACACAGAAGCAATGGTGCGCGTAAGAGTAGGCTTTGGTAATCGGGTGAATAATCTGCAGGATATTGCCAAATCCTATCAGGAAGCGAAGATGGCATTAGAGGTCGGCCGTATTTTCTATGCAGAAAAAGAGGTAATAGCTTATAGTCTGCTTGGAATCGGAAGATTGATATATCAGCTTCCAATGAGTTTATGTGAAATGTTTATTCATGAAGTATTTGGTGATGAAATACCGGATATTTTCAACGAAGAGATTACAACGACAATCCAGAAGTTCTTTGAGAATAATTTAAATATTTCAGAGACAGCAAGACAGTTATATGTGCATCGTAATACATTAGTATATCGTTTGGAGCGTTTGGAGAAAATGATAGGACTGGATATCCGGCGTTTTGATGATGCGATGACCTTTAAGATTGCCTTAATGGTAATTGCCCACATGAATTATCAAAAAGATAGGGATAATATTCGTATATAAAAAAAGAAACTCGCAGTGCGGGTTTCTTTTTGTGAGTATGTAGATAACTTAGAACATTTGTTTGCATGATTTAGGAAAATGTGCTATACTTTGAAAAGATGGCAAAATTATGTAATTTGCAGGAAAGGAAAAAGAGAATGGCAAAACAAGCAGCTTATGATGAGAGTAGTATTTCTATTTTAGAAGGACTCGAAGCCGTAAGAAAAAGACCTGGAATGTATATTGGAAGTGTTTCCAGAAAAGGTCTGAATCACTTGATTTATGAAATCGTAGATAACGCAGTGGATGAGCATTTGGCTGGTGCCTGCGATACCATATATGTTACTTTGGAAGCAGATGGTTCCTGTACCGTAGAAGATAACGGACGAGGGGTACCGGTTGGTATGCATGCCAAGGGCGTTTCAGCAGCCCGTATTGTATATACCACACTACATGCCGGTGGTAAGTTTGATGATTCCGCTTACAAGACAAGTGGAGGTCTTCATGGAGTAGGTTCTTCTGTTGTTAATGCGCTTTCAACTTATATGGATGTGCAGATTAGCAGAGAAGGATATGTACACCATGACCGTTATGAGCGTGGAGTACCGGTGGTAGCTTTAGAAGCGGGACTTCTTCCTAAGATTGCCAAGACGAAAAAGACCGGAACTAAGGTAAACTTTCTTCCGGACCCGGAAATCTTTGAGAAGACACGTTTTAAAGAGGACGAAGTAAAGAGTCGTATGCATGAAACTGCATACTTAAATCCAAATCTGACTATTATTTATGAGGATAGACGTGGAGAAGAAGTAGAACATATAGTATACCATGAAGAAGAGGGCATCCGGGGCTTTGTTAAGGATTTAAATAAGAGTTCAGAAACCCTGCATGATGTGATTTATTTTAAGGGTGCGAGTGAAGGAATTACTGTAGAAGCAGCATTCCAGTATACCAATGAGTTTCATGAGAATATTCTTGGCTTCTGTAATAATATTTTTAATGCAGAGGGTGGAGCCCATATTACCGGATTTAAGACAGTATTTACTACAGTGATTAATTCCTATGCGAGAGAGCTTGGAATTTTAAAAGAGAAGGATGTGAACTTTACCGGAGCAGATGTTAGAAATGGTATGACCGCGGTTATTTCCATTAAGCATCCGGATCCACGTTTTGAAGGACAGACGAAGACCAAACTGGATAATCAGGATGCTTCCCGTGCAACTGCAAAGATTACCGGAGATGAGATTCAGCTATTTTTCGATAAGAACTTAGATACATTAAAAACGGTTATTTCCTGCGCAGAAAAGGCAGCTAAGATTCGTAAGTCAGAAGAAAAAGCAAAGACCAATCTTTTGACAAAACAGAAGTTTTCCTTTGATTCGAATGGAAAGCTGGCAAACTGTGAGAGCAGGGATGCTTCTATCTGTGAGATTTTTATCGTGGAAGGAGATTCTGCGGGTGGTTCTGCGAAGACAGCCAGAGACCGTAATTTCCAGGCAATCCTGCCAATTCGAGGTAAGATTTTAAACGTAGAGAAGGCAAGCATTGACAAAGTATTAGCCAATGCAGAAATTAAGACCATGATAAATGCCTTTGGCTGTGGTTTTTCAGAAGGCTATGGGAATGACTTTGATATATCAAAGCTTCGTTATGATAAAATTATTATCATGGCGGATGCGGATGTGGATGGTGCACATATTTCTACCCTGCTTTTGACGTTGTTTTACCGTTTTATGCCGGAATTAATTTATGAAGGACATGTCTATGTGGCAATGCCGCCATTATATAAGGCAATTCCTGCCAAGGGAGAGGAAGAGTACTTATATGATGATGCAGCTTTAGAGAAATATAAAAAGACACATAAAGGAAGCTTTACATTACAGCGTTATAAAGGTCTTGGTGAGATGGATGCAGAACAGCTTTGGGAGACAACTTTAGATCCGAAACGTCGTATGTTAAAGAGAATTGAGATTGAGGATGGACGTATGGCATCGGATATTACAGAGCTTTTGATGGGGAATGATGTACCACCTCGTAAGAAATATATATATGAGCATGCGAAAGATGCGGAACTGGATGTATAAAAGATGGGGCTTTTGTAAAGCGGTACATTTTTAGATAGCAGCATCTTTTGATGCCAGATTAGATATTTAGGAAAGGTTAAAGATATATGAGACAGGAAGAACAGATTATTCGTACAGAATATTCCGAGCTGATGCAGAAATCCTTTATCGATTACGCAATGAGCGTTATTATTTCACGAGCATTGCCGGATGTCAGAGACGGTTTGAAACCGGTACAGAGACGTACACTGTACGATATGTATGAACTGGGAATCCGCTATGATAAACCATATCGTAAATGTGCACGTATTGTAGGTGATACCATGGGTAAATATCATCCGCATGGTGACAGCTCTATTTATGATGCATTAGTTGTTATGGCACAGGATTTTAAAAAAGGACTTCCACTGGTAGATGGCCATGGTAACTTTGGTTCCATCGAAGGAGACGGAGCAGCTGCGATGCGATATACAGAAGCCCGCCTTCAGAAGATTACCCAGGAAGCATTTTTAGGTGATTTAGATAAGAATGTGGTAGATTTTGTATCTAACTTTGATGAGACAGAGAAGGAACCGGAAGTACTTCCGGTAAGAGTGCCGAATCTTCTGATTAATGGCTCAGAGGGTATTGCAGTAGGTATGGTAACCAGTACACCACCACATAATCTTAGTGAAGTCATTGATGGTGTTATTGCTTATATTAAGAATCCGGATATTAACACAGAGCAGATGATGCAGTATATTCCGGGACCGGATTTTCCTACCGGAGGAATTATTGCCAATAAAGACGAATTAATGGCAATTTATGCAACCGGTGTAGGTAAGATTAAAATCCGTGGAAAAGTTGAGATTGAAAAAGGGAAAAACGGCAAAGACAAGCTTGTCATTACTGAGATTCCATATACCATGATTGGTGCCAATATTGGTAAGTTCTTAAATGATGTATACAATCTGGTAGAGACCAAAAAGACAAACGATATTACAGACATTACAAACCAGTCTTCCAAAGAAGGTATCCGTATTGTAATTGAAATGAGAAAAGGTGCAGATGCGCAAAATCTTATTAATCTGTTATATAAGAAGACAAAGTTAGAGGATACCTTTGGCGTAAATATGTTAGCAGTTGCAGATGGAAAGCCGGAGACATTGGGATTAGTGCCAATTATCCGTCATCATGTGAAGTTCCAGTATGAGCTTGCAACAAGAAAATACACCACACTTTTAGCAAAGGAAAAGGATAAGAAAGAGATTCAGGAAGGTTTAATTAAAGCCTGTGATGTTATTGATTTGATTATCGAGATTCTTCGCGGAAGTGCCAATGTAAAGGATGCAAGAGCCTGCTTACAGGAAGGTATTACCGATAATATCAACTTTAAATCTGCCCAGTCGAAAAAAGATGCGGCACAGCTTCGCTTTACAGAAAGACAGACAACGGCAATTTTAGAGATGCGTCTTCAGAAGTTAATCGGTCTGGAATTAGAAGCATTGATGAAAGAGCACGACCAGACATTAAAGAATATCGCAGAGTATGAAGATATTTTGGAGAATCGAGCCACAATGGCAAAAGTAATTATCAAGAATCTTCAGTCTTATAAGAAGGAATATGCAAGAGAGCGAAGAACTGCTATTGAGAACTTGGAAGAAGTAGTAGTGGAAGAGAAGAAGATAGAGGAGATGGATGTTGTCTTTTTAATGGACCGTTTTGGTTATGCAAAGACGATTGATAACTCTATTTATGAAAGAAATAAGGAAGCAGCGGATTCTGACCATAGATACGTGGTACCTTGCAAAAATACAGATAAGATTTGTATTTTTACAAACAAAGGACAGATGCATTTGCTGAAGGTATTAGATTTACCTTATGGAAAACTTCGGGATAAAGGAACGCCGATTGACAATCTGAGTAATTATGACAGCAGTCAGGAAAACATTGTGTTTGTGCTGAATTTAGAAGCAGTAAAAGCATCCAAGCTGCTGTTTGGAACAAAGCTTTCCATGCTAAAGCTGGTAGAAGGTGCAGAATTTGATGTAGCAAAGAGAACAACTGCCGCGACAAAGCTAAAGGATGGGGACGAGGTATTATTAGTTGCTACTGTAGCTGGTGATGAGACAGTAGTGATGCAGTCAGAGAAGGATTATTTCCTTCGGATTGAAGCGTCATCTATTTCCGAGCAGAAGAAAGCGGCAACGGGTGTCCGTGGTATGAAGCTTGGAAAAGATGATATACTGACAAACATGTATGTGCTTGCGCAGGGAGACAATGTGGAGGTCGAAGTAAAAGGAAAGAAATATGATTTGAACCGTCTGCACATTGGTAATCGTGATACAAAAGGAACGAAAAAATAATAAAAAGGAAGAACAGGTCAGGTGTTATGTCTGGTCTGTTTTTCGCGTTTCAACAAATAGAAAAATTGGGGGATAACTATGAAACTAAACATTTTTACAGAGGAAAAGCAGGAGAAACTAGGGGATTTATTTGGAATTTTTTTCGAAGACCTGAATCACGCGGCAGACGGTGGAATTTATGGAGAACTGATACAGAACCGTTCCTTTGAATTTTGCGAGATTGACAATAAGGAATATCATCCGCTTATGGCGTGGGAGAAGATTGAAAAAGGGGGAAAAGTATCCTTAGAGATAGAGGAAAAAGCCCCATTTGCCAAAGAAAATCCACATTATCTCAGACTAAAGGTGATAGAAAAGGGGGAGGAAACAGGAGTATGTAATATAGGTTTTCTTCCGGGAATCTATCTTGAGGCAGGAAAAAAATATGACTTTACCTGCTATGGGAAGAATCTGCAGCCTGAGATAACAGAGAAAGCAAGAATAAAAATTTCTTTGCGAAACAAGACAGATGAGATTCTTGATGAAGTGGAAGCAGAACTTAATAATGAGTGGAGCAGATTTGAAAAGGAATTTTTTGTATCAGAAACCACCACAGAAGGAAGGCTGGCAATTACGCTTTTAGAGGGAGAAATCGGACTTGATTTTATATCGCTTTTTCCAAAAGATACTTATAAGCAGCGAAAAAATGGATTGCGAAAGGATTTGGTACAGCTGTTGGAGGAATTACACCCACGCTTTATGCGTTTTCCGGGTGGATGCCTTGTGCATGATGGAACCTTAAATCCTTGGGATAGAAACAGTCAGTATCGTTGGAAAAATACAATTGGTCCGGTTGAGAAACGACCAGCAAGACGTAATAACTGGGCATATAACCAAACCCTGGGATTGGGATATTACGAATATTTTGAACTTTGTGAAGATATTGGGGCAAAGCCGCTTCCTGTTATTCCAGGTGGGTATGATCCACATCATGACAGGGCGGCAGAAGGTGCACAGCTTGAGGCATACGTGCAGGATGCGTTGGATTTGATTGAATTTGCAAATGGTGATACTGATACAAAATGGGGCGCATTAAGAGCTTCCCTTGGACATCCGGAACCATTTCATATGGAGTATATCGGAGTAGGAAATGAGGAGATTGGAGAACCATTTTTTGAGCGTTATCCGCTGTTTCATCAGGCAATTAAGGAAAAATATCCGGAAATAAAAGTAATTGGCACAAGTGGGCCATTTGCAGCAGGGAAAGAATATGACAGGGGCTGGCAGTCAGCGGTAGAGAATCATACCGATTTGGTAGACGAGCATTATTATCAGTCACCGGAATGGTTTATAGCGAACCATCATCGTTATGATTCCTTTGATGTGAATGGACCAAAGGTTTTTCTTGGAGAATATGCATCTCAGGGAAATACATGGTATAATGCGCTCGCAGAGGCATCCTATATGATAGGATTGCAGAATAAGGCAAAAACAGTAGGACTTGCCTGTTATGCCCCATTATTCTGTAATGTGAATTATGTAAACTGGAAACCGGACATGATCTGGTTCGATAACTATAGGGTATATGGTACACCAAATTATTATGTGCAGAAGCTGTTTATGAATCATCAGGGAGATACACTTTTGCGAAGTGAGCTGCAGCCTGAAGAAGAGACTTCTGTAAATAAATCAGAGGACTGTATTTGTGGAGCGGTTGTTCTGGCAACCAACGATGCGAAAGCAGAATATTCTGACATTGAAATCCTGAATGAAGATACTGGAGAGCATTATACTTATGACAGTCAGCTGGTAGGACAAGGAGAAGAAGCAGTACTGGAACAGTTAAATTGTAGGAATTATACAATCCGTATGAAGGCAAAGGAACTGGAGGGATTTAAAGGCTTTAAAATTATTTTTGGACGAAAAGATGAAAAGAATCAGATGTTCTGGTGTCTTGGCGGCTGGGCAAATGCAGACTCATTGATTGGTGAGGATATTGATGGGCGCAATTCTTGTCTGATACAGAATGCGAGAAATATAGAGGCGGGAAGGCTCTATGAACTGGAAATCAGAGTTCGTGGCAGAAAGATTGAAACCTATGTGGATGGAAAATCAGAACTTTCGATTGAATCAAAGCCACTGGTTATAGAACCGTTATATACAAGTATCAGTGAGGATGAGAAAACCGGCGATGTATTGATTAAATTGGTAAATCTCTCAGATAAGGCACAGGAAATTATGATTTGTTTTCCCGAGCAGAAGATAAAAGGCTGGAGTGGTATGGTTTATAAGATGGAAGAGACAGATTTGAATGCTGAAAACAGCTTTGAACAGCCATTGCGGGTAAGTCCGGTAGAAGAAATGGTTGAAATTGCGGATAGAGATTTTACATGGAAGCTGGAAAAAACATCTCTTCAGGTATTGCGTCTGAAAAAGCTTGTGTAATACAAGAGATAGATGCATATAAACAATGTATGTTTTGTCTGGGCTAAATACAAAAGAAAACGATAAACATCAAAGGATATGAAAGAAGATTATCGGCATGAAGTATGTATAAGGTAGAAAAGTGCCGGAGAAATATAAGTAGTATGAGGAAGGCAGGCACGTTATTATGACATATGAAAAAGCAAGGGAATATATTGCGAATGTGAGTAAAACTGGAAGCGTCTTAGGTTTGGAAAGCATTCAAAACCTGATGAATGAGCTTGGAAATGTACAGGATAAGCTTGCAATTATTCATATTGCAGGAACGAATGGAAAAGGTTCTACCGGGGCTTTCTTAGAATCAGCTTTAATTATGGCAGGGAAAAAGGTTGGACGTTATAGCTCGCCGGCAGTCTTTGAGGAATTAGAGGTATGGCGCATTAATAAAGAAAATATTTCAAAAGAGGAATATGCTTCTTATGTGGAAAGAGTTAAGTCAGCCTGCGACTGTATGACAGCAAAGGGAATGGCACATCCGACAGTATTTGAGGTGGAGACAGCGTTAGCATTTTTATATTTCTATGAGAATAAGTGCGACTATGTACTTCTTGAGGTTGGCATGGGCGGCAAGACAGATGCAACAAATCTGATTAAAAAGCCGATATGCTCTGTTATAACATCTATTAGTATGGACCATATGCAGTTTTTAGGCAGTACTCTTGAGGAAATTGCTGCGGTAAAAGCAGGAATTATCAAGGATGGCTGTCCTGTGGTAACGATGGGACAGAAAGCAGAGGTACTGCAGGTAATTGAAAGGATATCAGAAGTTAAGAGAGCAGAACTTTTGATAGCAGATGCGTCTGAGTGTAAGCGGATAGAGTCGGCTGGTATTTCCTACAACTGCCAAGAACTTGGTAGAATCACACTTTCCATGTCAGGTGATTATCAGCTTGAGAATTCTTATCTGGCAGCTACAGTATTAAAGAAAGTGCTGGGAATTCCAGAGGAATATATAAAAGAAGGATTAAAAAAAGCAGTCTGGCCGGGAAGATTTGAGACCATATTAGAAGAACCGAGATTTATTATTGATGGAGCGCACAATGAAGATGCTGCAGAAAAATTATCCCGAACCCTTCGAAAATATTTTACAAATAGGGAGATAACTTATATAATAGGAGTACTTGCTGATAAAGAGCATGAGAAAATGCTGAAGAAACTGCTGCCTTTGGCAAAACAGGTATTTACGGTAACACCGCCAAATGTTAGGGCGTTGGATTGTGTCAGTTTAGCAGGAGAAGCAGAGAAGTATCATAATCATGTGACTGCATGTGAAAATATTAAACTGGCAGTGGATAAAGCATTAGAATGTACTGGAAAAGATGGCATTATCCTTGCATTTGGTTCACTTTCTTATTTGAAAGATGTGAAGAACTGTATTTACAAGAAATTAAATGGCTGATAAAGTCTGTAATGCTGTAGAAACACAGCATGGAGGAATAGAATGGATAGAGAAAAGATTGAACAGGGAGTAAGATTAATTTTAGAAGGAATTGGGGAGAATCCTGAGCGAGAGGGATTGTTAGAGACACCAGACCGCATTGCCAGAATGTATGAGGAGATTTTTTCCGGGCTTGGCATGGATGCAAAAGAGCCGCTTTCTAAAACCTTTGAAGTGAAAAATAATGAGATGGTAATTGAAAAGGATATTACATTTTATTCAACCTGTGAGCATCATTTTATGCCTTTTTATGGAAAAGCGCATGTGGCATATATACCAAATGGACGAGTTGTAGGTTTGAGCAAACTGGCCCGTACTGTTGAAGTATATGCAAGACGTCCGCAATTACAGGAGCAGATGACAGCGCAGATTGCAGATGACCTTATGGAATATCTGAAACCACAGGGAGCAATGGTAATGATTGAGGCAGAGCATACCTGTATGACAATGCGTGGTGTGAAAAAGCCGGGCAGCAAGACGGTGACTTTTGTGACAAGAGGTATCTTTACAGAAAATGAAAAGTTACAGAATCAGTTTTTTGCACTGGTAAAATAAGAATTACTTTTTCATAGGAATAAATGTTTTGTGAGATAAAAGGTTTACACTGCGCGCCAATAAATAAAAATAAAGATAATAGAAATGCGGGCGGGGAAAAGTTCTCTGCCTGCATTTGAATATAAAGAGGGTGACGAAATGAAAATAGGAACAAGAGAATTTGACGTAGAAAATAAAACCTATCTTATGGGTATTTTGAATGTGACACCGGATTCCTTTTCTGATGGTGGAAATTTTAATGGAATAGATACTGCTTTAAAGCATGTGGAAGAAATGATGGCAGAAGGGGCAGATATTATTGATGTGGGTGGTGAATCCACAAGACCGGGTTATACGAAAATATCAGACCAGGAAGAAATAGAACGTGTTGTGCCAATCATTGAAACAATAAAAAAGCATTTTGACATTCCAGTTTCCATTGATACCTATAAAGCCGCAGTGGCAAAGGCAGCAATTGAAGCCGGAGCAGACCTTGTAAATGATATCTGGGGCTTGAAATACGAAGAGAAAATGGCAGAGGTAATTGCGGCTTCGGGAGTGGCTTGTTGTCTGATGCATAATCGTGATAATATGGATTATAACTGTTTTATGGAGGATATGAAAAATGATCTGCGTGAGACAATTTCTTTGGCGAAAAAAGCAGGAATTGCAGAGGATAGAATTGTTCTAGACCCAGGGGTTGGATTTGCCAAAAGCTATGAAAATAATCTGGAAGCAATCCGTTGTATAAGACAGTTAAAAGAACTGGGATTCCCGGTACTGCTTGGAACGTCAAGAAAATCTGTGATAGGACTGACACTGGATTTACCGGTAACAGAGCGTTTAGAAGGAACATTGGTAACAACAGTAATGGCAGTAGAGCAGGGGGCAGCTTTTGTACGGGTGCACGATGTAAAAGCCAATGCACGGGCAATTAAAATGGCAGAAGCAATAAGAGGAAGAAAGAATGGACAGAATTAAAATAACAAATTTAAAGGTATTTGCACATCATGGTGTTTTCCCGGAGGAAACAAGGGATGGGCAGGATTTCTATGTAAATGCAGAATTATATTTAGACTGCAGGCCGGCGGGAAAAACAGATGATTTATCAAGAAGCGTTAATTATGGCGAGGTAAGTCATTTTATTACAGAATTTTTACAGAAGAACACCTATCTGCTGATAGAATCAGCCGTCGAGCAGCTGGCAGAGGCGATTCTTTTACGTTTTTCCCTGTTAGAGAAAGTAGTGATTGAATTATGTAAACCTCAGGCACCAATTGGACTCCCGTTTGAGAATGTGTCTGTTACTGTAGAGCGGGGATGGCACACGGTATATCTGGCAGTTGGTTCTAATATGGGGGAGAAAGAAAAGTATATTGAAAATGGAATCGAAGAACTGCGAAATAATAAATTTATTCAGGTGGAAAAGGTTTCTACGTTGTTAATCACAAGCCCATATGGAGGAGTAGAACAGGATGATTTTGTCAATGGAGCCCTGAAAATAAAAACACTTCTGACACCGCAGGAATTGTTAAAGGAGCTTCATAAGATTGAGCAGAATGCAAATCGTGTCAGAGAGATACACTGGGGACCAAGAACCTTGGATTTAGACATTATTTTTTATGATAAGCTGGTATATGAGGATGAGGACTTAATCCTTCCTCATGTAGATATGCAGAACCGGAACTTTGTATTAGAACCATTGATGGAATTGTGTCCAAATTACAGACATCCGGTATTGGGTAAAACGATAGCTGAGTTGATGGCAGAATTAGAGATAAGGAAGTGAAAAGATATTGAAAACAGGAAACGCTTTTAAAGTCTGGCAGGTGCTATATCCAATAGGAATTTATTATGTGGTATCCAGCCTTGCTTACTTCTTTTTACAGTTGATGATGGGAGCAGATACAAGCACATATATGCTGCGCCAAATGTTGTGCTCAGCCAGTACCATTCCTTTTATTTACAGTTTTTACAGGCAGGATAAAGCAATTGAGCATGTGGTATATGGCAGAAAAGAAAAGCAGAGTATAGCAGAAGGGGTAAAAGAAGTATTGTTTACCATCATTTCCGCTGCAATTCTTGGAATTGTGGTAAATAATGTGATTGCCATGACTCCGTTAGTAGAGGTGTCGGCAGGCTTTCAGGATGCGAACACTGCCTTTTTTGCAGGAGGAGTATTGTTTGAATTGCTGGGTTCCTGTCTTGTGATTCCCTTTGCAGAGGAACTATTATTTCGTGGTATTGTTTATAAAAGACTGCGTATGTTATTTGGAATCACGCCGGCAATTATATTATCCGCAGTATTGTTTGGAATACTGCATATGAATCTGGTACAGTTTTTGTATGCGGCAATCCTTGGAATGTTTTTATCATTTCTGGTGGAAAAGACCGGAAAGCTGTCAAGTGCAGTATTGGGACATATTGCAGCAAACGTGGTGGCGGTTGTTCGAACAGAGACAGGATGGCTGGATTTTTCTTATGAGGCGGATGCTTTAGGAATCGGTTTTACCGTTGCTCTGGCAGTTGTTGCGGGTGTACTAATCTGGTATCTGTGGCGGGAATGGAAAAATACATCGGAGCAGACAACAGGATAATATTTTATGTAAAATACGCACTTAAAAAATCCGGGAACTTATCATTAGAAGATGAGTTCCCGGATTTTTTAGTGAGGCAACGTTTTATTGTTCGTTTTGGAAAATTCCTAAAAGAGAGTTTTTTATCGTGTTAGAAATGTATTCTACCATTTTTTCACGATTTCGTTCTGTTCTATTTTTGGTCCAGTCAATTAGAATTCCGGCAATTGCTTCGGTGTAAAAATTTATTAGAAAGTTTTTATAATCTGAATCAAGGGATATGCCTTGTTCCTTTTCGGCATTAATGATGATAGATTCTGTAATAGAAATGAAATCAGAATAAAAGAAACGTTTCATTTCCTCCCGTCCTAAAGAGTCTAAGGCGCAGTTGATGATGTGCTCATTTTTTTCTACGTAATTCATAGCAAATAAAATTGCTTCTTCATAATCTACAAGCAAATCAAACTTTTGCACTACATGGATTGCTTCGTTTTCTATCATCCAGTGAAGCAGGTCATAAATATCTTCAAAATGGTAGTAAAAAGTTTTCCGATTAACATCACAGTCAGAAATAATTTCGCTTACGGTAATTTTGGAAAAGGATTTCTTTTTCATTGTCTTCTTTAA
>CAYMIS010000091.1:0-14170 GCA_964390485.1 uncultured Roseburia sp. | reverse complement strand
TCATAGAAGACCTTATAAATCTTTATTTACAGAAAAAGTTTCACAGACTCAATAATACTGAACAGACCTTACCAATAGCACAGTGATTCTACAATCACCATGCCATCAGCAAGGTCTGTTTTTTTACATCATAAATTTCTTTACTTTAATAATACAATTTCCCGTTTAGTGAACTTCATAATAGGCTTTATTCTTATCTCCCACTTTAACCGAAAGGAAATTATCTTCTAAAACCTCTAGCAGAATCTCTTCATCACTCTTCATTGTATACGATGCCATCACTTCTTTATTTTCAGAGTTTTCTGCCAGAACAGCGTTAGATACTGCATCCAGCAGTTCTTGCCTTACTTCCGGTGAAATCTCTACACCCTCTGCATCCAAAATCAAAACATCCTTCTCCAGCATCTCTTCTACCATTTGCAACGCATTCTCTGTGTTCTCCGGTGAAAAAGAAGAAAACTCTGTGTTTCCCTGTTCTTTATCTGCCATCTGGCTGATTGGATTCATCTCAGTATCCTGGGACTTGTGTCCGGTCTGCATAAATGTTCCAATACCTACAATGCAAATCAGGCATGCAGCCGCAACAGCAGGAGTCCATTTTTTTACACTTCGGAATGGTGTCACTTTTGCATTTTCCTCTTCCTGAACAAGGGAAACCATTTTTTCAACAAAATCTGCATCTGGTTTCACTTTATCCGCTTCTTCTACGAAGTCTTTAAAAAACTTTTCTTCATCCCACATATCCATCAGCCTCCATCATCGACTTAAGTTTTTCACGTCCCCGTAATAAATAAGAACGAACTGTCGATGGTTTTGTTTTCATAATTTCCGCAATCTGCTCAGTTGTAAGCTGTTCATAATAAAACAACTTAATTGCTATACGATACTTTTCCGGCAGCTTCATCACATAATCATATGCATAGGAATCGGTTTTATCTTCAACTGCTGCTTCATGAACGGAATCTAAACCTTCGGTCTTTTTATTCCATGCCGAAGTTAAAACGGATATCCCTCTATTCACTGCTACCTTCAAAAGCCATGCCTTTAAGTGCTCTCTGCTTTCAAATTCATATCCTTTTTTAATCTGCTTTATCAATCGCAAAAATGTATCCTGCACGATTTCTTCCGCATCCGGCTGATTCTGCATGCGAACCATTGCTACACGATATACCATATTCGTATATTCACGTATCACATCTTCTGCGTCTATTGTTTCCTTACCACAAATTACCTTCATCTTATCACCTAATATCCATAAATCCCAATATCAATATCCCTTATTATGGAAGAAACATGCATCTTTATGTTTCTTCCATAATTTGACACGCTTAATATAGAATATTAGATTTTTTTCATTTGCGCAACATTGAATTATATTTTTTGTTTCTTAGAGATTACTGTTCCTGTAAATAGATAACACCCATCCAGTATAATCCTTTAATATCCTTCTGGGCTGTAGATGCTGCATTCTGGGCAATTGCATTAAATTCTTCATCATTTATATCATAATCTGTACGAAGCATAGCCCTGCCGCTTTCTTCTAAATCTGCTGCCAGTTCTCCTGAAATCTCTTCCTGTGCAAAGAAATTATTTGTTACACGGTAATATTCATTTGCATCTGTTTCTGCTGCATATACAAATACATTTTCATCTAATGCATATCTTCCATCCTCGACTAATGTTGCAGATGCAGCACTATCAGAAAGGTTTAATAATGCATTATTGATAAGCTCATTATCGTTATTTGTACTATCAACGATCGCCCAGCTGCCATCGATTTTTACTTTATTCCATGCATGAGGTGTCTGTCCTTCCAGATATCCGGTTACAACAATACTTTCTAAGCCTGCTGCATCCGCAAGTAATTTGTAATCTGCTGAGTAGCTTGCACATACACCTACTCCATTCACAAGGCATCCATATGCAGTAAAGGAATCATAAAATTCTTCATCTACATAATAGAAGTCATTTGTCTCTGCATTTTCTAATGCAGCAAAATCATATTCTACATTTTCACAAAGATACTGATTGATTGCATATCCCTTTTCCCAGTCCGTCATATCATCTGTAATAATTTCTGCTACAACTTCATTAACTTTTTCAATAACTGCCTGCTGCTTTTCTGCTGTTGTTTCTGCATCATAATCATATTCCACATAAAGAATTTTGTTTTCTTTATCGATAGAGGCTCCACGTACACCAAGTACTAACGGATTCTGGTACATTGCTTCAAATAATGCATCCTGTACAATGTTCATATCTGCTGCTTCCGGGAATGCACTCACATTAATTACTGTATTTGTAACCAACATATTACGGGCAATATATTCACTAAGGGCACTGTTTGCTGTAACATTTGTTTCTAAGTCAATCCCCGCAGAATCGCCTTCCGGTGCCGGTGTTTCCTGTTCGCTTTCTGTCTCTGCTGGTACTTCTGATTCTTCTTCACTTTCTGTTTCTGCCGGTGCTTCTGATTCTTCTTCACTTTCTGTTTCTACTGGTGCTTCTGATTCTTCTTCACTTTCTGTCTCTGCCGGTGCTTCTGTTTCTTTTTTACTTTCTGTTTCTACTGGTGTTTCTGATTCTTCTTCGCTTTCTGTCTCTACCGGTGTTTCTGTTTCAGGTTTATCCTTCTTCTCTTCTAAATCAATAGAAGGTTCGACATTACCACCTTTGTTTTTCAATTTTTCCTGACGTTTCTCGATAGCCGCCATATCTTCTTCCAGTGTTTCTAAATTTGCCTGATAGATAGTAAATGGTTCAACAAACATAGTGCCTTCCAGTTTTCCCATAACGGTACACCAGCCATTGCTTTCGTCGATTTCAAGTGTATCGAAGTCGTAATCTAAAATCTTCTGAGAAGTTGTTCCATCACACATAGTCACACCTAAGGTTGCCGGCAGTTCACTAATTGTATCAACCTGTGATAAGCCTGCATTTGAATCATATGCTAATGTATTTGGAAGCATATGACTTAAATCTCTTTCATTCATAAGATTACTTACCACAGATGCACCATTTGCGTTTACTGCAATTACACCATAATAGTACTGGAAATACTCATCATAATCATTAAAATCTGTTGTACCATAAGAGTCTTCATCCTGATAGTAATGTTCAAACATCTGGTTCATAACACCAGCGACTTCGCCCTCTTCTGTTACTCCTGCTACTGTATCAAACATATAATTTTCACATACCCACTCTGTACCTGTTGTTCTTGCAACAACCTGAGCATAGGAATCAAGCCCCATATCCTCGCCAAAATCATTAATGCAGAATACTAAATACTCTGTAGCTCCTTCCACCGGCTGCCAGTAAAATCTTGCTTCCCCATTTTCTGTCTGGGTAAATTTCATCTGTGGAGCCTGACTGATTTCTGCTTTTACCTTAATAACAGTAATTTCCGGTTTTGCTAACGGTTTTCCTGTTTCAAGGTCAACCTTTGTTACCATATAATACTGTGATAAGTTACCCCAGCCGCCTTCTTCTGTGTTCTCAGAATCATAAATATAATCTCCGGAAAGGTCACTAATATTTACATTATCGCTGTCTGTCATCTCTGCCACACCAAAGGTTGGTGGTGCAATCGTAAGCATTCCTGTCTCTGCATCATAATCGTAACCGAAAAGGTCAAGAGGCTGTGTCATTTCTGCATCCTGATAAACAACAATATCTTCCTGAATAGAGGTTTCACTGTCCCAAGGATTAAATCCTAACTTAATCTGAATACTTTCATCTCTTTTTACCTCAATAATATTTCCGCTATAATTAGCGGCTGCTGCCTCATATTTGGCTTTAATCATTTCAATGGCTTCATCCGCTGCTGAGGCTGTCTGTGTACCTGTTTCCTTTTCTTCTGTACCATTATCGGTTCTCTCTGTTGTGCTTTCTGTTGTGCGTGAATTTGTGTTAGCAGCTTCTCCTGTCTTTGTTCCACAGGCTGCTGCTCCAAGCATTGCTATTGAAAGTACGATACAAATTCCTTTTTTCAATAAATAATTCTTTTTCATGATTTTTCCTCCGAATAATTTTAATTTATTTAGATTTCATCGCGATTACTTTTTTGTTCGAAAAACAGCTTCCTTTTTTTCTTTGTTTTTCGTTTTCTAATAGTAATACTTTTGAGCAAAAGAAAATGTTGCAAAAAAATAAAAAAATTTTTTTGCAACATTTTTTTATACATTTCATATATCCACTCTAAAAAATTTACTCTCTTATCGGAGATATCACACATTCATCCTTTAATAATTCAATCTGATAATTTTCAAAATAATAAATTATTCCTTCTTGTCCATTCGCCAAAATTTCCTGCATATGTTTTGAACCATCGTACAAATCTTCCATATTTATTTTCCCTTGCTCAATTGCATCCTTTAATTCCAGTCTGTCTGCACTCAATGTCACAAAATATGCTTCCGAAAGGTCCTCTAAATAAATATCATATCCCTCCAGTTCTCCAACTTTATATTTTCCGGTATCTGAAATTGTGATATTCAGATATTTGCTAATTCCACTGTGATGATATTGCTGATTAAATGCATATATACCTATCTTCATTGTAAATAAACCTAAAGCAAAACCTAACACTACTAATATTACAATGAAATTAATAAATTTTCTTTTGTGTTTTTTCATAACAGTATTTCCTACTTCTTCATACTGTTCATCTAATTCACTATTTAATAATTGCTTATGGTAGCTGCTGCATTTTATACACTCTTTCAGATGTTCTTCCACCAGATTATGACTACCTGCATTACATACACCATCCACATATAATGGTAATAAATCCTGCACTATTTCACATTCGTTCCATTGATTTTCTCTCATACTTACAACCTTTCCTGAATTTTTATTCTCGCTCTATGATATGTTACCCTTGCCCATGATTCTGTCTTTCCAAACAAATTACCAATCTGTCTAAATGATAAGCCGCCAAATATTCTAAGATTAAATACCTCTTTATAAGGTTCATCCAATGCATAAAGAACACGAAATATATTATCTATTTGTTCCCTGTCATTTTCTGAATTATCTACTTCCTGCTCGCTTACTTCGTCAGTAATTAACGTCATCTTATGTTTCTTTTTCCGCATTTCATCAATACAGCGATTTTTCGCAATGGAATACAGCCACGTATATTCACTGGAACGCTTTTTATACTTATCAATCGATAAAAATGCTTTTAGAAAAACTTCTTGCGTTACATCTTCAGCCAGTTCTTTATCATGAAGCAGAGACATCACATATGTAAAAATTTTCAAATAATAGGTTTTATATATGCTCTCAAACTCCAACGACATCCCCTCCTTAAATACTTGTTCACTTATTTAGACGTATAAATTTACAATTCGTTACAAATTTTCCATTTTTTACTTAACAACGAGATTTACAAATTACAGGAAAATACCACCTCAACTAAGACCATCCCACTCCTATGAGC
This sequence comes from uncultured Roseburia sp., assembly GCA_964390485.1. Classification (GTDB taxonomy): domain Bacteria; phylum Bacillota; class Clostridia; order Lachnospirales; family Lachnospiraceae; genus Roseburia. The sequence continues at coordinate 8,724 of CAYMIS010000091.1, read as the reverse complement.
GAAATGGTCTTTTCATTTTTACAGAAATTAATTTAAACAACACTCTTTTTTACTCCCGAATCATCTTGCTCGGTTCAATTTTTCGAATCTTTGCCGACACTAGAACAGACGCCAAAAGTGCTGTAACAGTAATAATTACTACTGTCATACCGATAAACTCTATTCCACGAGCCATGTTACAGCTTCGTATTCCGCAAAAACCTAAGCACAAAGATACCAGCGGATTAAAGGATATATAGGATACAATCCCCCCAAGAACCGCACCGATAAAAACAACCGGCAGGTAATTCATTACTACTCGGGTTATCAACTGAACTGTGGTAAATCCCAGGGCTTTATCCACACCCATACGCACCTTTTCCTGGGTAAGTTTCATACGAATCATTAAAAACATAATAATTGTAATTACTAAGATTGTGCATATATTAAATACCACACATATCGCTGACATTCCCATGGAAACCGATTCACTGGCGGATAAAATCACATTTTCAACATCCGCAATCTCATATTCCGGGTAAAGCTTACGGATTGCAGTCTCTAATTCTTTGTATGTCACATTCTCATTTTTATAAACCATAAGGATTACCGGACGGATATTTTCATTAATTCTCTGGATACCCTTCATGGACATAACTGCCTTTTTTCCCAAATAGGAAATATGTTCGGAAACTCCCACGATAAGATATTCCCCGGAATTTCCATCACTGGTTACCGTTACGGTATCGCCAATCGTCACATCCAGTCTTTCACATACAACCCTGCTTAATAAAATCTCATTCTCATATTCCGGATATCTGCCATCCACCAGCACCTGCGTCACAAAATCATTCATCTCTGTCCAGAACTCTGTCTGTATGGTTTCTTCTGTCTCTCCATGCCGGATTTTTACTGCGTTGGTGGCGTAGTACTTCACATTTGCAACTTCTTCTAATTCTGCAATCGCTTCGCCTGCCTCCTCTATTTCCTGTGCATCTGCAACCATAATCTGCGCAGATGCCCGTTCAATTCCTATCAAATTCATCAGATTATCATTGGATAATACAAAATTCTGATATAAGAAAAATCCTGTGTTGCAGGCAATTGCCATCACAACCGTAATCCCACAGATTGCAATACTCTTTCTCTTCTGATTCAATATTCCTTTGATTCCAAGGGCAATATGGGAAGGTAAATGAGTCTTTTCCAGTGGAATATAATTTTTACGGAAATTGTGTGTTTTTACACCGCCCCGTAATGCATCCAGAATGGAAATCTTTTTATATTTTCTTGCTGCCATATAAGTTGCAAGCATTACAAAAAATAATACCGCTGTCGCAGTTATTACTGCACTTACTGCCTCAAAGCCCAATGTCCAGCGGACACCTATTGAAGACGCTACCACGCAGCCGACTGCTTCTGCAAAGAATGGCGACGCCAATAAGGCTGCCACGATTCCCACTACCGTAATCACCAGACTTTCCGCCATAGTGCTTACTATCAACTGTCCCGGGGTATAACCTGAGGCCTCCAAAATTCCTGTATTGGTCATATTACGCTCTAAGGAATTCTGAATACTGAAGCTGATAATCACAATCGTAACTAAAAGAATAATCAATGCAAACACGATTAAAATTGCCGTCAGAATATTAGCCGTAATCAGGTCTGCAAAACGCATAGTATTGTAATTTACAATCATGATATAGCATTCCGAAAAATTAGTTGCTGTTTTCTCAATGGCAGAAATCAGTTCTCCCTCCATCGCATCGGACTCATATCCCTCTTCTAGCTTTATTTTATAAAGGGACATTGGCATTACAACCGGCTGTTGTTCTTCCGATATTTTTTCCAGCATGTCCTCTGCCAGCCACACATGATACATGGAAACATTACTTGGTGTGGCAAACAACACATCTTCGATAAAACCATATACTTCGCATTCGTAGGTTTCCTCTGCGATTTCAAGGTGGATAATATCTCCTGTTTCATACCCCTTCGCTACATGAAGATAATAAGGAAGAACAATGGAATTCTCTTTTTCCTTTTCACCGCAGTTCACAATTTCCGGAACGCATATCCTTCTTTCTTCATTGAGGGGCTCAATAATAAACGCCATCTCTTCTTTTTTTTCATCCGCTTTTCCATAGTCAACGCTTCCTATATAAGATGAGGCGCCTATCTCTAGGGTTTTTACTCCCTCAAAATCAGAAATCATTTTTTCGATTTCATCCTTGGGTTCTGCCTGTGACGCTATAAATACATCTGCACCGTTATTGCGTTGATTCGTTTCATCTAATACTTTCTCTAAATTAGAAAATACAGAAACTCCCACATACATCATAACAGTAGCAAATACAATCAGAAAAAATAGCGCAATCGAATCTCCTTTTTTCTTCTTTAATCCATTAAAGGCTATTAAAAAGTACTTCATGCTACCACCCCATTTCTGTTAAAAAGACACGGAGTTTTTCATGACGTTCTTTATCGTTTTTCTTATAAGCACCCAGATTTAGTTCGTCCATAATCACACCATCTTTTAAATATAAAATACGGTTTCCACGGCGGGCTGTTTTCATATCATGGGTTACCATGATAATGCTCTGTCCCTCCCGGTTCAATTCCGTAAGTACATTTAATACCTGTTCCGCACTCTGGGAATTTAATGCCCCTGTCGGCTCATCGGCAAAAAGTATTTCCGGCTGGTTAATAATTCCACGAATCATTGCAATTCTCTGCTGCTCTCCACCGGAAAGCTGGGTTGGAAATTTCTTTAAAATTTCCTGGGATAAGCCCATCTTTTCCACCAGTTCCTTTGCCCGGACTGCAATCTGCTTTCTATTTTTACTTACTAAAAGTCCACAGACCACAATATTATCCATAACACTCATAGTGTCATTTAAAAAATTCTGCTGAAATACAAATCCACAGTTTTTTCTGCGAAAAACCGCCAGCTTATCATTGCTGTAATTGGTGATATCTTCTCCACGATAAGAAATTGCTCCTAAGGTTGGTCTGTCAATTCCGGATAAGGAATAGAGCAGAGTACTTTTTCCAGAGCCGGAATTTCCCATAATTACGGTATAGTCCCCCTCGTTGATTGTTAAGTTAAGATTCCGAAGTACATGCTGCTGTACGCTTTCATTTGAAAATGTTTTACATAAATCCTTTGCCTGTAAAATAACTGACATTGCTTTTTCCTCATTTCTCCTTTGATGAGTTTATTTTATTCTTTTTTTCTTATCTGGTCTTTTCCTAACTCTTCTCTAATTCTTATCTATTTCTTAAATTCATTCTTACACCTTCCGCAGATATAACTCCACCACAAAGCCATTATCGTTATAGACTTCCATCTGCCCCTGCATTTTCTCCATAAATATCTTTGCCAGATATAAACCTAACCCGGAACCACTTTCCCCGGCAGCATTACTTCCTCTGTAAAACTTCTCTGTCAGCTTGGAAAGTTCTTCTTCCGGCACACCCCTTCCCTCGTCTCGGATTCGGATGCGAATACCACCTTCTTTCTCGCTAAAAGAAATATGAATTGCCGTTTTCGCATATTTAAAGGCATTGTTTATAAGATTGTCAATCACCTGGTTCATACGAAGCGCATCCATAAATACCAGACATTCCGGGATTTCATTTTCCATTTGAAGGTTTCCATAACCTTTTAATGCCTGAAACATTTCTGTAATCCGGGTAGATTCCTCTTCCACAGGCTCCACCTTTAATACTTCCAGTTCCTCTAAGGTTGCCTGAAACAGGTTTCCAATTAACTGGTCTATCATATTTGCTTTTGTTTCGATTAATTCTACCTTTTCTAAAACAGCCGCATCCTTTTCCTTTACCTGCAAAATCTCACAGGCTGCTTTTATTGTAGCCACCGGGGTTTTTACATCATGGGACAATTCCGCTACTAATTCTTTTTTGCTGACATTTGCGCGATACTCATTTTCCTTTGCCCGTTTTAATTCCTCCCGCATAATATCAAAGCTTTCGGTAAATGCACCAAAATAATTCCCCTTCTTCATAGACAATGGCATATCCAGATTTCCCCGCGCCACTTCTCCTGCAAAGTTTTTTAATTCCTGGAATGGCCGGATATAACCTTCATATATGTAAAAAAGCAATCCCATTCCTGCCAGCCACGCAAAGCTTAACAAAAAAAGTGCAATCACCAACAATTCCTTCTTTTTTACCGCATACTCTTCGGACTGTCCTTTTAAGCATATTTTTGCCAGAAGCACTCCCTCTGACTCATAATCTAAAATTACTGCATTTTCTAAAATTGCATCATTCAGCTGCTTCTGATAATCAGAGTCTTTTCTTCCTATTATAATGCAATCCAGTTCTGCTTCGATGGTTTCCAGCTCTTCGTCGCTTAGCAGATACACTTCCTTTAAAGCAGCTTTTCCGTCTTCCTGTCCTTCGTTTTTTTCGCTGCCAGAGCCCACATCCTCCAGCCTGCTCACTATCTCCTGATAAGCTTCATTGATTTCCACCATATCTCTTGTTTCAAAGGACAGCTCATTTATTTTTTGAAAGGTAAATACTGCAACACCTAATAACACTGCCGTATAAAAAATTACCATATATCTGATTTTCATAGCTTTAACATGTACCCCGTTCCCCAAATTGTTGTAATCATTTCCGGTTCATTTGGATTTTTTTCAATTTTCTCCCGCAGCTTACGGATATGGACATTTAATGTTCCATCACTGAAAAAGGCATCGCCCCAGACCTCCTGAAACAACCGTTCCTTTGTCACAATCGTATTTCTATTATCAAAAAGACACTCCAGCAAACGGAATTCCTTTGCTTTCAACGGGATTCTTTTTCCTTCCACAGTAACCGTCAATGTATTCTTATCCAGCACCATACCATTATAGGATTTTCCTACAGCAGACTGCTCCCTCTTACCAAGGCGCTTTAACATTACCTTCACCTTTGCCAACAGAATGCTTAACGTATAAGGCTTCTTAATATAATCATCCCCGCCAATATTAAGTGCTGTCAGCATATCATCATCGCTCTGCCTTGCACTGATAAAAATAATCGGTGTATCCGATTCCTCCCGGATTTTTTTGCACAGTAAAAAGCCACTTTCCTGCTGAAGATTTACATCCAAAAGCAACAGTTCTATGGTGTGAATTTTCATAAACTCTTCATATTCCGCTATCGTTCCCACATAAGCACAGCTGATATCAAACATCTGAAAATATTCACAAGTCATCTGGGCTAATTCTAATTCGTCATCTACTATTAAACATTGGTAATGCATTTTTCTCTCCTCATAGGCAGCAACGCTTCCTATTTTTGTATAAATATGCGTTGCTGTCTTATATTTACACTATTATATCTCCACTAGCATACCATTTCCTGTCCCAACAAGCAAAAAAAACATTTTCCGTTAAAATTTCAGATTATTTTTGCACTTATTCAAAAAATTCAAACTTTTTTACCATAAAATCACAGTTAATGTTTGATTCTGACGGGAAAACACGTTAAAATATAGTAGGTAAGTCCTAGTCATTTATTTATGAACTAAGCTTATACGCATACTTAATCGTTCGCGTATCCATTTCAAAGAAGCAACTAATATAGTAACTGTCAGATTTTCATTCACTTATTTATCGAGGTGACTTTATGAGTGATATATATAATGAAACACCTATTCATTCATCTGTACATAATCCCCTCACAGGATTGTTGTACAATCAGGCATTTTTTGAAGAAGTCGGGCGTTTTCTGAAAGGAATCCAGCCAAATACTTACTGCATGGTGGCTGTTGATATTGAACATTTCCGTTTATTCAATAAACTGTATGGACGCAAGGCCGGAGATGAACTTATCGTTTATATTTCCGATTGTCTGAAACGCATCATGCAATTTAATATTGGAATCATGGGTTATTTAGGTGGTGATAATTTTGCTCTCGTACTTCCTGACAATCCGGAATTAATCAATGTTTTGAAGGAAGATATCAGCACAGGGGTAAAAAAATGGAACAATACCGTAGGATTTCTTCCTGCCTTTGGTATTTATGCAATTGACTCTCCAGATCTTTCCCCTGAGGATATTTATGATGGTGCAGCTACTGCCCTTTCCCTTGCCTTAAATCAGCATTCCAGCCGCATCTGCCGTTACGACAGAAGCCTTGAAACAGCAATGGAAGAAGAACTTCTGCTTTTAACAGAAATTCAGGAAGCCTTAGAGAAAGAGGAATTCACCTTTTATGCCCAGCCGCAATGTGACATATCCTCTGGTAAGATTGTCGGAGCAGAATCCCTCGTCCGCTGGATACACAGTACCAAAGGAATTATTTCACCGGGTGTGTTTATTCCTGTATTAGAAAAGAATGGACTTATTTCTGAGCTTGACCGCTATGTCTGGAAAAAAGTATTCGAATGGATTCGAAGCTGGATTGACAGAGGATATCATCCCGTTCCAATCTCCATCAATGTATCCCGTGTAGATATTTTTTCCATGGATGTTGCCGGTTATTTATTAGATTTGCTGCAGCAATATGATTTACCTGCCAAATATATAAAAGTAGAAATTACAGAAGGTACCTATGCGGAAAGCAACGTTACCATCGATAAAACAGTAAGCGAATTGCGAAGCAATGGCTTTACCGTTATGATGGATGATTTTGGCTGTGGATACTCTTCCTTAAATATGTTAAAAAATATTCCTGTAGATGTCCTGAAGCTGGATATGCGTTTTCTAGACATCAGTGAACAGGAAAAAGAGCGTGGCATCGGCATTCTTGAATCCGTAATCAACATGGCCCGCCTTATGCAGCTTCCAATTATTGTCGAGGGTGTAGAAACCCAGACTCAGGAAAAATTCCTGCTTAGCATGGGCTGCCGTTACACTCAGGGCTATTATTACTATAAGCCTCTACCAATCGCACAATTTGAAGAGCTCTTAAGCGATGCCAGAAAGCTGGATTTCAGCGGTCTTTGGTGTGAACAGGTAGAACCGCTTCATATGAGAGAGTTTTTAGATAACAATTTGTTCAATGACAGCATGATAAACAATATCATCGGTCCGGTTGCCTTCTATGAAATGTATGGAAATCAGATTGAAGTTACCCGCGTCAATGAACAATATTTTCGTCTTGCCGGTGCAACCAGCAGCGTTGAAAATAGTTCTGTAAAAAAATTTTGGAACCATGTCAGGGATGATGACCGTCCTGCTCTTTATGCAATTTTTGAACAGGCATATGAAAATCCTGTAACAGGTGCTGACGGACATATTCATTTCCTGCGGGCAGATGGGCAGGTTCTCTGGGTATATATGAAAGTATTTTTCCTGCGGGAAACCGATGGACGCAAATTATTCTACAGTTCGTTAATTGATGCAACTGCTCTTCGTAATAAAAAATCAGATGCTGATATCAAACCATCAGAATTAGTCAATATTGCACCAGAGCACCTAAACCAAATGAAAAAATTTTACGACAAGTTTCCATTTGGTTACCTGATTGCCAAGATTATTTTAGATGAGTCAGAAAAACCCGTTGATTTTGAAGTCGCTTATGTTAACAATGACATGAAAAAAATATGTGGCAAAAATTTAAATCGACTGAAGCTTTTAACCTTTAAGGGATTTAACGAGCATAAGGAGGAGATAAACGAAAAAGTTTATCGCGCCGCTTACCTTGGTGAGACTACGAATTTTGAAATGTATAGTTCTGTTTCCAACCGTTATCTTCAGCTTACGTTTTATCAGTATGAATACGGCTACATCGCATGTATGCTTCAGGATATGACACAGGCTCATGTCTCTGAAAATGCCCTAAACAGCATTCTGCATTCCTACCGGGAAGTGCACTTTGTACACCTGCGGGATAACTATTGCAGAATGATTTATCCTGATGAAAACCAGATATTGGAACGTGGTAATTATGAAGAAACGATAAACCGTAAATTCCATACCGGAAAAATTTCCTCTATGGACGAAAAAAATGTCCGTAAATTCCTCTCGCGGGATAATTTACGAACCGTATTAAAACATCAGGAATCTACAGAATATGCTTACCGCCGCAACACAAGCGGCATCGATGATGAATGGTGCTTAACCAGTTTTACTGTCAGTGAGCGGGAACCGGATGGAACACCAAAAACTGCCATTATGGTAATCCGCAGTATTGATACCCTGATGCGCGAGGCTGCCGACAAACGAAAACAACGTCTGGCGGAAAGTCTTGCAAGTATGTCCGATGGTTTCTTTATCTATCAGGCAGAAGGCATAGAAAAAATTCTATATGCCAATCCAAAGGTATTAGAGATTTATGGATGTGAAACAATCTTTGAATTCCGCGAACTGGTAAACAGTTCTTTCCGTGGAATGGTTCATCCAGATGACCTCGAGCGAATTGAATGGGAAATTAAAGACCAGATTCGTCATTCCGAAAATAATATGGACTTTATCCAGTATCGAATCATCCGTAAGGATGGGGAAATCCGCTGGATTGACGACTGCGGTCACCTAGAACTTGCCAGCACTGGTGCAGGCGGCGCGCTGTTCTATGTATTTATTTCTGATATTACAGATACGATTACAGAAGCCCAGAAGAATAAGCTGATTAGCATGAATAAATATTATCAGCCGGAAGAATAGCATTGTTCGAAAATTTCAAATACTCCTTTAAAAAAGAGGCTGTTGCAAAATTATTCACCAATCCGCCTGTCATAATTGGTATTATCAGAAACTTAGAGCATTCACATTTATTCTTTTGTA
>CAYMIS010000090.1:0-14357 GCA_964390485.1 uncultured Roseburia sp. | reverse complement strand
AATTTTATTATGCAGCAGGTTTGTTTTCTAAATTGTTTGGAGTAGAGATTCCAGAAGATAGCAGGCCCTTAGAACTGATAGAACTTCTTTTGGACAAGATTCCCCAGATTCAGCCGGAGAATGAGCAGGAAAAGTACCTGGTTTCTATTGTGAAGGCATATAAGCCGGGGGAAGAGTATGACGAACAGATGAAGGAACTGCTGTTGTGGGGCAAAAAGGAACAGAATCTGTGGCAGATTGTAATCTGAAATTCAGGGACGCAGCCTAAATTTTAAAATTTAGGCTGCGTCCCTGAATTTCAGTGTAAGAATATTTTTCTGTAAGAATAGAAATACTATGTTCGAGAATAACTGGAAAATGTAACGGCATTTTCGGAAATGAGGAGAACATGGCGCAGAAAAAAGGTGGACAATCGAATGAAAAACAAAAAAGTATGAATCTGCAAAGTTATGAGGAGAATATCCGTCAGAAAAAGAGTCAGCAAAATAGCAGTACTCAGGAAACTTTACAGCAGAAAGCAGAAAAGCAGAAAGCTTACAATGAATATGTAAAGCAGGTGACACCAACTCACAGCCTGCCTCTTAATATGGCGAAGGCATTTGTAACAGGGGGAATCATCTGTACAATAGGACAGTTTATTTTAAATACCTGTGAAAATTATGGTTTGGAAAAGGAGATTGCAGGAAGCTGGTGTAGTCTGATTCTGATATTCCTATCTGTGCTGCTTACCGGTTTTAATATATATCCATCTATTGCAAACTGGGGCGGTGCAGGAGCCCTTGTACCAATCACAGGCTTTGCCAATGGTGTGGCAGCTCCAGCAATTGAATTTCAGAAAGAAGGTCAGGTATTTGGAATTGGCTGTAACATTTTTCGAATTGCAGGACCGGTGATTTTGTATGGAATTTTTTCAAGCTGGGTGTTGGGATTGATTTATTGGATACTTAGTTGTTTCAGGTGATGTAATGGATGTGGATATGCAAGAAAAACATAATAATAATGTTGAAACAGAGTTACAAACACTTGGAAGAGGTAGCTGGGATAAGACGAGAAAAGTTGAATTAAAAATAATGATGTAAAGTCGAGGTGTCGGAAAACGCAGATAAATAGCGTGTTCCGACATTTTTGTATCAATTATCACAGAATCATAGTTCTAATATTTGATTCAACTATATATGTATCTGCTGAATTATATACGATATTGTTAAGGGGGTAAAAATAACAGAGCAGGCAGAAGAAGTGTTTGAGTCCTGAATGTGGAATTCACATACGCATCAGTCATACTACCGGAAATGAGATGCGCTAAGCGCTTGTAGCCCTCCAGGTTGTTAAGGTTACGAAGGATGACATTGCGATTTTCGAAAAAAAACTGAAGCTGTTTCATGATTCTTTCACGCAGATTCCATATACATCGTGTACAAAGGTTTGAAATATTTTTTCTAAGTGGTATTGGTCGTGGAGTGTCTGCAAATCAGGGAGATCAAGGAAATATTTTGCGGGCAGATCGAGAGGCAGTGACACCTATGATTGCCAATATGACAGGCTCATTAATGAATATTGTATTGGATGCTGTCTTTATTTTGGGACTTGATATGGATGTGTTTGGTACAGCGCTTGCCAGTGTACTTGGAAATATAGTTGCTTGTGCATTAGTGGTACTCATTTTATGTCGCAAGAAACCGCAATTTATGCCACAATGGTATGCGTTAACCTTCACCATGAAATCGTGGTACCGGTGCTCACACTGGGGCTTCCTATGACATTTTCTAACATATTAGGCAGTATATCTACTATGGTGCAAAATCGGTTAATGATGGAGCATGGTTCGGTATTTATGGCAGCACAAAGTATTTCGGGTAAATTGGGGATGTTGATTACCATGAGTATTATGGGAATTTGCATGGGCTTGCAGCCTGCGTTTTCCTATAATTACGGCAGTAAAAATAAGAAACGCCTGAATTAGGTGCTATTTTTTTGCAATTGGCTATGGAGGGATTTTGGCGGCAGTAATATTTGCTGTGAGAAATCAGGTGGTAGCGTTTTTTATAGGGGTAAGGTGCTGCTGATATGCGTCTTTAAGATTTTTTGTACTATACTCAACAGGACGGGAGGGACAGGTTTTTTGTATCAGCTTTTAATCGAATGGTTAGAAGGGCGTAGGTGAAAAAAATAATTTATTACGCCTTTTTTGTACCTCAAATATAAGAAAATGAATTACTTATAGGGTGTAGAGAAAAAAAGTGTGTTCGTACACCCTATAAAACTGAGAAAATGGGGCGTATGAGTAATGAAAATTCGCATATGCCCATATGGAGATAAAAATTAGAAAAATAATAGCTATAATAGGGCATGAAAGTAATAAAATTTTGTATACGTCCAAATTGTTACATACAACCAAGGTGGTTAATTTGATACTGCAAAAGTATTTAAAGAAAATATTCTTTAACAAGGTTTTCTATTGTTTCTGTGCTTAGAGGTGTGTCTTTTGTCTCATAGGTGGTGATTAATTGGATTGTTGGAATTATTCCATGTGAGATATAAAGTTGTAATTTTGAGCAGGCGTTTTTGCTGTAGAAAGAATCATCCATTTTTCCAAAGTGTTCCCAATAATAGATTTTGCCATTGTGTGGATGGCGAATGGTAAAATCAGGATAAATAACAGATTCGCCTAAATGGAGAGCACACTCATATCGAAACGGTATTTTGTGAGTATACAGCACAAGATCAATAAGTGCTTCTGATTTAGAGCGAACTAGATGACCGGAACTGGTTCGTTGTGTTAAATGTTCAGGATGTTTTGTATTGTAATCATAAGGGGAGTTCATCCAATCCAGAAGTTCTTGCGAGGCTGGTTTGAAAAATGGAGAAAGGAGTTTTTGATATTCGGGCATATCAGTAAGCATTTGTTCTGCTTGATATGGATTCGAATTGTGGTGTCGCAGATAAAATTCGATAGCCATTTTTTCGTGGAGTAAATCTTTATATAAGAGGGATAAATATTTTTTTGCGGCCAATTGCTCAGCAAGGTGCCGTTCTTTTTTGGGAATATAGGTGTGATTATGTCCATCACTTTGATACCATTTGTACTGCGTACCGTTACGTGTACAGAAGAATTTACCTTCAGGAAATGTTTTTAACTGAGATTGTAAGGAATAGAGTTGTTTTTCAAGCCGCTGATGTTCAGCTTGCATTCGTTCATAAATCGTAATAAATACCTCCTTAAAAATGTAAGATATGCTTATTATAATGCGCGTAAATATATCCGTCAAATTATTTTTATAGTAAAATATTAAACTTAATTACAAAAATAAGCTACTGATGTTTTTCCAAAGCCTCTTCTTCATGTTTGATTTCCCAATGAATTAAAAAGGTAAGCAGACCACGCAGCAGGATAACTGCACCTAAAATGCCAAGTTCAGACCAGTCTCTGACGATAACGGTACGAAGAACCTCGCTGCCCATTTTGAATTCGAGGGATAATGCAATTCCCTGGGCTAAATCAAGTCTTAGATTTGCAGCATGTTTTATCCACTGGATAAAGCATTTTATTGCGGTAAAAACAAGAACTGCGACACCAAATAATTCCAGTAGGACGGTGCAGATTTCAACAACATACATTAAAAAAAGTTCTATATTTTCCAGAAATATTATCATGGCAGAGACCTCCTGTCGGCAGAAATTTTACTTTATATTTGTAAACTGCGCGAAAAAAAATTTTATATGCAAAATTAAGGGTGTGATAAAAGTACTAATATTAATTTAGTAATTATAAAAGCAGATAGTAAGCAGAATTTATAATTGTATGAGTAAATATTATCTATGAAGGAAACTGTTTGAAAATCTTTCGGTTGGGCTCTGTTTGAGGTAGTCGTAATATAATTATGTTATAAGAGTCTGGTTGACAGATAATCACAGGCATGCAATAATAGGTGTATCGAGAGTGATACACCTATTATTTTTTGAAGGGGGAAGAAAATTTTATGGATTACTTATATAACATTGGAGATACGCAGATATTAATTGAACAGCAGGCAAAGGGATTAAGTGATAATATTGTAGACCAGTTAGTGGCATATCGGAAGAAGTTGAAGATGACACAGCAGGATGTGGCAGATGCTACAGGGATTAAGCGAGCAAATATAGCGCGAATTGAAGGAAAGAAATATGCAGCTTCCTTAGAAAGTCTGATGAAGTATGCCCATTGTATGAACTTGAAATTAACACTTCAATTAGAGGAAGAATAGTTTTCGTTACATGGGCAAGGAATCATCAGTGATATTGCTTATATATTTTGTAAAATGGAGAATGCATGATGATTATTTGGGAAAATGTAGAGGATTTGTCAGACTTACCAATATTTAAGGAGATGACAGAGACAGATATAATATCAGCCCTGCAATGCGTGGGAGCCTTTATGAAAGAATATAAAAAAGGCGAGTTTCTACTGTTAGAGGAGGATAGAGTACCGTGTGTTGGTTGTGTTCTGAAGGGAAATGTACAGATGATAAGAGAAGATATCTGGGGGAATAAAACAGTTCTTTTAACAATTGGTAAAAAAGAATTATTTGGAGAATCCTTTGCCTGTGGAAATCAGATGATAGCGTCTGTGTCTTTTGTTGCGAAGGACACCGCGAAGGTACTTTTTCTTCCCTTTGACAGGGTGATGCATTCCTGTTCCCATGCCTGTGCACATCACCAGAGCCTGATTGTGAATATGGTAAGTTTAATTGCTGAGAAGAATGCTTCCCTGATTTCGAAGATAGATATTATGAGTAAAAAGACGCTGCGGGAAAAGATAGGAACTTATCTGATGCAGCAGGCAGGGATTCATAATTCGGTGTATTTTACGATTTCTTTAGGCAGAGTACAGTTAGCGGAATATCTAAATGCAGACAGAAGTGCTCTTACAAGGGAATTGAACCATATGAAGGAAGAGGGACTTATTGATTTTGATAGAAACACCTTTCGCATCTTAAAGTCTTTAAATATCATTTAAAATAGTTTCTTTTTTGTTGCCTGTGCAACGTATTTTTCTTTGAAAATTATTTATATTTTCAGTATGAATTGCATTTAAGACAAGAAAGGAAATAGGAAGATATGAAGCGAAAAATAATACGAATCGATGAAGCAAAATGTAATGGCTGCGGAGCCTGTGCCAATGCCTGTCATGAGGGTGCAATTGATATGATAGATGGGAAAGCAAAGCTGATGCGAGAAAACTATTGCGATGGTTTAGGAGATTGTCTTCCGGTCTGTCCAACAGGCGCTATTACCTTCGAGGAACGGGAGGCACCAGCCTATGATGAGGCAGCAGTACTTGCAGCCAAGCAAAGAGCAATGGAACAGCCGGTATTTTCAGGCTGTCCAGGTACGATGGCGCGTCAGATGAAGCGTGAAGCAGCGGGAGCAAATGAGAATAAGCCGAAGTGTGAAGTGGAGGAGACGAATCCAAAACTGCAAAGCAGACTGTCCCAGTGGCCGGTACAGATAAAACTATTACCGGTGAATGCACCTTTTTATCAGGGAGCGGATATTCTTGTGGCAGCAGATTGTACGGCTTATGCTTATGGTAATTTCCATGAAGAATTTATCAAAGACAGAGTCACATTGATTGGATGTCCAAAGCTGGATGAGGTGGACTATTTTCATAAATTATATGAAATTATTAAGAATAACGAGATAAAAAGTATCACAGTAGTAAGAATGGAAGTGCCTTGCTGTGGCGGTATCGAATATGCGGTAAAACGAGCTTTGCAGGAAAGCGGTAAAACTCTGCCATTAGAGGTTGTTACGATTTCTACAGCAGGGGAAATAATAAAGTAGTCTGATAATCGTTGACCTGACATGCAACGTTACGTTGTTTTACAAATTCCACCAATATCCATAGAATGTGTATATACAAACGAACAACTTAAGGAGGAAGACACATGAATCATAATATTGGGGACGTTATCAGCCAAAGCAGACAGAATAAACAGATGACACAGGAAGAATTTGCATCCAGATTGGGCGTGACACCACAGGCAGTCAGCAAGTGGGAGCGGGGAATTGGAATTCCGGACATTACGTTAGTGGAGGGAATTTGCACCGTATTAAATATCAATGCCAATATGCTTCTTGGAATAAAAGACAGCCATGTCATTGAAAATGGTAATGCAGTTATGGAACAGGAAATCAAAAATAATATGTTTGCAGAGCCATTGCTGATTGAGTTCGGAAGCAATTTGATTCCACACTTTGTAGAAGGCCTAAAAACAGATTTCGTAAACCAGAAGCGTAAAGAACTGGTGAAAGAAACGGGAGCATTATTGCCGGTTTTAAGAATCAGAGATGACACAGAACTGGCAGAGAATGAAGTGCAAATTAGTTCTTATGATAAGCAGCTTTGGAAAGAAAAGATAGAAACAGACAATAATGTGTATGAAAGAATTATCAGTCAGGCAGTAGAAGTATGTAAGGCACACTATGACACCATTTTAAACAAGCAGATTGTAAAAATAATGGTTGATAACGTAAAAGAACTGTATCCGGGTGTGGCAGACGGATTGGTACCGGAAAGAATTAGCTATTTACAGCTTCAAAATCATTTACAGAATATTTGGCGGGAAAAAGGAAATGTCCGGGATATGCTGCATATTCTTGAAGAACTGGAAGAGAAACTGGCATATTAGTAAAACGATAAAAATACGAATATACTGTATAATAATATGTTAATGAATAAAACCACACAATCGGTGTCATACTTATAAAAAATACACCGGAGGTGGTTTGAAATGGAAAATCGTAATGATATGCCAATGGGACTTGCATTTCAGATGTCTATGAACCAGAAGGCAATGGAAAACTTTGCAAAAATGACCGATGAAGAAAAATCCCAGGTTTTAGATGCTGCAAGAAGTGTAACATCCAAAAAACAGATGCGTGGAATTGTAGATGATTTATCCAGAATGAGTTAATGCAACTTAAAGTTGCCAAAATGCAACCTCTTCATGGTAGAATAGAGAAAAGAAATATTCTAGAATCTTTATGAAGAGGTGAATAAAAATGACATTTTCAGACAAATTACAAAGTTTGCGGAAAAAACATCACTTATCACAGGAACAGCTGGCAGAACAATTAGGAGTAAGCCGCCAGGCACTTTCAAAATGGGAGTCAGGGAGCTTTTATCCGGAGATGGATAAATTATTAAAAATTAGCCAGCTGTTTTCCGTATCAACAGATTATCTTTTGAAAGAAGGGGAGCAGGAGTCAGGCACTGATTATGTAGAAAATTTCACCTACTCATTCGAAAAAATATGCAACTTATTGTTGCCAAGGAGAGAGAAGATGGATATTTTATATCAGAATGCCGCATTATATGATGTGACCTACGATAAAGAGCAGGATGACCGGGTGGCTGATTATTGGAAAAGAGTTTTAAAGGACTGTGAAGTAAGAAGTATTTTAGATTGCAGCATAGGAACGGGACAGATGACACTTGGATTAGCAAAGCTGGGGTATTGGTTATCTGGGTCCGATTTAAGTGCAAAAATGCTTAATAAGTGCAGACAGAATGCGATAGAGCGTGATTTGAATGTGAAGTTGTATTTGTGTGATTTCAGAGAACTTTCCAGTCATATAGAAGAGACCTTTGATATGGTAGCAAGTACGGGAAATTCTTTGCCTCATGTAACAAATGAAGAGATAAAAAAAGCATTATCGGAAATGGATAAGCTGGTAAGTCCGGGTGGGTATCTTTATTTCGATATTCGTAACTGGGATAAAATCCTTCGTGACCATCAGAGATTTTTTTGCTATCAGCCAATGTACAATAATGATGAGCGTATTAATCTGACACAGATTTGGGACTATAATTTAGATGGAACAATTACTTTTACATTACTTTATACCTTTGAAAAGGATGGAAAAATTTATAAAAAAGAGACCAGCAGTGTTTATTATTATCCGGTTTCCAGAAGTTTTTTAGAGAATACTTTGGAGGAATTGGGATATCAGATTTGCAGGGTTGAGTCACAGATGGGAACAGATAGTGTCAGCATAGAAGAAACAGACTGGTATTATATTCTTGCCAGAAAAAATAATTGATAAATCAGCACCTATCCTTTTAAAGCGCAATAAAGAAACTTTTGCCAAATCAATGTATAAAATGAGGTACAACCACGATACTTTCCGAAACTACCTTTACATAAAGAATAAATATTGAGTATTATGGAAATGCTAAATGCATTATAGGGAGAGGTATTAAAAAATTTTGTGTGCGTAATGGAAATGGCACCAAGGCACATAGATTTAAGGAAGGTTAAAGGTAAAAAGTATGGCATTACATGTAATGGATGAGGCAAATCGGTGTCTGCAGTGTAAAGTACCACAGTGCAGAAAAGGATGTCCAATTGGAACAAATATTCCAGAGGCAATCCGTCTTTTGAAGGAAAATCAATTAAACGAAGCAGGAAAAATGCTTTTTGAAAATAATCCGTTGACTACGGTATGCAGTCTTGTCTGTAATCATGAAAAGCAATGTGAAGGAAATTGTGTATTAGGAAGAAAAGGTGCACCAGTGCACTTTTCTGCTATTGAGCATTATATTTCTTCAGCATATGCGAATCAGATGACACAGGGACCGGCAGAGTCAAATGGAATGAGAGTAGCAATTATCGGATCAGGACCGGCAGGGATTACAATTGCAATTATTCTTGCAAGATATGGTTATCAGGTGACGATTTTTGAAGGAAAAGATAAAATTGGTGGAGTGTTACGTTATGGTATTCCGGAATTCCGCTTGCCAAAATCTGTATTGGATGACATCGAATATCGTCATTTAGAGCTGAAAGGAATTAAAGTGCGTCCAAATACGAATATTGGGTTTGCAATTACGATTGAAGACCTTTTTAGGGACGGATATAAAGCAGTGTTTGTTGGAACCGGAGTATGGAAGCCAAATGCACTTCATATTAAAGGGGAGACCCTTGGAAACGTCCATTTTGCAATTAATTATCTGAACAATCCGGACAGCTATAAATTAGGTGAGAATGTAACAGTCATTGGAGCAGGAAATGCAGCTATGGATGTGGCGAGAACTATCATTCGTAAAGGAGCACGGAATGTAACCTGCTTTTCCATTACACAAAAGGTGGCTGCCAGTGATTATGAATTCAGCTATGCGAAATTAGAGGGCGTGAAATTTGAATATAACCGCCGCCCGGTGGAGATTAAAGACGAAGGTGTTATTTTTATTGATGTAATTGAAAATGAGGATGGAACCTTTACCGATGTGGAAGGTTCAGAAAAGCTGTTTCCATCGGACAGTGTAATTATTTCCATTAGTCAGGGACCTCAGTCAAGACTTGTGAATACCACAGAGGGCTTAAAGGTAAATGAGAGAGGGCTGTTAGATGCAGATGAGACAGGACATACCTCAAGACCGGGTGTATTTGCCTCTGGCGACGTGGTAAATGGTGCCAGAACTGTAGTAGAGGCAGTTGCTCACAGTAAAATTGTAGCAGAGTCTATGCATGAGTATATGCAGAGCCTGAAAGATAAGGAAGTATAAAAAAGTTCCAACCGCGTTTTGCGTGGTTGGAACTTTTTTCTAAGGTTGTTTGTTATTCATAGAAATTAATTTGTTGTAAAGTTATCAAAATATCCCTGAATTAAGATGATAGGAGTACCCTTGTCACCAGAACCGGAAGTTAAGTCACATAAAGAACCGATTAAGTCGGTAAGCTGTCTAGGAGTTGTTCCCTGAGAAGCCATGTTACCTACTAAGTTATCCTGTTTAGATTTAATGCTGTTAGAGATAGCTTCCTTTAATTCTGCACCGCTTAAGTTTGCAAAATCATTATCAGCAAGATATTTTAATTTTAATTCGTTTGGTGTACCAATAAGACCATCTGTAAAAGCAGGAGATACAACCGGGTCAGCTAACTCCCAGATTTTACCCTGTGGATCTTTGAAAGCACCATCACCATATACCATAACTTCTATGTGTTTACCGGTTTTCTCTAAGATTGCTGACTGGATATCTAATACCAGGTCTTTACACTCATTTGGGAATAACTTGATTTTATCCTCAGTGGATTTGTTAGAACCAAGTAAACCGTATTTTGAATTGAAACCACTTCCGTTTACCGGATTATTTAAAATATCATCAAGACCGCATACAACCTTTGCACCAGCTTCTTTTAAGATACGTTTTGTACGAACTCTTGTATGAATGTCACAGTTGATGATGCAGTCTGTGTAGTTAAGAATTGTCTTTGCCTGATTTGCAAATACAACTTCAACTTCAGCACCAGCTTCTTTGATGATGCTTGCATAGTAGTCTACATAATCAACACCGGTAAATTCGTGTTTATTCTCACCGAATAATTCACGGTATCTTTCTAATGTTAATACATCAGAATATGGATTAATACCAGCTTCATCTAACTGGTCATAAGTTAACAAAGCGTTACCAACTTCATCGCTTGGGTAGCTTAACATTAATACAACTTTCTTGCATCCCATTGCGATACCTTTTAAGTTGATAGCAAAACGGTTACGAGAGAGGATTGGGAAAATAACACCAACAGTTTCTCCACCTAATTTTGCTTTTACATCAGCAGCAATGTCTTCTACAGATGCGTAGTTACCCTGAGCACGAGCCACGATAGACTCTGTTAATGCGATAACGTCTCTGTCTCTTAATTCAAAACCTTCGCTTGCAGCAGCTTCTAATACGCTTTCAACTGCGATGTCAACAAGATTATCTCCTTCACGGATAATAGGACAGCGAATACCTCTTGATACTGTACCAACTCTTCTTTCCATTATTTTCTCCAATCCGCCGGACCATATATTTATGACTTCTGATTTAGGAATCATTTTGACCGGACATATAAATTTACATATTGCTACAGAGTAGCTTATTTTCCAACATTATTATACATGTTACTTTCAATGTTCGCAAGAATTGTGGCTATAGTAATTTATTATATGCGATATTAGCAAAAATTATATCAAGATAAAAAAACATAATTGATTTTAATGACTGAGAACATAAGAAAGGTTTTACAAGTTTTTCGGAAAAGGAAGTGGATATAAAATAAAGATTCTGTAAAATGAAAAACGACCTTCAAATATTAGAACTAAAATCTAAGGTTTGAAAGTCGTTTTTATTAACATGGAATATTTTTAAACAGTTTTTGGCTCGTATGTCACATCACATTCTAATCGTTTTAAGGTTTTTACATCTACCTGGGAAAGAATGACAGTGGAATGAACCTGACAGCCTTTCAACTTTGGCAGCTGCTGTAAGGCTAAAGCAGCAAATTCATTATTGGCAGCAGTTGCAGATAATGCAATTAATACTTCGTCAGTATGAAGTCTTGGGTTTTTACTGCCAAGATATTTTGTTTTTAATGTCTGAATTGGTGCAATGGCATCTGGCGAAAGAATCATACAGTCGTGAGGAATATCTGCAAGCTTCTTTAATGCGTTTAGCAGGGCGGCAGAGGTTGCACCTAATAAATCGCCGGTTTTTCCAGTAATAATGGTACCGTCATTTAATTCAATGGCTGCTGCAGGAGCCTTGGTCTGCTCAGCACGTTCTAATGCAGGAGTAACAGTATTTCTATCTGTGACAGCAATATTTTCACGGCTCATCAGAAGGCGGATTTTACTAACCTCTTCCTGGCTGCATTTTCCTTCAGCAACACCAGTAAGGGCATTGTAATATCTTCGTATAATTTCCTGACGGGATGCCTCACGGCAAGCCTCATCATCAAAAATACAGTTACCAACCATATTAACCCCCATGTCTGTTGGCGAAGAATATGGGCTTTCTCCATAAATCTTCATAAAGATAGCATTTAATACAGGGAAAATTTCAACGTCACGATTATAGTTGACAGTGGTTTCACCATATGCTTTTAAGTGGAATGGGTCAATCATATTTATATCATTTAAATCAGCCGTAGCCGCTTCATAAGCAAGGTTTACCGGATGATCTAATGGGAGATTCCAGATAGGGAAGGTTTCGAATTTGGCGTATCCAGCGCGAACCCCACGTTTATGTTCATGATAAAGCTGGGATAAGCATGTACTCATTTTTCCACTTCCAGGACCAGGGGCAGTAATGACTACTAATGGTCTGGTTGTTTCGATATAGTCATTTTTACCATAACCTTCTTCACTAATAATCAAAGGAACGTTGGTAGGATAGCCTGGAATCAGATAGTGGTGGTATACTTTGATTCCAAGATTTTCCAGACGCTTCTGGAATAAAACAGCACTATGTTGTTCGGTATATTTGGTAAGCACAACGCTTCCGACAAAAAAACCTTTGGAGCGGAAGACATCAATAAGACGAACAACATCATCATCATAAGTAATTCCCAAATCGCCACGAATCTTATTCTTTTCAATATCGTCAGCACTTACCACCATAACCATCTCTGCCTGATCAGCTAACTGCATGAGCATTTGAAGCTTGCTGTCAGCGGCAAAGCCTGGGAGTACTCGGGAAGCATGGAAATCGTCAAATAATTTGCCACCAAATTCCAGATATAATTTGTTGTCAAATCGTTTGATTCGTTCCATGATGTGTTCAGATTGCATTTTTAAATATTTGTCATTATCAAAACCTGTTTTCATTGGAATACCTGCTTCTATAGAATAATTATTTCCTCAACAGGCTATGTTGAGGATGCACACTTAATAACAATATAACGTAATCAAAAAAATATCAATTGGTCAATATCACAAAAATAAAATAATTATTAACCCATTTTTTTAAGGGTGAGTCTAAAGAACAATTTAAAATCATTTTTGGAAAAGGATAAGCAAAAAGTAAGGCAGCCACAGCATATGCTTGTGGCTGCCACTGCCTTTAAAAGCATTCGTAATTAGACATTATACCTGCTTGAAGCGTTTCACTTCATTCTCTAATTCCATGGAAATATCCTGACTGGTATTTGTTTCTGACTGAATCTGTGACATTGCATTTACAAGTGTTGCAGTATCATTAGCAACCTGGGTAACAGCATTAGCACTTTCATTTACAGTAATGGAGATATCTTTAACTCCATTTGACATTTCCTTCATGGTAGAAGTAATAGAAGATGCTTTGTCAGCGAAGTCTGTCAGAATATCACTCATGTTATCGGCATCATTCTGATACTGAGTTGCGATGTCTACGAATTCATCATAATCGTTCATAACATTTTCAGATATAAACTGAATCATCTTTTCTGCATTTCCTGCTAAAGAATCTACGGCACTTGTTACCATGTTACTAATGTTCTGAATATCATTTGCTGTGTCACGGCTGTTTTCTGCAAGGTTACGAATCTCATCAGCAACGACTGCAAATCCTTTGCCGGCTTCTCCGGCACGAGCTGCTTCGATGGAAGCATTTAATGCAAGTAAATTAGTCTGACTTGCAATTGCAAGAATATTACCTGTTAATTCGTTAATTTTTTCTACGTTTTTACTTTCTTCTACGGAGGCATTTAATACTTCACTGATTTCTTTAAAGATGGTAGTGGTTTTTTCTTTGCTTTCTAAGGTCTGGGAATGCATTTCTTTTGCATGACCTTTGACAGAAGATACCATTTCAGCACCACTATCAGCGCGGGCACTCATGTCTTCGATATTTTCTAAGATATTGGTACTTCCACTGGCAATATGCTCAATGGTAGCAGAAATTTCTTCCATACTGGCTGCTAATTCTTCCATAGCAGAAGAAATACTAAGGGCACTCTGGTTAGAGTCACCCACCTGCTGGGAAATCTCAGAAGCGGATGTCAGCATTTTTGCGGATTCATCCTGCATTTTAAGCATAAGTCCCTGTAACTGTGCCAGAAAACCATTAATACCATTTGCCAGCTGACCAATTTCGTCTTTGGTTTTAATATCAATTCGCTGCGTTAAATCGCCTTCATTTCTATCGATTTTTTCGATAATGCTGTTAAGATGAAGACTGGCATTTTTTGCAGGTTTACTAATGGTGAAACGAATCATTAGTAAAGAAGCAACATAAACAACAACACCGAATACAACAAGAATGACATTGAAGATATAGGTTCCGTCAATTTTAACAGTTGTTTTGCGGAAATATTCTGCTAATGCGTCCTGTGCAGTAGTAATTGCAGCGGCATCACCGGCTTCACCGGCAGCAATCAGCGTGTAGGTACCATCATAAATTTCAGTAAAATACTCACTAATGGTTAATAAAGCTGCAACGTCTAACACGCAGATGAGAATCATTAGTATACCAAGAATTGAGATAAATACAGTGACTTTTTTTCCAATACTTTTACCCATAGCTGTCCTCCATAAAAAAAAACGTGTTTTTTTTCATTATAGTACTTTAATAC
>CAYMIS010000089.1:0-14358 GCA_964390485.1 uncultured Roseburia sp. | reverse complement strand
TAGTATCTCATGAATTGTAATTATATTTAAAGGCACTCTGTTATTGAGCGCTTACCAAAAACGCATTATCTCCACAGCACCAAGTGCCATGAAAACAATGCGTTCTGCATCTTTGAAGAAACAATATTAAGTTTAGATTTCAGATATACTTAAGCAAATGTATAGACAAATATTATGACTCTTGTATTCTTAAATAATAACTGATATTACTGTATGTCTTTTCATCATTTTCAGCAATACAACTTTGGATTATTGAGTTTATTTTGCACCTTACTTCATTCTCATCGTAATATTTTGCAATCATCCAACCTTTATTTAACATTACTCCGTCATCTGGAAATTCGTCATAAAGTCGTTTAATACTGATTATATTAAAATCGTAAACTTCATATACATACGCTTCATCTTTAGGTCCAATAAACACCTCGCATGATAGAAAAAAATCTTTTTCATCTAGGCAATCATTTTGCTTAATATTTAGTGCTTTTATTTCCATAAAACCTCCTTCATTAATCCAATATATCGATATGTACATTCTTTAATTGAGAACTGTGTTGCCCTGGATTAGGATATGGATTATTAACCATTATATTCTCTTGGAAATTAGCTCTCCACATTCCTTCTTTGGGCTTGTATTGTATTCTAAATGCCCTCATTCCATCAGCACTAGAATAGCCTAATACATTTCCTGCACCATCTTTAATTATATTATAGTTATCTCCAACCCAAGCCTTACCAGCTGACATTGCAGTCTCTCTAGTTGAACTTCCCAACGTAGATAACCCTTTATTTGACTGCTTTACACCTAATAAAATTTGCGTATCTGATAAATTATCTACATAACCTTCATGCCACCATTTACTCTTACTACCACTCTCATCAGCCGGAATAACCCCCAGACTATCATAATCAACACCGTACTCATCCGCCCAATCATGAATTGTCGACTGGTCTTCTGCGTCCAAGCCACCGCTCTGATTCATTTCATCTACTAAATCATACAGCGCACTCTGATTTGTACCTTCATTCTGAGCATCCTGCATATCCTGTAAGAAATCTTCATACTCCGGAATGGTATCATACTGGCTGTCGTACATGTCTTCATAGAAGTCTGCATTATCGTCCACTCTGTCAGAACCTGACGTTGTTCCATGTCCGCTTGGGTCTGTATATTTCACTGGATTATTTCTACAATAAGCATACAGATTTAAACCATCATCATATCTGTCATCTTCCTGTATGAAGCGTCCTAATACCGGATTATAAAATCTTGCTCGAAGATAGTACTGACCTGTTACAGAATCATAGATTTCTCCTGTGAAACGGAAACGATTTGCTACCTTTTCTTCGCATACCAATGTATTACCAAATGCATCATACTCATAGTGATTAAGTACGCCAGTCTCCTGCTGTTTTTCAGTAGCAGTTGTTGTCACATTTCCAACAGGACTTTCTTCATGATTTGGATTCTGAGTTGCAGCTTCTTTCTTCGCATCCTCTGCCAGTTTCTTTTTCACCGCAGCCTTTACGATATCCGTGATACTGCCGCGTTCATCAGAAGCATAATGATAATAGGTCTTTGCTTTTTCACTATCAGAACTGATTAAGCTAAGTCCACGGATATAACGTGTGGTTTCCTGTTTCTCATTTGTTTCTGCAACAACCTCTCCATTATGATATAAGAAACGCACAAGTTCGTTATTCTCGATAAGCTCTGCGCGAAGTCCTTCTGCATCATAGGTATTGCGCTGATATCTGCCATCGGTTGTTCTTACTTCTGATAAACGGTTAAATCCATCATAATGGTATTCTGCTTTGTCATCCTTTATCATGTTGCCGTTTGCATCATAAGTATAATGGATTACCTGTTTTGCCTCTTGCTGTAAATTTTCACCATGAACACCGCCTTGCTCTAGAGAACTCTGTATAAAGGAATCTGCGGACAGGATATGTCTCTCTGTCAGACGATTTCTTTCATCATACACATATTCTTCACGGAAGTTCAATTCTAATCCAAAAGCTTCACCCGAAGATTTTCCAGTAAAAGCTTCTGCGCCTAAAGTATCTCCTCTAAAGAATTGTCCACCCAGAATGTCCGTACTGCTTGGTACTGCTCCAATATCGTCTGTTTTTCCTACAACATCCATTCTTCCGGCATCATCTACGCTTACGATAGCATCCATTTCTCCGTCATTATTGAAGTTTCCGATATTGTCAACCCGTCCAGTTGTCTGTGTTGACAGATAGCTGTAATACTCCCTGCTGATTCGGTTATCCGCATAATCATAAGCAAATTTCTCCGCATGATTCGGATAAAATGCCTCCGTCAGGCGGTTCATGCAGTCATAGGCATATTCTGTAACGCTGTCTTTCTTTGCAATACGGGTGCAGTTTCCATTTGCATCATACTGGTAATGATTGTCAAATAAATCTTCCCCGGAAAGTGTTGTATGAATACGACTAATATTTCCGTCCATGTCATAGGCATATGCCATGCTTAATGCCCCGCTTATCTGCTCAGACAAACGGTGCTCGCTGTCGTAGTTGTATCTTGCCTGTTCTACGCCCTCATCCGATACCGATAATAAGCTTCCAAGTTCATCATAAATGTATTCTGTTCTCTTGCCTGTTAAGTCTATGCGGGCTGTCATGTGGTTGTTATCGTCATATTCGTAGGAAAGCAGAGTTCTTCCGCTGGCTTTCTTCTCTGTCAGTCTGCCATAGCTGTCATAACAGTAGTCATAACGCATTCCGCCACCGATACAGTAATCCAGTAAACCGTCCTGTGTATAGCCGAATACCTCTTCCATGCCGCCAGAACTGCTGCGTCTTGTAAGTTCGCCATACATATTGTAGTCAAAAAGAAGTTCATTTCCATTTCTGTCAAGATAACGTCTGATTCTTCCTTCTGCATTATAGCTCCAGAGTTCTTCTTCCCCTGCCTGGTCGATGCGGCGGGACAGACGATTCATTTCATTGTATTCAAAATGCGTAGCATGACCCAGTCCGTCTACCGCCTCTATCATATTTCCGGCTTCATCATAAGCAAAGCTTTCCACTCCGCCATCTGCCCGGTTGATTTTTCTGACTCTTCCCCAGTCATCTAATTCAAAACCAGTGGTGTTGCCGTTGCCGTCTGTAACAGCAGTAACACGTCCCCAAGGGTCGTACTCCTGCATCTGGACTGCTTGTCCACTACTCTTTATAGCTGTTCGTCTTCCGCCTAAATCATAAGCAAAGGCTGCTTTTACGCCGACTTCTTTTATACCCACTGCATCACCAAACATGTTGTAGGTGTATTCGCGTCTGCTGCTTCCATCCGGTAGCAGAATTTTTGTCAGACGGTCATTTTCATAAAGATAAGTCGTTGCCTTCCCTTCCATGCCCTCTTTATCATACTGTTGTGGTGCAATATAACCGGTTAATCTGCCGTTTTTGTCATATTTGTATGCGGCTGTTTTGCCATAAATGTTGCAGATATGGCTTCTTCTTCCACACACATCATAAGTGTAGGTTTCCTCTCTGCCATCTGTGATTTTACGGCTAATGTGATTTCCACCATCATACTCGAAATGAACCACATTTCGTATGCTGCCGTCCCGCTGCTTCATTTCAATTCCGGTTCTCTTTCCGGCTCTGTCATAGGTATAAAGCATTTCATTACCAGTAGGTGTAGTAATGCGTGTCAGATTTCCGTTGCGGTCATACGCTAATGCAGTAATTGCCCGTCCACCGGAGGTCTCTTTTGCATCTGCGCTTTGTATGATGGATGATAGTCTGCCGGATTCTGTATAGGTGTATTCTTTTTCCTGATATACGCCTTCACGGATTTTCCTTCGCTCATATCTTACCTTATTCCGTTCGTTATAAGCATACTCAATACAAGCACCAAGAGAATCGTTAACCTTAATCAGGCGGCCATTTTTGTCATACTTTTTATGTATTAGCAGAATTCGTCCTTTCTCGCTCTGTTCATCCTGATAAGCCTGATAACGCTTCTCACAAATAACATTTCCGCGCAAATCGTATTCAAAGGTACGCAGTCTGTATTCAATCTCATCGTCTTTTTCCCTCACCGGAATACGTTCTTCCATAAGCCAGCCTACGTTATTGTATTTGTAGATTGCAGCAATCTCTTTTTTGCACTTCATTCCAAGTGCCTGCATTTTTCCGGTGGTGTAACGGATAATTCTGCCGGAAAGGTCATAGGTATTCTTTTTCAAAAGTACACCATGTTTATCCTGCACGGTGCGAAGGCGGTTCATGGAATCATAGGTATAGATTCTGCCCTCACCATCATCGGTAGCAGCATTATAGTCCTCCGGTAAAACGGCTTTTATCATGTTTCCGTTCGCATCATAGAAAAATCTGTAAACAGCTCCGTCCCGAAGGATTCTATGCGTACAGTTGCCATTCACATCATACTTATATGTAACACCTTCCCCATCCTGGGTTTCGCGATTATAAGTATCCGGTGCAATCAACTTTAAGGTCTTGCCCTCACTGTTTACTTTTTTCGCATAAACAACGCCACAGGCATCCTCAACACCAAGCAGGTGATCCATTGCATCATAACGGTAGGTAATTCCCCTGCCATCATCCGCTGCCACATCCTCCGGTCTTTTGATTCCGGTACGAAGCCCGGTCAGGTCATAGGTGTAGCGGGTAACATTGTTCTCCTCGTCACAAATCATTGTGATGAAGTTGTAGGAGTTATAAGCATAATGACGTTCTCCATAGGCATTCTGAAGCATGGTCATACGGCCATATTCATCTAATTCATACTGAATCTCATCCTTTTCCGGGCTGCAATAAGCTGTCGGATGCGAGAATGGCTTACTATACATCCAGGTTTTCTTTGCACCATCTGCATAGGTCTGGGATAAAATTCGTCCATGCTCATCCACCTCGTATTTTATGGTTGCAAAACGTCCTTTCTGAACTTCAATAGAGACCTCTGTAACAGCACCTTTCTCATTGTAGGTATACAGGCAGTTTTTTCCCTGATTATCGGTTACAGAGATACATTTTCCCTGCTCATTATAAGTAAATACTGTGTTAAGACCATTCGGATATATTACTCCAACCAGCTGTCCCTGCTCATTGAAGCTTCGCTGTGTAATATTTCCAAGTCGGTCTTTTTCCCAGATTACTTTTTCGTTTGCATCATATTTCTTCTCAATAGTAGTTCTGTCTTCAAAGGTGGTACACTCTACAAGATTATTCCTGTTATACCGGTATTTTACACTTCGATTAAGTCCTGTCTTGGTTACAGTTGTTTCCTTCTGTACATCATTATAGAAGAAGATATACTCCTCGCCATCTGCAGTCTCCTGTCTGACAACTCTTCCCTTCCGGTCATAATGGTTATTCAGATATACTTTACCATTTTCATTGTGGATTCTGGTAATATAGCCTTCCGGAGTATACTCATAGCGCAAAATACCACCGTTTGGATAAGTAACGGATTCCAACAGTTCTCCTGCATAATGGTAATGGTAGGTTCTTCCCTGTCCATCCACAAGCCGGGCAAGTTTTTTTCCTTCATAATAAAATTCCAGATATTGACCACTTTCAAGGGTTATTCGGTTTAACAATGTGCCCGTGTAGGTATATACGGTTCTGTTATGATACATATCCGCGGCATAACGAATAAAACCATCCTTCCCATAAAAATAGGAATTATGATTTTCCATATCTTGCAGTAAATAACCCTCCTCTTCTGTTGTCAGAAGGTATCTGTTTTTATCCGCAACAGTGTTATTCCATACACCATTTTCTTTTAAAACAAAATGCTCTAAATGGTCATCCGGCAGATACACAGAACATTTATCACCCTCCCGGTACAAACTACTTTCAAACTGGAAAAGCCAGCGTTCTCCCAGCATTCTTCCCGGATTCTTTTTGGTTGAGTTATAGCTTCTGATAACACGGAAGTCTTCCCGGATATCCTTTAGACGTAAATCTGTGTGCCGCTCTGTTAATGCACCGGTTGCTACATTGACCGGGTCACCGTCATGAGTGCCATTCTGCTGGTTCTCGGCGTCGGTAGGGTTGGTTTGGGTGTGAGTGTCATCACCACCTGGATTATTCTGTCCGTTTTCACCACCATTATTAACACCATCTGAACGATATGTTCCATATAACTCTTTCGCATCCCCATAAGTAGACAGTGAATTTCCGGCTATCTGCAAAAGACAATTTCCCCATTCTAGCGCAGCCATCCCCCAGTTATCGGCATTTTGAACTCTTGATAATGTCTGTAAAATAATTTTATAGTCCTGATATAGTCCCTGTACTCCGCCATAGATACAGGATACTGTTTTAAATACTTTATCAAATGTCGCCGGCAATTTAAGTACACCAAAAGCCATGGATACCACTGATGTAATAGCTGAAAAATAATCACCACGTGTTAATGCAATTGCACCTGCAACTCCTCCGATAATTAACGGTGCAGCTGCTCCTCCTGTTCCTGCGATCACACAAACAGCCGCAGCAATTGCCAATCCTGCCAATACGATATCTAACATAACTTCCCAAGCATCACGCAACTCATCTGCTTTAATCGGATATTGGTCAGTAATATCTTTCCCTAACCAACTAAACATTCCGGCAGAAATCGTAATCTCATCGGTTGCCATTACTCCCATTACAAGGGTTGCACTACCTGCAGATAATGAAATCTTTGTAGCAAAAAAAGAGATATTTAAAGAAGTACATTCCGCTAGTGAATTGTCAATATCCGGTGGTGTAGCCTGATGCCACAAATCCCAAAAAATCAGGTCTTTCGCGCCACCTAAAATATTTTCTCCCGCTCTTTCTAATTCATTTGAAACACGTGCTCCTAAACTGTCAAAATAGGAACTAAAACTCAGTTCATAATTAGGAATTCCCTTTAACGGCACATATTCTGCTGACCGTGATTCGATAAGACTATTGTAATTCCCATCTCCAGAAATCAGATTCTCTTTTCTCTCTAATGCACTATCTTTTACATTTGTACAATCAATATCTTTTTCCCCATTTGAAACTCCTAAAAAAAGTTCATTTGCTGCTGATACGGTAATATCTTTTTGAGAATAAATTCCTACCCCTTCATCCTCTTTCATTGATATACTAATTTCCTGCAGCGGATTCCCACCTTCATATGTCTTTCTTGTTGTAGAAAAGTTTATAGCATCTTTTTTCAAATGAAATAAACTTTCTAATGCACCAAAAGTTTTCTCCTCCGGATACTCAAAAAAAGGATCCAGTGTATCTGTTCTCTTACTTCCTAAACATACAATTCCCCCCTGATTATCTATATAAACAAAAACCTGTTCCTCTTCATCAGGCATGGAATAAAAAGTATTACTCAATATACTTTCATAAGGAATTTCTACCGCTTCACTTTTCGCCTGACTTCCGTCAACATCAAATTCTACTTTTATGGAAGTCGTTGAAACTTCGATTACCTTTCCGGAAAGTATCTGACTTGACAATGCTCTCTTTCTTTGTGCTTCATTGGATAATATATATTTCGTTGCGTTAAGCACACATATTTCATTTATTAATACCCCTTTTTCGGTAGTAAGTCTCGTGCTGATAATAATACCATTATTACAACTATCACCTGTAGCGGCAAAACAATTATATGACTTATAGGTAGTAGACGAATGTTCATACAAAGATTCATTCCCCTTGTCAGACATCATGCTTTTCCGAAATTCATCTACATGTTTCTGTTCACTTACTACATAAGACTGTTTCCCCAATTCAACGTTTCTATAAACAGCTTCTTTTCCTATTGCCAATGCAACTGTTTCATTACGATAAGATGTCCATAAGCTAAGCCCATATTGATTCGATAAGCTTAATAAAAATTCCCAGTTATTCTCACTTTGACAGATTACATTTGACAACGACAGTTCATCACATACTTCACATGATAATCCTGCCTCACTAACCACTGTCATAGCAATATCCTCAAGTGATTTATTCGGATTTTGGAATGTTCTATCATTGATAATACCAGCCAACTCATAACTATTTGAAATTATTGATAAAACAGCTTCTTTATAAGAATTTTTTTCTTCCGTACTTACACCGATACATTTACCACTGAATAAAACCTGTCCATCTTTTGTACTTAATTTAACTTTTGTGTCTTTTATTATTCCGGCTTCAACCGACGCATCTAATAGCAAACGTACCGATGCAGTCGCATGATAATTAACTTTTGAATTTATCTCTAAACTGATAATATTTATGTATCCAATACAACCTTCAAAAATTACATCAGCCAACGGAATCTGAATCCATTGTTGCATAATCTTCCTCCAACCAATTTATCTATTATTCACTTTCTTGCGTTGCCGGGCATATTTCAATTACGCCACCATTTCTACAATACAATTTACTATGCTCCGTCAGCACCGGCACTCCACTAACCATATGTGACGAATCCACATCTCCCCAAGAATCTGTAATAATCGGCTTACACTTACACCCTGAGCACCCCATTATTTTTTTTAAAAGAAGAGACCCTGGTATTAACGCTTCCATTAACATTTCTTCCATATCTACAATATTTCCGGGATTCTCACTGGAATTACATCTTCCAAAATGAATCACATTTTTCTGCGCTTTATAATCACAGGCATTTAAAAAAGGGTGCAAATTGTCATATGTACTCTGCGGTTCCTCTTCAGTTATCCAAACAATTCCATGGTCTTCTACAACATTTAAATAGTTTTCCATCGTACCCTGATTACATTTTGCTTTGTATAATCTACTAACACACACTTTATCTGAACTCATCTATTCTACCCTCACTTTTTCGAAATGCACGCCATAGCATTGTCGCCTCAAAATACTCTCCATAACAGAATTGGATACAATAATATAATTTTCTAAGGTATCTGCCACCTTAAAAATTTCATTTTTTCCAATTTCACTTCTCCGCAAAATTAATTCTTCTATTGCTCCATTCGGTAATATTTTCACATAGTCAGCTAAACACTGTACCTCTTTGTACTTTAATACCCAGTACTCCGGAGAAACATTAATATCTCTGTCATACGGAAATACTTTTACACTTTTTCGCTCCATATCAGCTTCATACATTAAGAATATTTTCATTAATTTATTCGTCACCATCAGTGTCGGACGTTCAATAATATCCGGTATCTCCACATCATCCGTATATTTATAGTACGCAACCATTCCATTTGGTAACCTTTTAAAATCCTCTGCATGACAATTTACTTTGTAATAATTCTCATCCAAAGACTCTACCGAAATTGCTTTCCACACATGATTAGCCAATCGTATTCTAAAGTATTCCATCAAACTTCCCCCTCTATAGCATCTTCTAACGTCAGATTTACAATATGACAAATATCCATATTCTCTTTTCTTAGAGCGGATCTTATGATTTTACATTCTTTTACCTCTGTAATGCGATACACATCATCTACGTCCTTATTCGTTGCATCAAACGGAATATACCAATTAAGTTCTGTTAAATCACATTCATCAAATACCGTATCTTCAACAATTGCACCGGAAAAATCTGTTTCACTAAATTTACAATGATAAAAAAAGCAATTGTAAAAAATATTATCGTTAAATTTAGCATTTTTAAATTCACACCGTTCAAAAGTACAATTAATAAATTTACTTCCCTTCAAATCAATATTTCCGAAAACCTTTTGCTTATATGTTTTATTCCAGAATTTGCCATAACATAAAGGAATGGTGTTTTTGCTTAAGAAAATATCAAATTCCTCTCTGTCGACAAAAACCAGCTTTTGTCTGTCACGAAATTCTCCTACCGAAATGTAGAAAAAATCCGTGCGATTTATCATTTTGTATTCCTGCCATGTATCACATGTTTGCATAGGATACTTAACTAAATATATTATTTTAATAAAAATTTGAAAAAGTGTTCCCTGCAACATAACCCTTATATCTTCTGGATTAATATATCTGCACCATTCCTCTTTTTCTCTGATTCCATAGAGTTTGTCTTTTAAATCACACCACTCATTACTAAGCCAGTTAAAAGAAGAACGCATATCTATTAGGCATTCTCCCATATCCTGTTTCTCATCATAAGTTTCTAATGCAATCAGTAAATCTGAAGAATCGACAGATGCTCTTAAAAAAGAAATTTCAATACAACCTACTTTATTCCACACTGTGTTTTGCATCTGCGCAATTTCTTTCAAAAAACGTTTAATGCATGCAAGAAATTCTTCTACATAACGTATTGTATTTTCACCTATTTTTTTCTCGATTGCTTCCTGAAAAATTTTATTTTCCTGTATATATACATCCCGGTAAAATTTATCTATCAACTCGTTTCTTTTATTCATAAATCCACCCTTATTAACCTCTGTTTTTAGCAAACAAAAATCTTGTTTGCAAACACATCTATTTTCCCGGACTCTTCTCCGCTAATTTTAATAAACGAAGCATCTGTGCCCACATAAATTTCTTTTTCAGAATCTATCCACAGTTCCCCTGCGCATCCTTCTACTTCAATCTTATCTTTTGAAACAAAATTAATTTTCGAAGTTGAAGAAAAACTGATTCCTTCCTCTTTATCTAAATCAATAGAGACCAATTCACTTCCGCAATTAATCTCAAGTCCTTTTTTCGTGAAATTAATCTGCATACCATTGACTGTTCGCAAACTTTTCTCTTCATAATCTTCCATTCCTCCGCGACAGCACACCGAACTGGCTGCAAAAGCCTCTTCGGCATTTTCTGACGGAAAAAAGATTCGAACCGCATCCTCCTGTTCAGGCATTACATAAAAGCCTGCAGGACCGTTTTTAGAAGAATATGCTGTTGAGTATGGAAAGTACCAATCCCCTGACTCGTCATATGTAGCATCAACATCTATAATATGTGCCTGAAGATGGTCACTTTCCATATGTTTGGCAATTCCATTCATAACCTTTCCTGCATAAAGTGCCGGTGGACAAACGCTTCTCATATATCTTATAACATCACTCTCATCACTTAATGCGTATGTTGTACGAAGAACACCTTGTACTAATTCCGTATATACTTCTGCTACATATTTTCTTTCAATCAAGTTACCTGCATAAATATAATCCGTTTCAGTTTTTTCATTATAGCCAATACAAATTTTAGGCTTTACAGATGTTACATCTGAAAATAATGCCGCATTACATTTTAATGCCATACGCATCGCAAATTGCCAGGCCGTCTCTTTATATTGAACCACTAATCCCGGAGTACTACACGCAGATGCATTATAAGAAAGCACCCCTATTTTACTAACCGCTAACTGTATTATCTGGCTATATGAATAAGACGCATGCTGATACGAACGATTTTCAAATACACAGTCTAATAATTTGGATGTCGAATCTAGCTCTACTTCCAAAAATGTTACTTCTTCCTCATAATATACAGTTGCTTTGTTTACAATCCCACAAAACAGTTTTATATTATTGCCATAGATTTCTACAACATCCTGTTCATTCACATGTTCATAATAATTTTCTGCTCTAGACTTTTCAGTCAGCACCAGTATTCTAGCTCTTCCATGCTCACACATCTTCTGCCAAATTTGCATTTCCATAATATGAATATACTCAAATCCTGTCACATATACGTTATCCATTGATATATCATTCATTTTTATCTTCCTCAATTCTATAGCTTTCAGCCATTTGTTTCATAATCGGTAAAATATCATCATGCATTGCATATGACGAATACAAATTCACAATAAATAATTTCTCATTCACACTGCTAAATAACATATAGTTAAAAATTGTTCCTGATAACCCACCCGAAGAAAACTCTGCTACTCCGACAGGAAACTCCTCCTCTCCAAGCATATATCTTTTTAATACCATTGCTTGAGGAACCATTCCTTTGATTATCTTATCACTTACATTTAAAAACTGCTTCATATACTCCTTTGGCATAGGACTATTAGATGCCGATACCGATATTGTCAAAAGTAAATCTTCATGTCCAAATACATATTTTGGACGATTATTCCCCGGAAATGTAATACTTAATTCCGCATCTGTCAATTGACGAAAAATAGTCGGCATATAGATATAGCAAGAGGTATCTCCTATCTGACGTTCCTCAAATTCACATGCAACATCATTAATTAAAACAGTATCTGTATATATGGATGCTATCTTTTTCTCTTCCAGTTGCCGTTTTTCCATTTCTTCTAACTCTTTTTTTCTCTTCAAACGAATTTCATCTCTAAATTCCATACTAAACTCCCTAATTTTTATACATTAATTAATTTGTAATTTTTCACCATTCATAATAATCTTTTCTTTATCTACAACCAATGTCGTTTCAACCGTATTAAATTCAACACGTTGTGGTGCATATATATGAACACTGTTTTGACCATAAATACTAATATTAGCATCGCTTTTTAAAGAAATTTTTTTATCTGACCATACATTTATTTCACCATCTTTTTGCATACTAATGTACATGTTTGTACCATTACAAGTGATTCGTATCTCTTTATCCGTCAGTAAAATTTCTTTTCCAAAGGTATTCGCTATTTTCACATTTCCAGGATTTTCTATTGCCCCTGCACTAACAGAACCAAATGCAAATGCACTTCCTTCATCCGCTGCCGGCATAAATACTTTTACACGATCCCCTTTTTCCGGCATACAGTAAAATCCACTTCCGTATGCACCACCTTTCGATGCATATGAGGTTGCATATTCAAACCATATGTCACCGGAAGAATCAAAACTTTCATCAATTGTATCAAAAAAAACTTGTACTTTTTCTCTATCTACTTCTTCTACTCTCCCCTCAAGCATCTTACAAGCCGAATTTTGATTATAATATACTTCCTGCTTAAACTCATCAATATCACCGGTCGAATATTCATATACTAAAAATCCTTTCAAAAAATAGACTTTTAAATAGTTTATATATTCTGTTTCCGACAACTTCATTCCTAGTTCAACTTTTTCATATGTACGATATCTGATATCCAGTCCCTCTATATATGTTTCCAATTCACGGAATACATCTGCACACTCTTTGTCCGAACGGCCAATATATATAACCGGTACTTTTGTATCAATATTTGTAAAAATACATGCATTACAACCGGAAGCAACCCTTTTTATAAACTGCCAGGATGTTTCATTATTTCTATACAGCCATTTTCCAATAGCAGTATCTGTAACACCAAAATGTATATCTGCTTCGTTTCCGCAAACTGACTCCATAATTTCCTGATGAGATAAAAATTTGTTTTGATAAGTTGCTGTAACAGGTTCTCTGTCAAGAAGATAACTCATCGACTTTGCTTCTATCCGAACTGCAGTATAATCTGTTGTTTCCACTTGATAGTCCCCTGTCACAACACCATAAAAAATAGTAGTTTCTTTCTCGTCGTTTTCCATACACTTAATTTCAAATGGTTTTCCCACCAAACGGTTTTTCTCTAAACTATTATCTTTCATTTCCAGTATCAATACCGCCTGTCCATGTTCGCCAATCTTATGTTCTATATTAATGTCAATTACTTTCTGATACTCTACTCCCTGTATTTTGATATGTTCAAACGTTTTCACGCTTCATTCACTCCCTTCTATTTACCAGATTACCCGGATGTTATAATACTTCATCATTGCTATAAACTGATTCGGCCAAATATTAGAAAATACCATCTTTACTTCTCTTTGGTCTTTTAAAATGCAATTCACAACATATACATTCCCCTTTATATGCCCTTTATATCTTATCTCCGCAATATTTCTTAACGGAATTGCTATCGGTGAAAAAGCAACCTCTGACTTACTAATAAAAATGTAATTTTTCGAAAAATTAAGCCTCTTTGTACGAAACACAAGACCACTCTTTATATCCTCTTCCAAACTCCAGCGCAACGCATCCTGTGCTACATCTGAATAAGGCAATGAATTTCTTAATAATTGCTGCACATAATCTGTTTTCTTATTTGATTGCTTTATTAAAGCAAAAATACCAAATCCGATTCCTGCTGACACTAGCGGAAAAGCCAAAAGAACTATATAAAAGAATGTATCTTTATCCTGTGTACTTCCACTAGCGAACAGTGCGCACTCTGCTATCAAAACAAAAAACAAATATAGTCCCAGTAATATCACTAAAACTCTCTCATCAATCATTCCGTATAACATCTGATTCAAGTTCCATTTTGTTCCGTTTGGCGGAATATATCTGTATTTTTCCGGTTCAAACTTCTCTTTGTTTGTTTTCTTCTTAAAAACAAATATAGCACCTATCATTGCCACAACATAAATAATCATTAATATAATAAATATTTTTTTTAATTCCATCGTATTATTC
>CAYMIS010000088.1:0-14533 GCA_964390485.1 uncultured Roseburia sp. | reverse complement strand
GAGCTGGTTCATGTTTTGCGCCTTTTGCTACTGGGCACATGTTTTCAACTTCCTTTGTGTAAATCATTATAAGTCTCCTTTCACATAAATAATATGTAATTTGTAACTGTTAAAGTTTGTTATACATTTAACATACTGCAAACATTTTCGCACATTTTGTCTGATTAGTAAAGTACTAATTTTAGTCAAAAAAATATAAATCTGAAAAGACATTTTCTGCCAACTCATCTACATTCAGCACTTTTCCATCTTTTACACGGATATAACCGCTAGCACCGTCCTTTCCACGCACAAAAATCCATTCCTTTAAATCTGTTTCGATAAAATATACTTCTTTCTGTGCTTTCAAGGTTGTGATTGGGGAATTTTCATCCATAGCAGCATATACCGGAATATCCATAAATAGCTGATGGGCATTGCGCCACTGATACTTATGAATTCCTGTTTCCATGTATTCTAATTTCCATTCTGCATTGTCGTACCACCAGTAACCGTCGACATACGCAGTTTCAATTAAATCCATTCGCATTCTTCCAATTACACCATTTTGATAGATAAAACCATCTACCCCATTATTTTCTTCCCCAAAGGGAAAGCCCGGTATGGCGCCAATATATATCAATTCCCCATTATACTTAAAGAAATGTGTCACCGGGTCGTTGCTTGGTCCTTCATCCAACACTGCAATTTCAAGTCCATCCTTGTATCCAGAAATTTCCGCCTGCCCTGCAAAATCAGTGATATAAAACCTATCCATTACCGGATACTCCATATAGATAAATTCTTCTAAATCATAAACAGTTCCATCAATGGTAAGAATGCAGTCATACTGATAGTCCGAATGCTCAGACACTTCATAAATTACTTCATGCAGCAAACCATCACCCACAACCGGTTCTAACACACTCGTTCCAGTCTGATACTTCAACGGATATGGGTGAGCCTCATCAAATGCAATTTCGGCAGAAAGGATTTTTTCAAGATTCGCCTTTTCAATCTCGCTTAGTTCCCTTTCTTCCACTTCTGTTTTTCCCTCAATCGCCTGATACCAGCTACAGGAATCGAAGTAATTTTGTAAATACTCGTTTTCAAAAACTCTGCCATGCCGCGCATAAATCTCATTACGCGCAATCCGAAGTTCATTATTGCTTAAATTCATCACATGGTAATCTTCCAGCTTTTGAATACTGCTGTTTGGAAAAACAAACTGTTCTGCATCATAATGGATATCCTCAACAGAAATCTGGATGCTCGCTTTCATCCATGTAATTCCTTCTATCAATTCGAAATATTCATTTGCGATAGCTTCATTTTCCACATCACAGGCAACATCCGTCGGCTGCATCAGATAATAAAAAATGCCATCGTCCGTATAAGCAAGCAGTGATTCACCTGCCCCGTAATTCATAAGCTCATCACTTTTGGTAAAGCCACAAAGATACCCCATACCTTCCAGTTTTTCATAAGATGCCTTCTGATAAAAATAAAATCCATCCTCACTTTCCTCAAGGATATATTTATCTTTCCATTTTTCAGGAATTGTAACGGTAATTTCCTGCCAGGTAAAAGCTTCTCCCATGTCAGAAAGCTGGTTTTGATTTTCAATGGAAGTACCTGTTACAATCTGCTCTGTATCGCTTTTTGCATTCTCCTCTGACTGTATCTGCGTATGATAATCTGTTGTTTGCGTTTCCTGCTTCTCATCAGAAAGCGCTTCTGTTTCTGCGCCATTTTTCTTTGCAGTCTGACACCCCATAACAGAAAACATTCCTAAAAACAACATTATTGTAACAACACTTTTTTTCTTCATGCTTTACCTCCCCGGATAACACCTTCCAAATTACTGTTTTGCTACAACCTCATTTCCGTTTTTATAAATTGAATTTGCCGGAACAACTCCACGCACAGAAGAAAGTGGATATATGTTACAATTTCTTCCAATGACTGTTCCAGGATTTAAAACAGAACCACATCCTACTTCAACATAATCTCCTAACATGGCACCAAATTTCTTCAAACCTGTTTCCATTTTGTCTTCTCCATCTTTTACCACAACAAGAGTTTTGTCAGACTTCACATTTGATGTAATGGAACCGGCACCCATATGGGATTTGTAGCCTAAAACCGAATCCCCAACATAATTATAATGTGGTACCTGTACAGAATTAAAAATAATTACATTTTTTAACTCAGTAGAATTACCTACAACAGAGCCCTTTCCTACAATCGCGCTGCCACGAATAAAAGCGCAATGACGGATTTCTGCCTCTTCATCAATAATAAGTGGTCCGTTTAAGCATGCGGTTGGTGCAACCTTTGCACTTTTTGCAACCCAGATGTCCTCGCCACGCTGTTCAAATTTCTCTGCATCAAGCGTAGCGCCTAATTTCTTAATAAAGTCACTGATTCCTTTTAAAGCTTCCCAAGGATAGGTAAACTGCTCTAAATATTCCTTTGCAATTGTTTCGTTTAAGTCGTATAAGTTACTAATCTTTGCGTTTTCCATAATTGTCCCTCTTTCTTATATCTTTCAAATTATTTCATTTTTAAATTAAATTGCTTTTTCATTCTTCATTTTCACATAAAACAATAGAAAATCAAAGCATTTTTTACTATTTTACTTATTGAAAAAGTTCTAAGAAGTTATCACCAAGCATCTGCTCTGCTTCTTCTGCCTCCTGCATCGCAGCCATATCTGCCGCGAAAGCATCCTCCGACATATTATCATAAAATGCCGGCACATCCTCATCAATATACTGGGCATGGTCATCCTCGTAGGAACTGCTTTCCATCATACTTTCTATCATCGGCGCAGCCGCAGCATATTCTGTAACAGTCTCAATCTGACCTTGTATATCATCTGACTGGAAATTCTCACTATTTGTATCAGTGATTTTCTCTGTCTGCTGTGACGCTTCTTCCAACTTCACCGGATTCTGTTCCAGTTCCTCATAGAATGGCTTCTCATCTGAATCTCCGGTAGAAACAGCATTTTCGCCCGGATTATCAAAATCAAAGCTAATCTGGTCATTTTCAAATTTCAGACAGGAATCAAAAACATTTCCTGCTTTGGAAGTAAATCCAATGACCTTATTTCTTGTTTTTCCCGTTGTTAAAAGTTCATTTATTACTTCTTCTGACAAAGATACCTTTGCCACTGTGTGAGAAATCTTAAATCCACAGTCACATTCATAATACCACTGGGATTTCATTAAATACTTCTCACATTTTGGACATTTCACCTGGGATTCTACCGGCTTTGGTTTTTCCGGGAAGTCAAAGGTAACCTGACCATCCTCTGTTAGTTTTAATGGAGCATCAAATAACATTCCTGTCTTTGCCACAAAGCCTTTGATAACATCGGTTTTCTTTCGGATAAGCAGTTCTTTCACCTGAGCTTCTTTTAATTTTACACCGGCAATTTTTCCAATGGAGAAACGGCAGCTTTCCGGGTTATCTTTGGAATATTTTGCACAGCCATAGCCAAATGGTGTCTGGACAATATCTCCTCCACAAAGAGGACATCTAACATCCTTTACCTTCGGTGCTTCTAAATCATTAAAGTCGAACTTTAAGCCTGTCACTTTACCATTTTCATCTTTATTCAAAGCAACCCTTGCATCAAACTTTTTACCTGCCTTGGATTTAAAGCCACGGATAGTTGAAGTTCTACCGTAGGTTAATAATTCTTTTACCTGAGCCTCATTTAATGCTTTTTCTGCCATCTTACCAATAGAGAAACGGCAGCTCTCCGGATTATCCTTGGAATATTTCCCGCAGCCAAAACCAAAAGGAGTCTGAACAATATCTCCTTTACAAAGTGGGCAGCGTACATCCTTGACCTTTTTCGCTTCCACATTGTCGAAATCAAATTTCAAGCCTTTAATATTGCCATTTTCTTCTTTATCAAAGGTAATACAGGCATCGAATTTTTTTCCTGTCTTTGATTTAAAGCCGCGAATCGTAGAGGTTCTTCCGTTTTCCAACAATTCTCTGACTTGCGCTTCGTTTAAATCCTTATCTGCAATCTTTCCAATGACAAAATCACAGCCATCAGAAGTGTTTGGATTGCGGTTCGCACAGACATAACCAAAAGAAACCACTAAGATTTCACCACCACATTTCGGGCAGAAAGCATCCTTGACCTTTTTCATCTCTACATGGTCGAAGTCAAACTTGGTAAAAAATTTTCCAGTTTCGTCTTTTTCTAACGCAACACAGGCATCAAACTTTTTACCACTCTTTCCTTTAAAACCACGGATGGTTGAGGTTCTTCCATTCTTTAAAAGTTCCTTTACCTGTGCCGGATTTAAGTCCTTCTCTGCCATTTTGCCAATGGCAAAGCTGCAGCTTCCTTCGACATTACGATTACGATGCTCACAGGCATACCCAAAAGGCGTTTTTACAATTGCACCGCCACATGCCGGGCATTTCACCTCTGGAAGAATATCTGCCTGCACATTTTCAAAATCAAATTTCAGACTGATACGTCCATCTTCTTCCTGATTAAGTACAATACAGGCATCAAATTTATTTCCGGTCTTTGATTTAAACCCGCGAAGTGTTTCTGTTCTCCGGTTTGTCAAAAGCTCTGCCAGTTCATCAATCGATAGCGCCCTGCCCGCTAACTTTCCAATAGAAAAATAGCAGTCCTCTGCCTTTTCCAAATGCTTCACACAGCTGTAACCAAAGGCGGTTTTTGCAATTGCACCGCCACATGCCGGACAGGTTAATCCTTCTATCACTTCCGGTTTATTTTCAGAAAAATCGAAGTTGATGTTTACTTTTCCCTCTTCGTCTTTTTCTAACACCAGTGCACCGCTGAATTTCTTTTTACTTTTTGAAATAAAACCATTTAAAACTTCTGTCTTCTGATTTGTAATCAGGGATTTAAATTCCTCTTCTGATAAGTCTCTTCCTGCTATCGTTCCAACGGAGAATTTACAGCCGCTTCCATCCTTTTTATAGTTACCGCAGCCATATCCAAAAGGTGTAGTCTCTAATTCTCCACCACAGACCGGGCATGGAATTCCAAGCTTTTTCTTTGCTGCAATTCCTCTGGAACCTTTTCCCGTTAATGGCTGAATCTGGGTAATTAACTGTTGTTTTAAGTCCCGCTCCACCATTGCTAGGGTTTCTTTCCGAATAAAGTCTTCTAACTTTTCCCTGTAATCCTCCATCACAACCGTTCCGCGGGTAATGCCATCTAATCCCTTTTCCCAGGAAGCCGTCATTTTCGGATTTAGAAGTGCCGGAACTGTCATATTCACTACTTCATAAACCATTTCACCCAACATTTCCGGTGACAGTACCTGAGATTTCTTATTCAAATTCAGATAACCGATACGCACCAGTTTTTTGATAATTTCGGCACGGGTTGCAGAGGTTCCGATTCCTGAACCTTTAATCTGGGCACGAAGTTCTTCATCCTCAATCAACTGTCCTGCATTTTCCATGGCAAGCACCATAGAACCTGAGGTATAGCGTTTTGGCGGAGAAGTTTTTCCTTCTTTCATTTCAAATCCACAGACAGTTAATTCATCACCATTATGCAGTGTTTCTGCCATCGTGAAAAGTCCGGCATTTTCCTCTTCATTTTCCTCGTCCTCTTTCCCCTCTGCATCCTCCGGAGCGGGACGTTTTCTTCCGGCAATCTCTAAATATCCCAATGATTTTAATGTTTTTGCAGACGCAAATAACTTTTCTGTATAAATTTTCCCTTCTAACGCATCCTGCTCCTGCATTGCTTGCGCAGTATGCATTATCTCTACCACCAGTTTCACATTCTGATACTCTGCCGCCGGATAAAAAATACTTAAAAACCGACGGACAATTAAATCAAATACGCTGCGCTGCAATGGTGTCAGGGAATTCAGCTCTGTCAGCTGACCCGTTGGAATAATGGCATAATGGTCAGTAATTTTCGAATCATCGGTATACTGGGTTTTTGCAATGTTATAATGAAGTCCCTCCTTCATAATTCGTTCTACGAACTGTGAAGTAGGCTCATAGCCCTTTAAGCGGCTGATATTCTTTCCAATTTCCTTTGCCACTGCGGTAGATAACACACGGGCATCAGTTCTTGGATAGGTGGTCAGCTTCTTTTCATACAAATCCTGTGCCACCTGCAAGGTTTCATCCGGACTGATTTTAAAACGTTTGGAACACTCTGCCTGAAGCTCTGCCAAGTTAAACAGCAGTGGCGCCTTCTTTCTGGAAATTCCTTTCTCAATGGAAGCAACCCTTGCCTGCTTTCCGGTCAGTTCTGCAATCAAACCCTCCGCATCTTCCTGCTTTTTAAAGCCATTTTCTTTATATAAAATCGGAGATTCAAAATATTTAGAACCTTCCACCGCTTTCCATTCTGCCTGGGCAATTCCACTCTCTGCCTCTGTTCCCTTTGGCGCAAAACCGCCCATAACGCGATAAAACGGCGTCTCATTAAAATTACGGATTTCCCGCTCACGAATCACCACCATACCCAGCACACAGGTCATAACGCGGCCTACGGCAATGGCGGTATAGCTTTGCGTTCCTGCCGCATCATTTAACAGATTTCCATATTTTACAGACATT
The DNA here is from genome assembly GCA_964390485.1 of uncultured Roseburia sp. Classification (GTDB taxonomy): domain Bacteria; phylum Bacillota; class Clostridia; order Lachnospirales; family Lachnospiraceae; genus Roseburia. The sequence goes on along the minus strand of CAYMIS010000088.1, from coordinate 7,957 downwards.
GCTCTGGAAAAATTGATTCCCATCGCATAATCTTCTATCGTACGCATGATTCCTGACTTTCCAAGATTTGCATAATCAGACATCGGTCTTGCCTCTGCTATACCACGCCGGATTTCTTCCTCTGTCTGGGAATCAATCCAGACACGAAGCTCCTTCATGCCTTCCCTGACACCGCCAAAGTTACGGATATTCTCCTCAATGGTCTGTCCTTCTTTTCCAGCATCCCCTGCCCAGTAGACAGTATCAATATCTTCTCTATGCAGCATGCGATGCACCACGTCATACTGCTTACTGACGGATGGAATTACATTGTATTTATAATCCTTTGGAAGAAAAGGCAAATCCTCTAACTTCCATTTCTTATATTTCTCATCATATTCTTCCGGATAAACCATTTCCACCAGATGACCTACACACCAGGTAATGACATAGGCATCATTTTCTATATATCCATCATTTCTTCCTGAAACACCAAGAATTCTTGCAAATTCCTGAGCAACACTTGGTTTCTCCGTAATAATTAATTTTTTTTGAGTCAAACGCTTAAACCTCCAAATTGCAGAGAATGCAATGCATTCTCTTTATAGCTCATTCATATCAATTAATATAAATGATTTGTCTTCCTCTGCCTTCTTTACAAGTTCTTCCGAAAATCCCTGGGCAGAAAACAGGAAATAATATTTTGCATCAATCTTAGCCTTTTGCATATTCACAAAAAGCTCTTCACACATCTCCATTGTAAATTCCGGTGCATTCCAATTACACCGACAGGCAATTTTCTCCCGAACACTGTTTTGTGCCACAATATCAATATTGCCTTCTTTTCCAACCCATGTTCCCATTTTTGTAAGCTTCATCGGAAGCTTTCCAACAATATTTAAAAGCCCCAAATACTCCATACACACTTCAATAAAATATCTTCCCAGATACTCATCTAACCCCGGTGCAATATATGTATGATAAAACTGCTCCGTACTCATCATATAAAGGTCAGATAAATGAGGATAGATAAAACGGAACCAGAAATTCACATAATGGTCCTTAATCCGGTAAACACCTTTTTTCGCATTTTCCCAACCGCCACTCTCAAAGGATACCACCTTTTCGATAATGTCGAATGCCGCAAGATTTTTCATATATACACTAATCTTTGCTCTGGAAAAACCTGTCTTCAAATAAATATCATTCAATTTATCCTGTCCGGCTGCAATATAAGAAAGAATTGTCTCATATACGGAAAGTTCTCTCAGTTCTGAGGAAATCAGACGCTCTGCCGCCTGATTCATATAGCCGTTTCTTGAAAGGATATTACGACAGATATTTGTTTTTAAATCCATCCGCTGATCCCAGTGATTGATATAACCTGCCACACCACCAATAATTCCATAAACCTTAATGCAGTCACTAACCTGATACTGTGGAAATGCCCGCACTACCTCTAAGAAATTCAGATTTTTAATCCGAAGCCTGGAATCGATTTTCTTATAATCTGTTTCCGATAACTGTTCCGGCAAATCCTTTTCCACCCAGACCTGGGATGAACTGCATAACAATATCAGCACCGGCCCCGGATAGAGTCTGCGTTCTTTTAATTTTATAATCGCCTCCATAAAAGAAGCATCCTTTTTAGCAATCAATTGAAATTCATCAATAACAATTACAAGCTTTTCCGGTCCACCACTTCTGACACGCTTAAAATATTCTTCGTAGCTATATTTTGTAATAGAAGTTTCAAAACGTACTGCCACTTCGTTCCCCATCTGTCGCAGCTGTTCCTCGGAAGACGCCTGCCTTGCACGATAATAAAGGCTTTTCTTATTTTGTAAAAAAGCCTTTAACAGCTGTTCCTTTTCTGAATCCTCTCGTCCATATACAACACATAACTGATTACCGCTTCCGGCATATAATGTTTCCAGTTCCTTAATGACAGATGTTTTTGCGACCATATCAAAGCCCCCCTGTTTTTGCTTTTAACTGCGGATAAATTATATCATTTTTTAACTTTTGCCACAAGGTAGGAACAGGCATTTTTCTTATCCAAATCAAAGATACTTTTAAACCTTTCACAAAAAAAGACAATAGCATTTCTCAATTCACATCAAGAAAATACCATTGTCTCTTCTATATATCATTTCATTTTCATAAAAAAACTTCCAGTGCACGTTCAATTTTCTCCGGGTCATCTGCAAATAATTTCAATATCTCCGCTGCCAATGTAAAGCAGGCTCTATGAAAATAGATGAAACAGAATATTAACGCTACACCAAATATCGTTCCGGTAACAACTCTTCTAATGTTTCCACTCTCATAAGAAGTTAATAGTTGTAAAAAACCATCAAAAACCATTGGAGCCATCATCAAAAGAACCACCGGAAAGCTTGGATATCCAATAACTATTGCAATTGGAATCCCGGCAATCATTCCTATCAATTCACCGGTACAGCGGGCACAGATTGGAAACTGTTTCCCCCGAAAGAAAAACGACCGATCCGGTCTTGCATGACACCCAAAGCAAATCTGAAGAAATCTGCCAAACTTATTACATTCCAAGGCTCATCAGTCCTACGCCAAGAACTGCCATAAGGATGTAGCATACAACACTTAAGATTACAGATACAAGGGCACCGATACCAGCTGCTTTAGCACTGTTTGGTTTTGAATCTTTCCATACAAGGAATAAAATTAAACCAACGATTGGAATACAGCATCCAAGTAATCCCCATAAAAATCCACCTTTGTCTTCTGGTGCATTATTGTAATTCATATTGTTATCCATCTTATCTCTCCCATTTCTTTCAAAAAAATAAATTTTATAAAATTTTTATAAATTTTAACGCGTTAAATCTTTGATAGAATAACATCTTTTTTTCGACATGTCAAGATATATTTTGACAATCAAAACAAACTGAAATCAAAAAGCCAAGGCGGTTTTCCCACCTTAGCTCCTTTACAAATATATCCACTTCCACTCACGCAAAAGCTTTACATATCAAAATCCGGATTAAACGCATAGAAATTCTTACAATCCAGATTATCCTGCATCATCCGCAAGCCCTCACCAAACCGCTGAAAATGCACAATTTCTCTTGCTCTTAAGAAACGAATCGGGTCACATACTTCCGGGTCTTTCACCAATCTTAAAATATTATCATAGGTCGTTCTTGCTTTCTGCTCTGCTGCCATATCCTCAAATAAATCTGTAATTGCATCTCCCTTGGACTGGAACTGATTTGCATTAAATGGCACACCACCTGCCGCCTGTGGCCAGATACCGCCTGTATGGTCTACATAGTATGGTGCAAAGCCTGCCGCTTCTAATTCCTCGGCACTCAAATCTTTTGTCAGCTGTCTGACAATCGCTGCCACCATTTCCATATGGGCAAGTTCTTCTGTTCCGATATCCGTCAAAAGCCCTGCCACCTTTCTATCCGGCATGGCATAACGTTGGGACAAATAGCGCAGGGAAGCTCCTATCTCACCGTCCGGGCCGCCATACTGACTCATAATAATCTGTGCAATTTTTGCATTCGGTCTCGTTATATTTACAGGATATTGCAATCTTCTTTCATAATTCCACATTAGCAGGTTCCTCCTTCCCAAGGCAATGGAACATCCGACCAGCGCCATCCCTCTGATTCCACAGCACAGTCAATTGTGAGTGGGCCATATTTTCTTGCAAATAATTTCATAGCATCCTTTCTAAGTTCCAGATAATGTCTGAAATGTTTTTCTGCATCTTCACAGTCCGGGTGGGTATCTAAAAAAAGCTGTGCATCTACCACCTGAAAACTTACAACATTGATGTAATGCAAAAGCTGTTCTCTGTCCATCTGATTCATCATCTCATTACCCCCCTCTTTCCCCAAAATGGTTTTTCAAGTTCTTTAAACATCGTACCAACCTCTAAGGATTTTTCTGGTTCATAAAGTTCTCCAAATTTCTGCCATGGCACGTATGCCATTGCAAGAGCATAATTCATTTCCAGACAGTCTGTATCTCCATCACATTTTGTGTATTCCATTCTTTCTCTCATCTCAGGGCATGACATCCCATTAGAACCCGGCATCATATTCGGACATGGCATCATATTAGAACCCGGCATCATCCTATAATTGGGCATATTATAATTTCTCATAAATTTCCTTTTTCTTATCTTTTCCTAATAGTTTATGTAAAAATTACGAATATGTGCCCAAAAGTGCTTTTCTTCTATAGGAAGTTCAACTAACTTTCCTATAGAAGAAAAAAACGGAGCCTAAATGGCTCCGCTTATCTGGTCAATGGAATCTATAATTTCCTGAATTTCTGGTTTCATTGTTTTCACATTCTGCATCATTTTGCGTACTTCTTCCCGCTGTGTTTTTACCACTTCCACACTATGCTCCATACGGCTTCTTAGCTTTTGACGTCTTGTAATAAGACTATGGGTAATCTCTACCATCTCTTTATGGTCCACAAGGGCCGGTGCCTGCGGAACCCACACTCTCGCATCATAAAGACGATATTTGGACAATTCCCGAATCAGACGAGTTGTATAATATTCCAAATCATCGCTGTTTTTCTCAAACTTCTCCCGTTGCTTAATTGCTTCCATATATGCTTCCCAGGTTTTATTCAAATCTGCCGACGATGTCACATGATATTTTTCACAGGCATAGTCCACCGCATTCTGAATATTTACATATTTGAGTTTTACTTTGTTCTGAAGCACGATTGCCTTATTTGCATTTGCCTCTGCCCGCTTATATTCTGACTGGGCATTTAAAATTCTGATATAGAGCATACAAATGGACATTACTGCTACAAAAAGCAAAATTGTCCATGCTAATTTCATAGGAAGTTCTAAAACAAACTGTAGTATCAGAAATAACACCGCTACAGAAGCCAAAAATCCTGCAGCAGCATAAATAAGATTCTGCAGGCTCTTTTTCTCACGTCTTAAATCATCCTTATAAAAGAACCATTCTTCCTTCTCGCGTTCCAGATACTTTAAATCCTGCTTGATTTTTGCAAGATACTTTTCATTTCCCTTTAAACGCTTAATGGCATTGGGAATCTCTTTTTCTTCTTGCTGCATCTGTACATACTGCGCATCTGAAATTTTCTTCTCAGCATGTAAAAATTCATATCTCGCCTTATTTAAGCTCACTACATTCTGCGCAATATCAACAACCTTTTCATGCTCTTCCTGCGGAAGTTCTTCAATGGTATGAATATCATTGAGGTAAGAAGTAATCATTTTATATTCCGCCTTCTCTTCCTCAATTTCTTTCGTAATTTCAACCATCTGTTTTAAATGTTCCACCACAAACTGCTCTATCTTTTTAGGATTCTTTTTATCCTGCTCTGTCAGCACTTCATGATTTAATTCATCAAATTTTTTCTCTAGTGTCTTCTCTTTTTTTCTTCTTTTAAAAAACCACATACGCTACCCTACATTCCACAATTTTTCTTGTACTCTGTTTCCCAATTCTGAAGTATTTCCAGAATTTGTTGTTTTCCTTCTTCCTCACCAATGTGACGCTCAAATAATTCATCTATCTGCTGTTCAAATTCTGTTACCTTATCTCCACGGCTTATTTCTGACCAGTTCTCTGTTATCTGCTGCATCTCTTCCAGGCTGATTCCATATGCCTTTTGTACCTTTTCCAGACCAAAGGCATCCCTGCCGCAGCGAAACGCTGCCATTGCTTCTAACAGCGACTCTTTGTTTTGATTCAGGTTATATGCATTTAAAAAACATTCTGCAGCATCTGCAAACAGAAACAGCCTTCCATAGGCAACACCTAAATTATGCCAGATATTTCCTGACAGTTCCGGTTGTTTTTTACTCTCATCCCGCATCTGCAAAAGTCTTCGATATTCCATCACTGCATTATAATATCTTTGATTTTCCATCAAACGGTCTGCCCGGATTTTTCCACACTCAAAGGCTGATTTATTCTGCATTTCCTCCAGCACACCGATAATATGGTTTTCTGCATCTCTGTCGCAATAACAGCCATTTTTTAAAATTAATGCTACAAACTCACTTAATCTTCCATTCTCATATATCAGCTTTCGTAAGCGTTCTGCCAACTGTTTTTCACCAAGTTCCTGTTCCAACCAGCTGCATAATTCCGTATCCATAAAATCTGTATCCAGCAGATAAAGATTGTTTTCTATATAATAGCAGATTTCTTCTATTGAATAGACATTTAGAGAAATGCTATCCAGATAATACGGCATTGCCGCCATTTCCTGATTGCACAATATCAACTCGCCCATAGCTTTTCTCCTATAATGACATAATATATTCCCATGTTTTTTCTGAGCTTTTTACAATCTCACCAAACCCCATGTCCCGGATTTTTATTTGAACCTTTGTATCCGAAACAGGCTTTGCCACAATACGAAGTCTGGTTGTTTTATTTTTCCGCTCCGGCAAATCCGCCAGCTTTAATTTCTCCACCTTCGCCTCCTTGCTATGGGGCGACTGCAGCCAGAAGTCAATTTCCGGTGTTCCATCCAGAAGCACTTCACAGCTCCTCTCTGTCTCATACCGGTTATCTCCGGCAGAAATCAACGTCAGAAACTCCGGATTCCGTCGATTACTTACCTTCAAGCTGACATTAACCTTCATTTCATTATCACCAAGATAAGCATAATGCCAGTTTTCTGCATCTCTTGCAACAATAGCAGCATAGCAAGCTCCCTTAGAATACAGATTCTTTCCCATGAAAGCATGCCTTCCCTGACACATATACGAAAGCGATTTTTTCATCCAGTTTCCTTCAAAACCATCTCCCACCAGATACACGGAAGATACCACATTTCCACGAAAGCATTCCAGCAGTACCTGATAAAAAAAACCATCGTCCTTTGGCGGCAGCATTTTTTTCACTTTGCTGTCTAACGTAATCAACTGGGGTACCGTTTTCTGATTACGCTTTAAATGACAACATATCATATCTTCTCTACGATAATCAAAAAGGTACACGTCATGCAGCCACAAATCTGGTTTTTGATTCAATGCAAAATAATAAAATGCCTCTTTTCTATCCAGCAGGGTAAGATTCCCCTTATCCATTCCAAGTCCTTCACAAACTGATGCAAAAAGCTTTATCATCTCCTGGGAAAGTTCCTCTACCGTAATCACCAATTTATCCGGCAGTACCTGTTCTCCAAAACGCACTGCAATCAACAGCACCTTTCGTATATAAAGAGTCAGCAGCTCATTTGCCTTAAATTCCTCTTCTTCCAGAACTACCATCTCACCAGAAAGTGCCTTGGAAAGCAGTTCTGATAAAGGTTCTTCTCCCTGTTCTGTTGCAATCTTCTTTGCGTCCTCTCCAATGAACCACTGGCCAATTCCACTTTTCTTCATCAACAGTAATGGAATTTGAAAAACCTCACTCCCTGCAATGGTACTAATGGTTTCCGGCTCTTTCATTCCTGGTTGAAACACGCTGACAACTACATTACTATCATCAATATCTAATCCAACGTAATAGCCGTGCTCCATTCTTGTTTTTCACCTCTCCTGTTATTCATTTCAAATATTTGTTTACGATACAATTCTAACTGCATCCATCATGTCTTATAACAGTTTAAATATCTGTTCTGTAGCAACCTTCATCCCGTGGTAAGATTTCATTCCCCGACGAAGCTGAGACGATTCCTGCAAGGTCACTTGAAGCAATAGTTCATTAATCAATGCATATCTGCTCTGATTTTCTTCACCATATACATCACTGTTGGAAATCTGATTACTTTCAGTTACCGTCTGTTCCCCTTCTGCATTCTCTTCTGAAATATAATATTGCAGCGTTTCTCCAAAGAAAAGTATTATCCGCCTCACATAAACGCCGTCATACATCTCCGTCATGTCCTCTTTCAGATATTTGCCATCTTCTAGCGCCCAGTGCATAACCACTCTTTTTCCCGGATTTGTATGATATTCAATAAAGTATTTATC
>CAYMIS010000087.1:0-14617 GCA_964390485.1 uncultured Roseburia sp. | reverse complement strand
TGACTGCATCTGTGGCTGATTGTATAACTGACCACTTGGCTGCATCTGCGGCTGACTATAATTCTGGCTAGCTGACTGCATCTGCGGCTGACTGTAGTTCTGACCACCTGACTGCATCTGTGGCTGATGATATAACTGACCACTTGGCTGCATCTGTGGCTGATTATAATTCTGAGCTGTCTGCTCCTTTACCTGTTCAGCTGACTTCACCAGATTCTGCATTGTCTCAATATATGCAAGAATCGTATCCAAGCTTGCTGACTGTGATTCTTCGTCCAAAAATTTCATGAATTTTGTTACTGTCTTGCAATCCTCTTCCGGTGCAAATACAGCTGCAAATGTTAATTCCTTTAAAAAGTTTTTAACATATGACATTTCATATACAGAATCTTCTGCTGTCATCTGAAACTGCACTTTTTCATCCTGAATCTGCATTGTTTCAAGACTCAGGGCAAAGGTAAAACCTTTTCCCTGAGAGTTTTTTAACATGGAAGTAATCTGTTCCACTACTTGAAAATATCCCTGAACTTTTATTCTGTTTTTGAGATAATTTTTAAGTAAATTCTGATTTATTTGCGTTTCCATAATTTAGCCCCTGTCTTTTTTCTTCTTCGATACAGCATACTTCCACCTACCGGTGCTGCGACTGCAACTCCGCTAACTGCTACCGCTACTGCAACTGCGACTTCGTTGTTGATAAACTGCAGCCATAGATTTGTGGAAATTGTAACGCCTGTTGGAACATCCTCATCACCACTTAAAGAAACCACTTCATTTCCTGCTGCGTCTACTGCACGATAGCTTAATGACATTTTCTTCTCATTGTTTGGTAAGGAAATTGTTACTACCTCACCTGCTTCTTTGGCAAGTTCCATGTAGTCATAGGTCTCTACTGTCTTACCATCCTCATCTACCAGATAGAGGAGTGCTTCTTCTAATTTGAAGTTATCGTTTACTGTTACGTTTGCATCTTTGCTGTCTTCTGCATAGAAAGCATCGCTTTCAATACCTTCAATTATGACCTTTGGAGCAGAGTTATCTACAACGAAGGTAATGTCTGCACCTTTGTCTGTTAAGGTGTTATTTACTTCATTTCCCGCCCGGTCTTTGGAGTAGAACATGATGTCATAAACGCCTTCTGCTTCGAAGTTCTCTTTATAAAGTGTGTAGTAATAACGATATCCTGTTTCTGCATTTCCTTCCTTATCGATACGATAATAAACCGTATTCTCTTCTAAGGTCTGTGGAAGGTTTCCTTCTACACTGTTTGTCTGAAGTACACCATTTTTACTTACATAAACACTAAACTCTTCGATAGCGTCTACGTTCATCTCTAATACCTGTAAATCATCCATCTCCGCATATTTGGTATATACGTTTTCTACCAGAGTTGTCATATCACTCAGGTCGTAGGTAGAACCATTTCTATTCAAGGAGAAACGGTAAGAAACATTGGATACATTTCCTGCCATATCTGTCATCTCAGCTGTTAAGGTGTAGATTTCATCCGGCTGGTCATTTACATTGGTGAGGGTATAGCTTGTGCCTTCCCCTTCTTCACTTACTACTTTTTCTAAGGTAATCTGGGAACCCTTGCTGTTTGTCAGGGTAATGCTCATTCCCTCTGCATCAAAGTTTTTATCGGATGCATATACTACCGGAGCGATGTCTCCTGCGTTTGCTGATAAGTCCTCAACACCTGTAATGCTTACTTCCGGTGCTGTTGTATCAATATGGAAATCCTCTGCCTCATATTCGGTCATTACATTTCCTGCCATATCTTCACAGTTTAATGTAAAGTCGTAATGCTCGTCTTCTGCAAATACGATGGTGGCTGTATGGGTATCTTCATAGCTCTTAAAGCCGCCCACTGCAACTGCCGGTGTGATGTCTGCGATGAATTTGTCTTCATCAAAGTTATGCTCTGTAATGGTTACAGTTGCTGTCCGAACTGTGTTGTAGAAGTTTTCTTTCCATGGTTCTTCATTATCGTAGGTTACCGTTACTTCCGGTGCTGTCTTATCGATGGTAAATTCCTCTACCTCTACTGCTTCCGCTTCATTATCTGCCAGGTCCGTACATTCTACGGTAAAGCTGTAATCTCCATCATCGGCAAATGCAATGGCTGCGGTATGTACAAGACCGTCTGCACTTTCTTTCCATGCAGATGCATTTGGAATTAATGCACTGATTTCTTTTCCATCCTTTAAGATGTTAAACTGCACACGGGATGGGTCAAAGTTCTTTTCAACAATTTCAACGATTGCTGTGCGGCTTTCATTGAAGTATTCGCCATGCTCTCCCGGTGCCTTGTCAAAGGTTACATCGATGATTGGAACAGTAACATCAATCTTATAATCCATGGTGACAGTACTTTCATTTCCGGATTTATCGATTGCATCTACTGTAATGTATGCTTCGTTACTTTCGTTTTCTTCTGCATCAATTGTGATTTTATTGTCTATCAGTGAAATAGACTCTGCAATCTGTTTCCAGGTAGGATTCTCGATTTTAAAATGATAAATCTCTTCCTCCTCTTTGGTTGTTACATCTTCATAACCAACGGTGTAGGTTACTCTGCTTAAACCGGAGTAGTCATCCCCTGTTTTAGAGTCTGTTATACTGATGGATACCGGTACATCTTTATTGAAGAACTGCTCTTCGTTGGCACCTGTCGCTACTACCGTGATTTCCATTCCGTCTACACCCATTGGATTCTGGTTATCTGCAACAAATCCGTCGGTCCATCCGGTGGTTACGTTTCCTGCTTTATCCTTTGCTGTTACATATACAAAGCCTCTTGTGTTTGGCTGCAGGGTCATGGTGTTGGATTTTACTACGTTACCGCCTTTTTCCTTCCATTCCCCGATGTTTTTACACTGTTTTAAGGTAATCTTGGATTCTCCACTGATACCATAGGTTACGGCTGCATTTACGGTTACATCAGAACCGGAGAATAAGTTGTATTTTACATCCTTCTCTGTATCTGTATGTAATTTTGTCTGCTCCTTTGACTGACCATTTGTTGAAAATACTACTTTTTCCACATCCGGTGCGGTAAAGTCTGCTTTTATTGTACACTTATAGGTTTCTGATTTATTTCCTGCTTTATCCATTACAGTAACTTCGATTTTCTTCTTACAATCACTATTTACTGTAATTAAGCCATCCTCTTTCAGTGATTTTTTTGTATTTACTTTGATGTCATCGCCATCTATTGTTGCTTCACCTTCAATTACTTTTGCCGCTGACTCGTCAAAGATTCCTTTGTAGAAGTATTTCACTTCTTTCTCTGTTGTTTTATTGCTTCCATCCTCTTCGGTGGTAGTTGTAGACACTTTAATCTCAAGTCCAACCGGTGGCGCATAGGATTTCTTATTATATTCCGGATAAGCAAAGCTTACTTCTACTTCTCCGGTTTCTTTGTTATACCATCCGGTAATTGCCGGCTCATTGGTTAATGACACCTTTGGAGCCGCCAGCTCTTCCTGCCAGATGCGGGCTTCTTCTTTGTTTTTCTCAATGCTCTTATTGGTTGACATTAATCCGGCATTGGATTCTGCCCGGACATAAAGATATCCATTGAAGCGCACCCCATCTTTCTTTTCTGTCTCTAACAGTTTTACAATGTCAATTTCATATCTGCCGCTCTTTTTATTCTTTTCGATGGTCTTCCATTCTGCATTTGCAAGTCCAGCTTCATCTGCTCTGGAAACAAATGCATACTGGTAATTGTTAATACCGGAAACCTGATCGGCTTTCTTAATGGTTTTTAAAATATAGGTAATGGTTTCGTTTGTCCATTCTCCTTTGTATTCTTTTTCCTCACTGCCGACTGTTATTTTTGCAATTTCTACCTTTGGTTTTACGGTATCTACGCAAAGTGTTGTTTTTGCCGGGCTTTCTTTTTCGTACTCCGGCTTTGTTCCATTTAAGTATGAACCACGATAGGAGACGGTTGTTGTACGGTCTACGTTATCCGTAAACTTAAAGGTTACCTCGCCCCCCGGCTGTGAGGATGGAGCTGTGGTGTCGATACCGATGGATTCTAGGATTTTGTAGCCGTTGTCTGCCTGACGGGTGTTGAGGAATTCTTCTCGAATCTGGTTAGAAGTCTTACCTTCAATACTTCCATCGGCTGGAACATGGAAGAAATAGAAAGCATAATTAGTCAATTCTTCCTTGTTGATTGTCCAGCTGGTTGGGACGAAATTCCATCCGGTAGCTGCATCAAACTCTTCATTTGTTAATGTTTCATCCATCTCGATATAGGCAACGTAATTGTAGAAATCATTGACAGGTGCAACTGTTACCGCTTGTGAATACCAATATTCCGGAGTATTTGTTCTACGTAATGATTCAGCTGCTTTGTCATGTAATTTATCTACCGTATCATATGAGTTGCCTGCATAATTGTATACTGGGTCTGTGGATTTTGGAGAAGTAACATTAATTGTCAATTCCACTGTTTTTCCATTATAAATACCACATTCACCACAATTTTCTTCACACACATCATCTATAACTATGGCTATTTTAGTTTCCATAATTATAGGCTTTAATGCCCTTACTCGAATGCTCGATGTATTTTGAACAATTTCCAACGATTCATCATACTCGCCTTTTATTTCATACCCAACATTTAAACCATCTATCAGATTTTTTCCATCAGGTTTTTCTTTATCCTCTTCAGCAAAAATGTAAATTGTTTCATAGTAATCCTCAGTTTCAGTATACTCCAAACTGTAGGTAGTACCCAATGTACCATTACTATCGGATAATGTAACTAGCAAGTCTCCATTCGCAGCCTTAAAGTTTTCATAAACAAATTCATTCACTACTGCTCCAGCATTATCTACAACCTGAAATGCAAAATTCTCTGGCAGTTCAAAACGCGCCACGATATTATATTCTTTTTCCGGGTCAAAATTTCTGGTTACTGAATCATCCACTGTTCTGACAAATGTTGCCGCATTACTTCCATTTTCTGTATCTATCTCCCAGCCATTCTTCGCATTTTCATCTGCACTGGCTGTCAGCTCAATTTCCTTTGTCTCTTCTCCATCTAAGTATGTTGCATAAAATGTCACTGTAATATCATCATATCGTTCCGCAAAGAGTTCAGAATTTCCGCCATTTAAAGTCATACTTACCACAAGCGGATTGGTTTTTACATAATCACCAGAGGCTGATGCAAAACCTGTTAAATCTGAAGGTTTTACAGAAATATCTGTTGTCTCAGATACCGGTAAATAGGTTGCGTCCTCTGCAAGTTCAAATTCAATTGTATAATCCCCTGACACTTGAGGTGTTACGCTCACTTTTCTTACTGTTTTGTCTTCTGAATCTACTTCCTCAATTACAAATGCTTCTGGATTAAACTTGCTTGTATCTCCATCTGCAGTCGCAACATTCGTAAATACAACCTTATCATCCTTATCTGTTATCCGCCATATAATATTTCTCATAGAAATATCACAAGCTTCGGTAGCTGTATCTTTAATCGCATAAATAAGTTGTTTCTCAGAAGTAATCGTTTCATTTTCTTCAAGAACAGTTTCTAATGTTACAGCTATCTCTTCCGGCTGTTTGATTTTGTTTACAGTAAGTTCCCTAGAGATTACTGCCTGATGATACACTGCATTCTGTCCAAGGGTAAATTCCAATTCAAATACGCCCGATACTTTTGGAACTAATTTAACAGTACGTGCATCAACCATCTGATGTTCAATTTCCTCATTTGTAGCGTTTCTTCCGTCAATCTTTACGGAATAAGAGGTAATTTCCTGAGTTACAACTGCACCATTATCTACTACCGAATATGTTACTTCCTCTAAAGCAGGTACTGCATCATCATTTCCTTTTGAAACAGTTGACACAGAAGCAATTCGCTCTACATTAATCGCATCTGTGGTTTTTACTGTCTGATAATAATAAGTTGCATTCTCACCATCCTTAAAGATAAAATCAAACTTTAACTTACCGGACATTTTTGGTGTTACAGTTATCGTTGTCTTATCTTCACTTTCTACAAAAGAAACTGCATTATCTGGGCAAACAACCCACTGTCTCCGTCTCCAATCAATTTTCTCTTCATAATATGCCTTACACTCTAATTCATAATTACGTTCAATATTCTCATCCATAACTATTGAATAAGTAATAGGAGCTGCCGCATTATCTGTATCACCGTTCTGGGAACTACTTCGTATTACACTTACCGGCCAATCTTTTTTTACCGTTAAGGTTTGCTGAACCGTTGTATCCTGATAAAGTTCTGTGTCCCCTATAACTTTAAAGTCAATCTGTATTGTTCCTATCACTTTAGGTTCAACGTTAACATACAGTATATCACTTTCATCCCATAGTCCAATGAAACCCGATTGCCCTTCCTGAACAGCAACCTCAACTTCCGATTTCCCTAAAGCAACTTTACTTCCATCTTCTTCCATTTTATAGGCAGTACATACAATATCATCCTCGTCCAAGTCTCTTCCCGATTCAACAACAACAAATGTCTCGTTCGTTTCAATCTTCGTAATACCTGTTGCCTGTCTATCAACAGATACCGAACGATTAATTTTAGCAGGAGTAACCACTTCGGACTTAATTGTTTCTCTATAGGAATTATTTTCAGCTAATTTGTATTCAATTTTATATTCAACCGCTTTATCCGGCGTGAACTGGACTCTTTTAGCTCCACTTTCGGTATCTCCAATTACTCTAGCAAGTTCTTCTTCACGCTTCACATATTTTCCGTCTTTTTTCTCATAGACTGTGCAGGATAAAGTCTCGTTGTTCAAATTTAAACCTTCAACAGAAACAATGTAATTAGCAGCCTGTTTTGCTGTTAATGGCTCATTATTTTCTTTTTTTACTGTAAAGTTCCACTCCGGCTTTCTGGCTGTTAAAGTTTTTGTTGTAGAAAAAGGGCTATAAACTGCGGTTTCTTCAAAACCAATTTCTAATGTATATTTTCCGCTTACCAGTGGCGTTACTACTGCGCTTTTAGTATCATTGTCAATTGCCACATCAACGATACTTTTATCTACCACTGTTCCATTTGCATTCTTTACCACACACTGCAGCTGTCTTCCTGACAGGTTTTCACTGCTGGTAACGCTATAGGTAACACTGTCTTTAATATCTACTGTTTCTGACTGTGTTTCAGGTGTAACCGCAATGACCTGAACTAATTTTGTTACATTTAATGTAGCTTTTCCCTCTGCTTTTTTAAGGGATATACCTGTAACATTCTTTGGATTGGTCAGCTGACACTTAAAATCATAATTACCTGCGCATACAGTCATTTCTCCCGTAAGGGACATTTCATAGGTTTTATCATTTGCCAACGTTTCAATAGCTGCATTAAGTTTCTCTGCCGCCGCCTTCTCTTTTGCGGCAATTTCATCCTCTGTTCCATCCACAGGGATATATTGATTTTTGAATACACTTGCTAAGTCATTGCCTCTTGAAGCATCCACCAGCGGTATTTCATTCGTCCCATTAGATATGGTTACTGCCACATTAATGTTTGTCAAATAATTACTAATAGCTTCTTCAACAATAGCTTTTTGCTCATTTGTAAGTTCTGCATATGCTACTTCCTTGCCACTTTCATCTGCAATACTTACTTCCATTTTAATTGTAGCTGTTGTTTCCAGCAAAAACGGATTTGCATCAGCATCCATTAAAATCTTTTTCTGCTCAATATTTCCAGTAATATCTACAATTTTTAATGTGGTTGTTATCTCATCTGAACATAATGGCTGCATCGGATTAGTCTCTTCTGTTGTTATCACTTCTTCCGTTGTCTCTGGCTCTTCTGTTACAGCAGACTCTTCTGTTGTCTCCGGTTCTTCAGTTACCATAACTTCTTCCGTTGTCTCCGGTTCTTCAGTTACCATAACTTCTTCCGTTGTTTCTGGTTCTTCGGTTGTCTCCGTTTCTTCCGTCGCTACTACTTCTTCGGTTGTCTCTGTTGCATTAGCTTCTTCTGTTGCCGCAACTTCACCCGCTTCTGTTGCTATAACTTCTTCCGTTCCATTCGTCTCTTCTGTTGTTATTACTTCAGCTGTTTCCGTTGTTTCTGTTGGCGCAACCTCTGTTGCTGAAATTTCAGTTGTTACAGTTTCTGTCACTGTTATCTCCGGTTCTTCTGTCACCAGAGTCTCTGTTTCCACCGTTTCCGTTGTTTCATTGCTTTCTGTATCACTGACGCCCGCAGTCTGTTCAACAACTATTTCAGTGTTGTTATTTACTGCCTGTACATCAGCAAATGCCTGTAATGATGATGTATTAAACATCAACAGCATCGCTAATACCAACGAACAACATTTTTTCAAATTTTGTTCAATCTTCTTTTTCATCCTTCTTACCTTTCCTTTTTATCCCTTATCAATCTATTCCGTCTTCTCTCTTTTAAGCTTTTTCTCTTTATAAAATCAGGTTACAAATAATTATGTTTTTTGCTGCATCTCTCATCTGTATCCTGTAATTTTCCCAATCCCCTCGTGTACCTTCGGCAAAATCTAATACCCAGTCACTAATACAAAATTTTACCATAAATTCAATATTTGGCAATCTTTCTTCTAGTACCCCAGTAACAGATTTCGCAATTTTTTTCAAAATTTTTTGCAGAAAAACTAGATTTGTATTTTCAGTTTCCATTTTTCTGTTTCTTAAGTACTATTTTTATATTTTAAACATCATTTTTTTCTCTTTTCTTCTTATTTTATAAGATTTTTCTCTTTTCTTTTCCTAAGGAAAGTTCCATGTAAGGAACTCTCCTTAGACACAAACCTGCTTTTTTCTACAATTTATTTCTTTGTTGTAACCTTTTTAACATCTGACCAGTCTGAATAAATCTTTATTGACTTGCCATTGACCTTAACAGTTTTATAGGTACGAATTCTTACATAGTATTTCTTCTTTGCTTTCAGCTTAGAAATTGTCTTTGAGGTGGTTTTTGCACTTTTTACTGTAACTGTGTCAGTTGTCTTTTTCGTAAACTTTTTACTGGTGGAGTACTGTATCTGATAACCACTGATTTCTGTACCTTTTTTCCAGGTTACTTTAAAGCCTTTGGTTTTTGCTGATACCTTGGAAATTGATACTGATTTTGGTTCGATGATGTAAGTCAGTTTTTTACTTCCAGTGTAATCCCCCTTGAATTTTACGGTAACAGTATATTTTCCCGATTTCTTACAGCCTTTGGAATAAGTTACGGTGTAATCTGTTCCTTTTGTTAATTTATTTCCTTTGCTGTCTTTTATGGTTACTGATGGTTTTCGGGTTTTGCCATTATAGGTATATGCTGTCTTGGAAAGCTTAATGGTTTTTATTGCATATATGGTGCTGTTTGCTTTCTCTTTTCCACACATGGTGCAGGCGTTTATTTTACTTCCGTTCTTTCCAATAGCTGCCTTTATTATTGTTTCTTTATAATTATGGTCTGTTTTTGAAACTGTTTTTTGTGCTTTGATTACTTTCTTGCAATCAGAGCAATGACTTCCCGCAGTCAAACCGGTGCTATGACAAGTCGACTCTACCGCTTTATCCACTACTTCTGTGTGGCCTTTTGCCGGAAGTTCTTTTTGTTCTGCAATGACGGTGTCACATACAGAGCAATATATTCCATCACTTGTTCCGCCCTTTGTGCAGGTTGGTTCTATTCCTTTGGTTACGACTTCCGTATGACCTTTCGCCGGAACCTCTTTCTGAGCCACAAGGACTGTTTCACAATCGGAGCAATGACTTCCTTCTGTCAGTCCCGTTTCTGTACAGCTGGCTTCTACCGCTTTATCAACTACTTCAACATGACCTTTTGCCGGTATTTCTTTCTGGGCTAAGATGGTTTCATTGCATACTGAACAGTGACTTCCTTTCGTTAATCCTGTTTCTGTGCAAGTGGCTTCTACCGCTTCATCTACTGTAATTCTATGACCGTTTGCAGGAATTTCTTCCCGGGCTTCAAGAACTTCGCCACATACTGAGCAATGACTGCCTTTTGTCCAGCCCTTCTCTGTACAGGTTGGCTCTACCGCTTTGTCGATTACTTTCTTATGGGCTGCCGGGATGGTATCCTGTCTCGCCATTACTTTCCCACAGGTTTCACAATGACTTCCATCTGTTAAGCCTGCAACGGTACAGGTGGCTGCTTTGGCACTATCGGTTACTATATTATGTCCATATTCATATGCCATGTGATAATATTCATCGCATCCGGTGGCTGTACATTCGTATTTGATAATTCCTTTTTTTCCGGATGTGGCTTCTTTTAATACGGTTCCTTCGTAATTATGTATATGGTCTAGGAGGCTGTATTTGCGTCCTTTTTCTACCGCCCATTTATGGGCAGCGGAACCTTCGTTGCAGATGATGATGGTGTTTTTTGAAATTGCAGCCTGCGACACATCTGGAACAACGTTTGAAATATAGAGACGTCGGAGGTTATCTGCTTTATATAAAAATTCCGTTCTCATTATATTCAATGATTCTGGTAAATATAGTTCTGTCAGCGACTCCGTCCTATAAAACATCCAATACGTATTTGTAACCTTACTCATGTCCCAAGTACGAATATCGATTTTTTTCAATTTCCAACATCCGCCAAATACATTTGCCATATTTGTTACATTCGATGTGTCCCATGCCGTCAAATTAATCTCTAGTAATGAATTACACTGCCAAAAAAGCCCATCTAACGATGTTATTTGAGTAATATCCCAATTACACAAATTAGCCTTTTCTAAGGCTTTACAATATGCAAACATATCATTTATTTTTTTTAGGTTTGATGTATTCCAGTCACTCAAATCTACTTCCTTCAACGAATAACATTCACTGAACATCTTATCCATATACACTACTTTAGAAGCATCAAAGTCCACAAATTCTACTTCTTCCATATTTGTGCAATTGATAAACATTTCACTTGTATCTGTCATTCCTGTTACATTTACCACCGCTTTTTTGATACTTGTTTTATATGCATCGTCTGTCCACTCTGCCGGTGACGCAAAATTACCATTTCCCTCCAGATAAAGTACACCATCATTATCAATACACCATGTAATCTTTCCATCTTTTCCCTGGTACTGGATATCTTCTGATGCAAGGTCTGCTATACTACCGGTCGTTTCGCTTTCTTCTGTATATTTAGTAGCAGCTGTATTTTTTTCTGTTACCTCTGCTGATAATGCTTCCTCTACATTCTGTGTCTCTGTTGCATGGGCTGTTACTGCCGGATGTAACATCATTCCTGCCATAAGACAACCGGTTACTGTTAATAATTGTAGAATACGTTTTTTCATGTTATGCCTGTCCCCTCTGATTGATGCTTCTATTTCTTTAATGTTATTTTTCTCTTATTGTGTAACACATCACATTACTAAATTATACCAAATATGGCAGCATATGATATTCTACTCCCTCTTGGTCACATAACAGTCACATGTAATAATTTTCTTAAAAAAATTTTATTTTTCTCTAACTAAAAATACAGAATGCTCCCTTCCGTACTTATATGTTCGGAGTTAGGAGCATTTGTTTTTCTTCTATTTTTTTGTTGTAACCTTCTTAACACCTGACCAATCAGAATAAATCTTTGTTAACTTGCCATTAACCTTAACAGTTTTATAGGCACGAATTCTTACATAATATTTCTTCTTTGCTTTCAGCTTGGAAATTGTCTTTGAGGTTGTTTTGGCATTTTTTATTGTAACTGTGTCAGTTGTCTTTTTCGTAAACTTCTTACTGGTGGAGTACTGTATCTGATAACCACTGATTTCTGTACCTTTTTTCCAGGTTACTTTAAAGCCTTTGGTTTTTGCTGATACCTTGGAAATTGATACTGATTTTGGTTCGATGATGTAAGTCAGTTTTTTACTTCCAGTGTAATCCCCCTTGAATTTTACGGTAACAGTATATTTTCCCGATTTCTTACAGCCTTTGGAATAAGTTACGGTGTAATCTGTTCCTTTTGTTAATTTATTTCCTTTGCTGTCTTTTATGGTTACTGATGGTTTTCGGGTTTTGCCATTATAGGTATATGCTGTCTTGGAAAGCTTAATGGTTTTTATTGCATATATGGTGCTGTTTGCTTTCTCTTTTCCACACATGGTGCAGGCGTTTATTTTACTTCCGTTCTTTCCAATAGCTGCCTTTATTATTGTTTCTTTATAATTATGGTCTGTTTTTGAAACTGTTTTTTGTGCTTTGATTACTTTCTTGCAATCAGAGCAATGACTTCCCGCAGTCAAACCGGTGCTATGACAAGTCGACTCTACCGCTTTATCCACTACTTCTGTGTGGCCTTTTGCCGGAAGTTCTTTTTGTTCTGCAATGACGGTGTCACATACAGAGCAATATATTCCATCACTTGTTCCGCCCTTTGTGCAGGTTGGTTCTATTCCTTTGGTTACGACTTCCGTATGACCTTTCGCCGGAACCTCTTTCTGAGCCACAAGGACTGTTTCACAATCGGAGCAATGACTTCCTTCTGTCAGTCCCGTTTCTGTACAGCTGGCTTCTACCGCTTTATCAACTACTTCAACATGACCTTTTGCCGGTATTTCTTTCTGGGCTAAGATGGTTTCATTGCATACTGAACAGTGACTTCCTTTCGTTAATCCTGTTTCTGTGCAAGTGGCTTCTACCGCTTCATCTACTGCAATTCTATGACCGTTTGCAGGAATTTCTTCCTGGGCTTCAAGAACTTCGCCACATACAGAACAATGACTTCCTTTTGTCCAGCCGCTCTCTGTACAGGTTGGCTCTACTGCTTTATCGGTTACTTCCTTATGGGCTGCCGGAATGGTATCCTGTCTCGCCATTACTTTGCCACAGGTTTCACAATGACTTCCCTCTGTTAAGCCTGCAACGATACAGGTGGCTGCTTTGCCACTATCCGTTACGATGTTATGTCCATATTCATATGCCATGTGATAATATTCATCGCATCCGGTGGCTGTACATTCGTATTTGATAATTCCTTTTTCCCCGGATGTGGCTTCTTTTAATACGGTTCCTTCGTAATTATGCACATGGTCTAGGAGGCTGTATTTTTGCCCCTGTTCAACCGCCCACTGGTGGGCAGCGGAACCTTCGTTGCAGATGATGATGGTGTTTTCACTAATCACTGCTTTAGATACATCTGTTATGGAACTTGGGATATAAAGGCGACGAAGGTTCCATGTATCTTCCAAAAAATATGCTCCCATTGAACTTATAGATTCCGGTAAATACAACTCTGTTAAGCCCTCTGCATACATAAACATCCCATAGGAATTGGTAACACTACTCATATCCCATGTACGAATATCCATCTTCTTTAATTTTTCACACCTATAAAATGTATTTTCTACGCTTGTCACTTTTGAAGTTTCCCATCCATTCAACACGACTTCTAACATAGATGTACACTTAGCAAATACAGCTTCCAGTGATGTAACATTTGAGATATCCCAGCCACTCAAGTTTACTTTTTTGAGTGATTCACACCATGCAAACATATATTCTATATTTTTTAGACTTGATGTATCCCAATCACTCAAATCCATTTCTTTTAGTGACTTACACCCATAGAACATTTTATCCATATACACTACCTTAGAAGCATCAAAGCCTACAAACTCTACTTCTTCCATATTTCTACAGCCTGTAAACATCTCACTAGTACGCGTCATTCCTGTTACATTTACCACTGCCTTTTTTATACTTTCATTGTATGATGCTTCTGTCCAATCCGGCTGATAAAGACAATAATTACCATTTCCTTCCAAATATAGTACACCGTCTGTATCAATACACCATGTGACATATCCATCTTTCCCTTCGTATAAAATTTCTTCTGCCGAAAGGTCTGCTATACTACTGACAGTTTCGCTTTCTTCTGTATATTCAGTCGCAGCTGTATTTTTTTCTGTTGCCTCTGCTGATAATGCTTCCTCTGCATTCTGTGTCTCTGTTGCATGTGCTGTTACTGTTCCTACTGGATGTAACAACATTCCTGCCATAAGACAACCGGTTACTGTTAATAATTGTAGAATACGTTTTTTCATGTTATGCCTGTCCCCTCTGATTGATGCTTCTATTTCTTTAATGTTATTTTTCTCTTATTGTGTAACACATCACATTACTAAATTATACCAAATATGACCGCAAACAGAAGAAGTACCTTTTTCCTAATTCCTGAGATTATACAGAAATTTAATGTTTTTCCTGTCGTATGGCTTCCCTATTTGCATCTGTTCTTTCAAAATTAGTCTTAAATAAATCATTTCTCAAACAAACATAGCGATTCAAAATTTTTACTCTGAACAATATGATATTCTACATCCTCTTGGTCACATAACAGTCACATGTAATAATTTTCCCAAAAAAATTTTATTTTTCTCTAACCAAAATACAGAATGCTCCCTTCCGTACTTATGAGTTCGGAATCAGGAGCATTTGTTTTTTCTATTTTTTTGTTGTAACCTTCTTAACATCTGACCAGTCAGAATAAATCCTGTGTGCCACTTTCTGCCTTGTAGATGGCTTCGTTCTCACTATGACGGTTTTCTAACTGTGCTTTTCCTTCTTCGTACTGGGTGGTGTAGCCTTCTACGTTTCC
>CAYMIS010000086.1:0-14919 GCA_964390485.1 uncultured Roseburia sp. | reverse complement strand
GTATAATCCATAAAAAAATTACCCCGGTTGCTTATAAGCAATCGGGGCTTTTTTGTTATTCTATAGATGCACATAATGCACAAATGGAAGATGTCACTGCGTGGCTGTGTGTTAGCGCGAGAAACTCGCAAAGCGTGTTTCTCATAGTTCTGTGCGAGTCATAGGCAGCGTAAAGATAAACTCAGTTCCAACACCTTCGGTACTGATTACAGTAATATTTTCGCCATGAGCATTTACAATTTCTTTTACAATCGCTAGTCCAAGACCGGTTCCCTTCTTATCTTTACCACGGGAAAGGTCTGTCTTATAAAAACGCTCCCAGATTTTATTGATACTGTCTTTTGGAATGCCGATTCCGGTATCTGTGACAGAAATAAAAACCTTGTCATTTTTTTCTGTGGTTTCTACCTTAATAGAAGAATCGTTGTGACTGAATTTAATGGCATTGTCAATCAGGTTATAGAGTACCTGCTGGATTTTTCCAAAATCAGCATTGACATAAAGGGATTCGCCGGAGAGAATCAGGTCAAAAGTAATTTTTTTCTTATGACAGACACCTTCAAAGGTCAGTGCAGTTGTCCGTATCATCTGGTTTATATCAAAACTGGTGACATCTAACATTATGCCATGCTTTCCAAAACGGTTTAATTCTAACAGACCTTTTGTCAGTTTGTTCAAGCGTTCTGTTTCAAAAAGTATAATGTTTAAATATTTATCCTGCATTTCCACAGGAATGGTTCCGTCTAAAATCGCTTCCACATAACCCTTGATAGAAGTCAGAGGAGAACGGAAATCGTGGGAAACATTGGAAATAAATTTTTTCTGGTCTTCTTCAAGGGTATTTAATTCATTTGCCATAAAGTTTAAGGAAGCCGCCAGATATCCTAATTCGTCATTGGTGTGGACTTCTATTTTTGCATCAAAATTACCATTTGCATATTCATTTGCAACCCGGGTAATTTTTCGAATTGGTATGTAAAAAACATGGATAAACAAAGCCAGTACCACAAGGGCTGCGAAAAGCAGCAGCAATAATGTCTGATAAGCAATGGATGTGAGTCCATTGGCTGAGGAAACAATATTTTTTACCGGCTTATGAATAATGACATACCCCCGCACTTTATAGCTGACGGTAATTGGAGAAAAAACACTTAAGGTTTCTTCTGAAAAATAGCCGTAAAAATTACCAATCTGTGAATATCGGTTACCAAAATCTGTAATATTAAAAGCTTCTAATATCTCCGGTTCACTGTTACGGGAGGCGGTATTAAGAAGAATATTTCCTTTGGTATCAACAATCCAGATGTCTGCATTTAAGTAGCCGCTTAAGGTGGAAAGCTGTGTCAGAATCTCATCGGTTGTCATAGAATTATTATAGTAATTCATGGCATAATTTGAGGAAATCAATGCAGATTCCCGATAAAGGCTGGAGGCTTCTTTTTTCTCTAAATGCTTATAGGTTACATGATAAGTAAAGGTCAGAATAATCAGAAAACCTAAAAGTGCAAAAAGAAGAAATCCGCCTGCCAGCTTTAAGGAAAGTTTACGCTTCATAGGTCTTTAACCTCGAATTTGTAGCCAATTCCCCAAACCGTGGAAAGACTCCAGTTTCCATGGTCTTTGATTTTTTCCCGGAGACGTTTTACGTGCACGTCGACGGTTCTGGTATCGCCAATATATTCATATCCCCAGATATGGTCAAGCAGCTGTTCTCTGGTAAATACCTGGTTTGGTGAAGATGCAAGGAAATATAAAAGTTCTAACTCCTTTGGGGGCATATCCACCGGCTGTCCCTGATAGATAACAGAATAATTGGATAAATTTACAACTAAATCCGGGTATTTTACGCATTTTAGGTCAGGAGTGGTTTCTTCTGCCTTGGCAGGCTGATAACGTCTTAAAACGGCTTTTACGCGGGCTACAAGCTCTTTTGAATCAAAGGGCTTAATCATATAGTCATCTGCACCTAATTCAAGACCTAATACCTTGTCAAAGATTTCTCCCTTTGCAGAAAGCATAATGATAGGAACATTCGCTTTAGCCCGGACCTCACGGCACACCTGATATCCGTCAATGCCCGGAAGCATCAGGTCAAGAAGAATCAGATTCGGGTTGTACTGCTCAAAGGCAATCAGGGCTTCTTCTCCATCATTCACGATTTTTGTATCAAAGCATTCTTTTGTAAGATATAGCGAAATTAATTCAGCAATATTATTATCATCATCGACAATGAGGATTTTTTGTTTTGTTGCCATAATTCTTGTCCTTTCTTTGAGATAGATTCTGAGATTTATTTAAATTCTGCAATAGTTACGCCGGCATCCCCTTCTCCAAATTCGCCTAGGTGGTAGGATTTCACATATTTGCTGCGTTTTAAATGGTTCTGCACAGCGGTACGCAGGGCACCGGTTCCCTTTCCGTGTACGATTCGTACAGAAGGAAGATGGGAGATATAGGCATCATCTAAATATTTGTCTAAAAGAGCAATTGCTTCATCTGTTGTTTTACCAATCAGATTAATTTCCGGCGAAATAGAAACCGATTTACTCATCTTAATTTTACCAGCTCCGGTTTTGTTGAATTTTTTACCTGCCGGAGAGCTGTCTTCGTCGATAAGAATAAGGTCTTTGATATTTACCTGAGAGCTTAAGATACCCATCTGAACCGTTAAATCTCCTTTTGCATTTGGAAGGGTGTGAACCGTACCGGTTAAGTTCATGCTGAGAACCTTGACCTTATCACCAATACGAAGCTTCTTTGGTGCTGCGTGATTCGTGGTGGTATTTTTCTTCTGGTCAGAGAGTTTGCTCTGACGGGCATTCATTTTGTCCCGCAGTTTTGTACGTTCTTTTTCCATTTCGCTCATAGGAGCATTTGCAGTACCATATTTATTGAAGTTTCGGATGGTTTCATCGGCAACATCCTTGGCTTCTTTTAAGATGTTATAAGCCTGTTCATTGGCTTCCCGAAGAATCTTATCACGGCTTGCATCAAGTTTTTCCTGTTTCTGTTCTAATTTTTCTTTCAGAGACTGGATTTCGGCCTTGTACTGGTTGATTTCTAATCGTTCTTTTTCGATAGTGATGCGGTTCTTTTCCAAATCTGCAAGTAAATCTTCGAAGTTCTCGTCATTTTCACTGATACGCTCCTTGGCATCAGCGATTAAATCATGGCTTAAACCTAATTTCTCAGAAATAGCAAAGGCATTACTTTTGCCCGGAATACCAATCAAAAGGCGGTAGGTAGGGCTTAATGTCTCAACATTAAACTCACAGCAGGCATTTTCAACTCCTGGAGTAGAAAGGGCATAGACCTTTAACTCACTGTAATGGGTTGTTGCCATAGTTCTTGCACCGTACAGGTGGAGCTTGGATAAAATAGAAATTGCAAGGGCAGCACCTTCGGTAGGGTCAGTTCCGGCACAAAGTTCGTCGAATAATACCAGTGAGCGGTCATTTACCTGTTCTAAAATACGGATAATATTTGTCATATGGGAAGAGAAGGTACTAAGACTCTGCTCAATACTCTGTTCATCTCCAATATCTGCAAAAACCTCTTCAAAAATACCAAGTTCCGAACGCTCTGAAGCCGGGATATGAAGACCGGACTGTCCCATAATTGTTAAAAGTCCTACTGTTTTTAAGGAAACAGTTTTACCACCGGTGTTTGGTCCGGTAACAATTAACAGTTTAAAATCTTCCCCCAGCCGGATGTCAATTGGAACCACTTTTTTCTTGTCCAGTAATGGATGACGGCCTTTGCGGATATGAATTCTTCCTTCGTCATTGAAAAGTGGTGCCACGCCATTATAGGTCTGGGCGTAAGCTGCCTTTGCAAAAATAAAGTCCAGTTCTGCCAAAACAGTATAATCGGTGGCGATTGCTTCTGAATATTCGTAAACCTGATTGCTTAAATTTGCCAGGATGACTTCGATTTCTTCTTTTTCCTTTAATAAAAGTTCTTTATATTCGTTATTTAAATTCACGACAGCCATTGGCTCAATAAAAAGAGTAGAGCCGGTGGAGGACTGGTCGTGCACCATACCAGGAACCTGGGATTTTGCTTCTGCTTTTACCGGAAGACAATAACGGCCGTCACGCATGGTAATAACAGTGTCCTGCAGGTAAGTTCTGGTAGTGTTGTTATTAATCATCTGATTCATCTGGGCGCGGATACGGTCATTCATTCCCCGCATGGAGCGTCGGATAGAGGAAAGACGGCTGCTGGCATCGTCTGCGATTTCATCCTCGGAAATAATGCATCTGCGGATTTCATCGTAGAGCGGTGTTAAAGGCTCAATCTGGCTGAAAAATCCGGTTAGTGAATCTTCTGGTGCATCTTCTTTTATGCCTCTGGAAAAGGTTTTTGCGCGTTTGGCAGCCTCTAAAAGAGAGCAGACACGCAGTAATTCTATGGCGTTTAAAGCACCACCAATTTCTAAGCGTTTTAAAGAATCGTTTAAATTGCGTACTCCGGAAAAGGAGATACTTCCACATTTAAAAAGACGGGAAAGTGCATCCTTTGTCTGAAGCTGTAATAATTCAATCTGCTGTTTATCTGTAATTGGAACCAGTTCAAGACAGCGTTTTTTGGCTTCTTCACTGAATGCGTATTCAGACAGCTGAATGCGTATTTTATGATATTCTAAGGTTTTTAATGCTTTTTCGTTCATATCTATCTCCAAATAATAATCTTTTTCAAAAATAACTGTTTCAATTATAGCCTAAAGCGGAGACTAAGAAAAGCAGAAAATAAACTATTGCAAGCATATCTGATTCAATTTATAATAATGGTTATCGGGTGTTACAGGAAGAAGGAGAATCAAATGCAGGAGAAGGATAAGAAAGACTTTGCATTTATTAACGAAAAAATAAAAGAAAAGCCATTAAACAAGAGAAGAATGCTTATTCAGGCAGCGTATATTGTGGTGATGGCAGTAGTTTTTGGTGTGGTTGCAGGTATTGTATTCACCTGTGTCCAGCCTAAGATGGAAGAGATGATGTATCCAAAGAAGGACCCTGTAGTTTCGATTCCGAAGGATGAACCAACGGAAGAAACAGAGCAGAGTGAGGATGCCGGAGAAGAAGGAACGGAAAATAGTGAGATTTCTGATACGGAAACCCAGACGACAGAGGAGGCAAATCAGACAGAGGAGGCTGAAGATACGCAGACAAAAGAAACAGAAGTTTCTGAGCCGCCGGTTATAGAATATATGCCACCAACTTTAGAAGATTATCAGAAGCTACAGAATGAGATGTATGCCATTGGTCGTGAAGCAAACAAATTTATTGTTACAGTAACCGGTGTAAAAAGCGATACGGACTGGTTTAATAATCCCTATGAGAGAAAAGGGCAGGCATCTGGTATTATTATTGCCAATAATGGAGAAGAATTATTGATTCTGACAGAGAAAAAAGTTCTTTCCGATGCACAGGAAATTTTTGTTACATTTATCAATGATGATTCTGTGCAGGCAGTAATCAAAAAGTATGATGGAAACACAGGAATTACCGTTTTAAGCGTACCATTAGAATCAGTCGAAGAAAGTACAATGTCTGCAATTTCTGTTGCAACCCTTGGGAATTCATTATCTGTAACCCAGGGAAATCTTGTACTGGCAGTGGGAAGTCCGTTAGGAACCAATTATTCTATTTTAACAGGAAATATTACTGCCACCACCAATGTGATTTCTACCATAGATGCCAATTATAAGGTATTTACTACAGATATTGTCAGCAGCATGGATGGAAGTGGTGCCCTGATTAATTTAAATGGGGAAGTAATTGGACTGGTTATGCAGGATTACGGCAATGCAGGGGATGAGAATACATTAACTGCAGTGTCTATTTCCGAGTTAAAAACATTAATTGAGATGCTTTCAAACAATCAGGATATTCCTTATCTTGGTCTTGGAGTAAAAACGGTTACATCAGCAATCGCCAATGAATATGAGATTCCAAAGGGCGTATATATTAAGGATGTGGCAATGGATTCACCGGCAATGGCAGCCGGCTTACAAAGCGGAGATGTTCTGGCAGAGATTAATGGTGTAACAGTTTATACAGAGGAAAGCTATGAGGGACAGCTTCTTTCTACAACGCCGGGAGAATTGATTTCAGTTCTAATCCTGCGTCAGGGAAGTGAAGGTTATACGGAGATTGAATGCGAAGTGGAAGTAAGTGTGCTGCCATAAGCATTTAAAGATATGATAAAGAAAAAAGGCTTTTCGTATAGTAAAAAGAATTAGAAAAGTCAGGCAGAAAGAGGAGTAATTATGAAGTATATTGAAAGCTTGAGAGAAGGCGAAAGAGTCAACGAAATTTATCTGTGTAAGGTGAAGCAGTCTGCTTTGACAAAGGCTGGAAAACCTTACGACAGCTTAATTTTACAGGATAAAACAGGCACACTGGATGCAAAAATCTGGGAACCGGGTTCTGTAGGAATTGATGAGTTTGATTCACTGGATTACATTGCAGTTATGGGAGACATTACAAGCTTTCAGGGGAATCTGCAGTTAAGTGTAAAGCGTGTACGTAAGGTGTCTGAGGGAGAGTACGATCCAAAGGATTATCTTCCGGTCAGTGATTATAATGTGGACGATATGTATAAAGAGCTTTGCGGATTAATTCAGACTGTGAAGAATCCATATCTGAAAAAGCTTTTAGACAGCTTTTTTACAGGGGATGTGGAATTTGAAAAAAGATTTAAGTTTCATTCAGCAGCCAAAACCGTTCATCATGGATTTGTTGGCGGTTTATTAGAACATACTTTAAATGTAGCAAAGCATTGTGATTATTTTGCGAAAGCATATCCAATGTTAAATAGAGATTTGTTAATCTCCGCTGCAATTTTTCATGATATCGGAAAATTAGAAGAGCTTTCTACTTTCCCGGAAAATGATTATACAGATGAAGGCCAGCTGTTAGGTCATATTATGATTGGAGCAGAAATGATAGGTGAGCGTATTCGCACGATAGAAGGCTTCCCTGTTCGTCTTGGAAATGAATTAAAGCATTGTATTCTTGCCCATCATGGTGAGTTAGAATATGGTTCTCCAAAGAAACCGGCATTAGCGGAAGCATTGGCATTAAGCTTTGCAGATAACTTTGATGCAAAAATGGAAACTATTCGTGAAATTTTTGCAGGAGTACCAGAGGGCAGTACGGAATGGTTGGGCTATAACCGCCTGTTAGAGAGTAATATTAGAAAATCCAGCAGATAGATATAAAATGCAGAGAGATTATTAAAATCAGTTACAAATAAAGGATTTTGATTTGAACAGGAAAATAAGTAACTTGGAGGGCAGCTTGCGTTAGACGGAGCTGCTTCTCTTGATTTTATAGAAAAACTGGTCATGTTAGGTGCAATATTTTTGAGATTAAAGTAAAAGTGTACATAAAAAATCTCAAAGGAAAATAGTTTATTTGTGAATAGTTGAGGATGAATATGCAGAAAAACGATATTATTAATCTAAAAATAGAAGATATGGGAATTGATGGAGAAGGCATTGGAAAATATGAAGGAATGACTTTTTTTGTGAAGGATGCTCTGATTGGTGATAATATCAAAGCCCGTATTACAAAGTTGAAAAAGAATTATGGATATGCAAGAGTAGAAGAAATTTTAGAAAGCTCGCCATACCGCAGTACTCCCCGTTGTGAGCTTCATAAACGTTGTGGTGGTTGCCAGATTCAGGCGATGGATTATGCAGCACAGCTTGAGTTTAAAGGGAGAAAGGTGCGCAATAACCTGATTCGTCTTGGCGGATTTGCAGAGGATTTTGTGGATTCTGTGATGGAGCCTGTGGTTGGTATGGAGGAGCCGTATCGTTATCGGAATAAAGCACAGTTTCCGATTGGACGTGACCGGGAAGGCAAAATTGTAGCAGGTTTCTATGCAGCAAGAAGCCATGATATTATACCGGTTACGGACTGTCAGCTTGGTGTAAAAGTAAATCAGGAGATTCTAGAGGCAGTCATTTCTTATATGAACGAAAACCATATTGAGCCCTATGACGAGGCAGCCGGAAAAGGTCTGGTACGTCATGTACTGATTCGTTATGGTTTTACAACAGAAGAGATTATGGTCTGTCTGATTATCAATGGAAAACAGCTTCCGGCAAAGGAGCAGTTGATTGGAAAGTTATCCACGATAAAGGGAATGACAAGCATTTCTATCAACATTAATATGAAAAATACCAACGTAA
Organism: uncultured Roseburia sp.; assembly: GCA_964390485.1. Lineage (GTDB taxonomy): Bacteria > Bacillota > Clostridia > Lachnospirales > Lachnospiraceae > Roseburia. The sequence continues at coordinate 6,713 of CAYMIS010000086.1, read as the reverse complement.
TTCTTGGAGATGTGACAGAGTGTATCTGGGGACAGCCTTATATTACGGATTATATACATTTGAGAACCTGTGGAAAAAAAGCAAATTCAGAAAATGCGGAGGACGGAAGTCCGGCAGACACAGGAGGTGCAGAAGAATTTGATTTAACAGATACTGCAATTGCTTACCATATTTCGCCACAGTCTTTTTATCAGGTGAATCCGGTTCAGACAGAAAAACTCTATAGTCTTGCTTTAGAATATGCCGGTTTGACAGGAAAAGAGTCTGTCTGGGACTTATACTGCGGAATAGGAACAATTTCTCTTTTCCTTGCAGGAAAAGCCGGAAAGGTTTATGGGGTGGAAATTGTACCTCAGGCAATTGAGGATGCCAAAAGCAATGCGAAACTTAATGGCATCACAAATGCAGAGTTTTTTGTTGGAAAAGCAGAAGAAGTGCTGCCGGAATTTTATGAGAAGGCAGCTGCGGGAAGAATGTCAGTGAACTTCGTAAAGGGGGTAGAAGGTATAGGTAGTAAAAACACAGCCGGGGCAGCAGATGCAGGCAGCGACATGCTTCATCCGGATGTGATTGTGGTTGACCCGCCACGTAAGGGTTGTGATGAGAAGTGTTTGGAAACAATGCTTAAAATGCAGCCGGAACGAATTGTATATGTAAGCTGTGATTCTGCAACCTTGGCAAGGGATTTGAAGATTTTGTGTGCTGGTGGGTATGCGTTGAAGAGAGTAAGACCGGTAGACCAGTTTGGACATACGACGCATGTAGAAACTGTCGCACTGCTGCAAAGGAATATGGACTCGTTATAGGGGACTTAAAGCTGATAGAGAAAAATTACTGGGGAATAAAAGGATAAAAATTATATTTAAAGGGAATTGTATGATGAAAAAGAAGATAGAGAAGTTATTTATGTTTCTTACTGCGCTGATGCTGTTATTGGTATTGTCAGCTTGTGGGTATACAAGCGAAGAGCGAATTATGATGATGGAGTATAAGAAAACCGCTAAGAAAAATGCAATTGCATATATTGAAGAAAAGTATGGTTTCACCCCATCTGTGCTTAATGCAGAATGTTCAACCATTAAGGCTGAATTTGGAATAGATTTTTCACCAAGTCCAACCGGAAGTGTTTATGTGGAAATGCGTGATAAGAAAGCGGATATTGATTTCTGGGTTCTTGCAACAGGTGAGGAAATCAGTTCAGTGAGGTGTTGGGATAATTATCAGCATAAGGAGATAGAAGCTGCGGTAGAAGAAGAGCTGGAAAATGCCCTCGGGGTTGATACCGCACATATAGATTTAGCCTACGGACAGTTTGATAGTGTAGGAAAAAGGGTTAACGGCACAGGTAAGCTGAAAAAAAAATATGGATTAGTGCACGACTACTTTGATGGAACAAATTTAACGGAAGTCTTGGAAAATGCTTCAATGAACAAAATGGTGACCTGCTTTGTGGATGAGAATTACATACCGGATTTGCTGGAATGTTCTGTTGGAGAATTAACAGATAAGGGAACTTATGAAGGAAGTTTATCAGATAGTGATAAATTAGTTAAAATTTTTGGAAAAAATATTGAATGTCTGCTTATTAATTACAATAGTTATCCATCCTGTAATTCTGTTCATAAGCAGGGAGATGCAGCAAGTGTCACAGGCGGATATCCCTTTAATTTTGATATGAATGATATGCACTTTTATATAAAAGACCACTACTTTATAAGTTCAAAAAGCGGGGGTGAAAATCCATATGGTGAATATACCAGATATGAGCTAAAGAAATTTGATGAATTTTACTATATTCAGATGGGTGGTACTTATTGTAATTTTACTAAAGTAGAGAATGAAATGCATGATGCATCAAATTGGAATGGAAGAGGATTTATAAATGCAAAAAAAGTTTATGGTGAATATGCCATAGATACGGATGCGCATTGCCTGTATCTGATGATTCCTACATCGACAATAGAAGCTGGTTCTGTAACAGAATATATGGCAGACAGGAGTATTATACAAATCGCAGAGCAGAAGTATTATGTAAACGAAGATAATAATTTGGAAATCAGGTATGATATTGGACATTTGTCTGTGATAGGCGATTCGTCAGAGGCGGATGGTCAGGAGTATTTAACAGCAACGTTGTATTTTCCGGATTATTATAAAGATACGATATTCAGTGTTTTTATTGATGAAGAAGAAAATTGAATCGGGCAGACTAAAAGTTAGAAAATAAGTAGAAACAGTATGCGGTTTCTAGTTTGATTTTAAAATAATATGGTGTACAATAATATCAGATTTTATACTAGGATTAGGTAATGAATTTGCCATTGATGGTTAGAAATGATGGGATTATAAAGAATGGATGAGATAAATATTACAAAATACAGTAAAAGTCCGGGACAGGACATTGTATTTTATGGGGAAGCAACTGTTAAAAAAGGTTTTTATTTTGTGGATGGAGATGAGCACTTTTATCATTTTATAGGAAAGAATTCCGTATATTCTGTATTAGAGCTATTACATCCCGGTGATGTGGAAGGATTTTTGGATGCAGTAGGAAAACTCCCGGAAGGGGAGCAGCATGTGATTGTCCGAATGAAGTGTTACAATGACATGTATCGTTATCTCTATATGACAATTCAGCTGAATGGAAGAATGTATGATGATTTTCAGTCCTTTACATTTGCATTTTGTGATATCATGGAAATTAAGGACCGATATGCAGTTTACATGCATCTGGTAAAGAAATACAGGGCATTTATGTCTCTTTCCCCATTGCTTTATTTTGAGTATAGCTTTGAGGATGATGTGTTTAAGATATATCAGTATGTAAATGTAAAAAGCCATATGCTGTTATCAAAAAAGCTTGAGGAAATAAAGAAAGAGGTAATTGCAGCATCAGATGGTAGGGTAAAGAGCAAGGCAGAGTTTGAGATTTTTTATGAATTTTTGAAAAAGGGAACAGACCGTTTTGATGCAAGACTGGATGCAAATGTATTAATGCCTGAGGAGAAGAACACTACCCGTTATCAGGTGAAGGGATGCACTATGTATCAAAGAGGCATTAAGAATATGGTAATTGGTATTATCAGTGTCTCAGGTAAGGCGGAGGAGAAGGAGAGTTACTACCTCACAGACAGTGCAATTGACCCGGGAACCGGATTATTTAATAAGCGGGCAATTAACGAATATACGGTTGAGAAGATTCAGGAATATGACCAGAATAAGAAAAGCTTTTATCTGGCAGTAATTGATGTGGATGATTTTAAAAAAATAAATGATACTTACGGTCATATGTTTGGTGATGAGGTACTTTCCAAGGTGTCCGAAATTATGAGAGATGTGCTGGATGCCAGAGGCATTGTCGGAAGATTCGGCGGGGATGAATTTATGATTGTTTTTGAAAATGTGGATTCAGAGGAGCAGCTTCGCAGAATCGTAAAGACCATTTGTAAGCATATTATGTGGACTTATGAATCACTGAAAGAACGGTTGATGATTACAACCTCCTGGGGAATTGCAAAGTACCCGGAGGATGCATCCAATTTTGAAGAGTTATTTGCCAAAGCAGATAAAGCTCTTTATATTGCCAAAGCCAAGGGAAAGAATCGTGTAATTATTTATGATGAAAAGAAACATGGTGATTTTGTAAAAGAGGAGGATGGCAGCAGCAGAGACAGTGGTATCCGTACAATTGCCAGTGATGAAAAAAAGGCAGCGATAATGACGGAACTTGTGGTCGAACTTCATAAGAATGGAAAAAAGGCACTTTCACATGTGATGGAAGCGATGTGCGCTTACTTTGATATGGATGGTGTTGCAATTTATCAGGGAGAGAGAATGGAACGTATATGTTCCTATGGAAATTATGTGAATCCGATAGAAGCACTGCCACAGATAATAAATAAGGAATATCTTGCTTTTTTCGATAAGCAGGGGATATATGAAGAAAGTAATGTAAAGCGTTTGAGTAAAAATTTTGCTGACATTTACAAGCTTTATGAATTACAGGAGAATGGTAAATTTATTCAATGCATTTCTTATGCAGGAGAAACACCGGCGGCATTGGTATCCTTTGACTTTTTTAACAGATATCCAAAGATTGGAACGATGGATATGGGATTAATTAAAATTGTGGGAAGACTGATGGCGGAAGTTGCTGGAAAAGCTGAGATTTAATACAGAAAGCCAAATCACTGGTTAGCCGGTGATTTGGCTTTTCATATTTTTAAAGAGAAGAAAGCATACTAAATCAAAAAAAGGATGTGAGAGTATGCAGAATCATTTAAAAAATCAAACAAGTCCCTATTTATTGCAGCATGCAGATAATCCGGTAAACTGGTATCCCTGGTGTGATGAAGCATTTAAGAGGGCAAAAGAAGAAGATAAACCTATTTTTTTAAGTATAGGCTATAGTACCTGCCACTGGTGTCATGTGATGGCACACGAGAGCTTTGAGGATGCAGAGGTGGCAGAAATTCTGAACCGTTATTTTATCTCTATTAAAGTAGACAAGGAGGAGCGGCCGGATATTGACAGTATTTATATGTCCGTATGTCAGGCATTTACCGGAAGTGGTGGATGGCCGACAACTATTTTTCTTACACCGGAACAGAAACCTTTTTTTGCAGGAACCTATTTTCCGAAAAATGCCCGCTATGGACAAATGGGATTAAAGGAACTGCTTATGATTGTTCATGAAAAATGGATAACGGATAGAGAAACCTTGATGGAGTCGGCAGAAGAAATGGTTTCCTTTCTGGGGAAAAAGGATAGGACTGTGGCAGATATCAATGCACAGTTAATTGATACTGCCGTTGAACTTTATAAGCGCAGCTTTGACAAAGAATATGGCGGTTTTGGCGATGCACCAAAGTTTCCTACCCCGCATAATCTGTTATTCTTAATGAGGTATTATGAGAAAACCGGAGATAAAAAAGCAATGGAAATGGTAGAAAAAACATTGTATCAGATGTACCGGGGAGGAATATTTGACCATATCGGTGGAGGTTTTTGCAGATACGCTACAGACCGCTATTTTCTAGTGCCTCATTTTGAAAAAATGCTTTACGATAATGCATTGCTAATTCTTGCTTACGCTAAGGCTTATCAGTTGACAAAAATTCCGGTTTATCGTGAGGCTGCGGAGAAAACAGCTGCTTATATTCTGCGGGAAATGACATCTGAGGAAGGGGCTTTTTATAGTGCCATGGATGCAGACAGTGAAGGAGTAGAGGGAAAATATTATCTGTTTGAGTCATCCGAAATAATTGGAATTTTGGGTGAAGAGGCAGGAAAAGCATTTAATCAGCATTTTGGAATAACGGAAAAAGGAAATTTTGAAGGAAAAAGTATTCCAAATCTTTTGCAGAATAACCATATAGATAAAAAGATGGAGGATTATCTGGAGAGGGTTTATGAATATCGTAAAAACAGATATGCCCTGCATTTAGATGACAAAATACTGACCTCATGGAATGCCCTTATGATTATAGGGATGTGTCACCTATATCGTGTAACAGGAAAAAGGGTTTACCTGGAAGCAGCGGTAAAAGCCCAGAACTTCATCGAAAATACGCTTTGTGAAGCGGATACCCTCTATATCAGTTATCGAAATAAACAGCGCAGCAAAAAAGGATTTCTGGATGATTATGCAGATGAAATTATGGCACTACTTGCATTATATGAGGCGACTTTTGCCAGGAATTATCTGGACAAAGCAATCCGATTTATGGATAAATCCAGGGAAGATTTCTTTGATGAAAAGGAAGGTGGTTTTTATCTCTATGGAAAGGAAAACGAACAGCTGATTTTACGTCCAAAAGAAACCTATGATGGTGCCATTTTTAGTGGTAATTCAGCAATGTCATATAATCTTGTGCAGCTGTATTTTCTTACAGGAGAGGAACGGTTTGGGGATTTGGCAGAAAAACAGCTTAGATTTATGAGTGGAGCCGCTTCTCATTATCCGGCAGCTTATGCAATGTTTCTTATGGCGTTGTCGGATTATGTGAATCCACCGGAAAAAATAACGGTAGTCGTAAAGGAGAAACAGGAATTAAAAAAATTGTCCTGCCAGTTACCATTAGATACGATAGTACGGGCATTAGAAAGCCCGACAAAGGACTATCCGCTAAAAAATGATAAGACCACCTTTTATGTATGCCGCGGGCATGCCTGCCAGCCGCCGGTAAATGAAGTGGAGTATAAGAATAAAGGGAAGGTTTTGTAAATATATTTATAAACATGTAAAATCTATAGTAGAAAAAATTCCCGAAACATGAGAAGATATCTACAGCATAAAAAGCGATTAGGAAAGGCAGGTTTATAAATGGAAAACGAATACAAAGAATATGAAACCTTCGAAATGGAATTAAATGGAAAAGAAACAGAATTTGCCATCGAAGAGGAATTTGAAGTAGCAGGCAAAAAATATGTTTTGGCGGCAAGAATCCAAGGTGATACCGTTATGGATGAAGGATGTTATATTTTTGCCAGTGTGGAAAAAGAAGGCGAGACATTAATCGAAAAAATTGCCGATAAAGATGAATATGCAAAGGTAACGGAAGCTTATATGAAAATGCAGGAAGCATAAGGAATTGTAAAAGAGGTTTGGGAGAGTTCCCAAACCTTTTTTGATTCCAATAAATTAAAAGCCTCCGGGGAGTGTGTGAAGAAAAGTCTGTAAATACTGAACTTCTATGATAATGATTGGGCTG
>CAYMIS010000085.1:0-15121 GCA_964390485.1 uncultured Roseburia sp. | reverse complement strand
AGATGTACTTGATGCAATGGGGTTTCCCGTGGATTGGAAAGAAAAAATTCTATTATAATTTAAACTTTAGCCAGCCACGCGCTGGGCTTTCATTATGAAATTTTGTCATGAAATTTGTCACAAAATATGGGAAGTACTGCATTTAAGCCATTTATAGAAAGTTTTTCTACGGGTTCGATTCCCGTCAGGTCCACTTAGTAAGAATACATCCGAACTTGGTGGTAAATTCGGATTTTGTACATTTTACTCCACTTAAAAGATGCTTGAACTTATTAAGTTTCAGGCATTTTTTTATTACCGTAAACTGTTGCATTTCCCAATTCATTTTTTTATAATGTAACTAAAGTAACAAATTATGGAAGGTAGTCTATGGGAGAAGAAAAAATGAAAAAGGAAATGGTGGAGGCTGCTTTTTTAAGGGGTGAAGCAGCATTCTGCAAAGGCCGATATCAGGATACTGTAACGGAACTGACAAGATGTCTTACAATGGAAAAAAGCAGCGAATACCAGTATATTGAGACTGAGTCTTACAATATGCTGGGAATGTTGTTCTATTTTTCTGGTTATGAGACCATTGCATTAGATCATTATTTATCAGCATATGAAACCGCCAAAAAGAATGACAGTACAGAAGGACAGGTTTCTTCTCTTTTAAATATTGGACTTTTGTATCAGAGCGGAAAAGAATATAACAAGGCAATGCAATATTATAAGAAAGCAAAGCAGATTGCAGAAAGTGAACTGCGTAATCTTGATATGCGGCTTGCTTTATATGCGGATATACAGATTGCGCAATTATACTGTAAGCAGGAGCGGTATGAGGATGCAATACACTTGATGCGGGAAATCAGGGATTATTATGCTGCGGCAGCCTCCGGTGAATTTATTCTTTCCAAATGTCTTTTAGAGATTTATCTGGAAGCACATCAGAAGAATGAAAAAAGAGTAGAGGAACTAGTGGGGATTGTTATCCGATATTTGTCCCAGGATGAACATTTTATGGAACAAATTGATTTTTATATGGAACTTAGTGGATATCTGCTTGAAACTGGACGGCAGCAGAAATGCCGGAAAGTGTTGGATATTTTACAGGAAAAGATTCGTCCAACTGATTTTCTAAGACTGCGTCTGCAATTGGAGAAAATGGAAGTGGATTATAAAAAAGTCTATGGTAAGAAAACAGAATATTTAGAATCCTGTAAATATTTTATGGATTTATATGATGAATATGAACAGGTTCTGAAAGCTTTTCGTCGGCAGAATTTGGAAAATGTAGAAAGTATTCAGAAACTGGAAATGAAAAAAATACGAATGGAAAGAAGAAGTAAATGTGATCTTGCGACAGGACTTCTAAATAAAAAAGCATTCCAGTATGAAGTAGAACAATATCTGACGGAACGAAGCGGTCATGTAATGGATGCAATGGTATATATAGATGTGGATAATTTTAAACTGGTTAATGACAGCTTTGGTCATCTGTTGGGGGATGAGGTGATTCACACAGTGGCAGAACTGATACATCATAATTTTACAGAGGATTGTATCTGTGGAAGATTTGGTGGGGATGCATTTTTAATTTTTGTGAAAGAAATTGAAGATATGCCATCCGTAGAAGAACGGATTGAGAATTTTAGAGAAACTTTTGGAAGAATTGGTTTTGGCAAAAATAAAGATATATCTGTTACGTTAAGTGTTGGTGTTTCTTATAATCAGTCGATGAAGGCATCTTATCAGGCTATGCTGTCCTGTGCGGAGGAAGCCCTTGAAAAAGCAAAAGAATATGGCAAAAACAGAGTGACATTTTACGAGATAAAAAGAGGAATATACAAGTATGTCTAGAAAGAATGATAAATTTTCCGTGGGTGGATTTTCCTTTACCAGTCAGGAGGAAACAGAGCTTGCCCAGAAAGAACAGGATGGTGTGAAATATATTCGAAGTAAAACGGATATGGATAAGCCGGAAATGGTGTTACAGATTTACAACAAGATGATAGAACAGAATTTTTTTGAGACAGCAGTTGGATATTCTTATCTCAAAGAATTACAGGAATATTTGAATACGATTCCATACATTAATAATGAGGATGTACAGCCAATTCCCATCAAACATCCGGCAGTGGAAAAAGAAATCAGAAAAGAACGGATAAAACAGCGTCAACAGCAGAAGAATATGAAGAGTAAGCTGGATGAAGTAAAACGCTCATCAAATAATAGTGTGCTGGGGCGAAAATGCAAGCTGTCTATGATGATAAATCTGATTCTTGCATTGTGTGTTGTTGGTATGTTCATTGTTAGTATGACCAGCAGTAACCCAACGGTTTTGAATTATGAAGCAAAGCTGCTGGATAAATATGCTGCCTGGGAGCAGGAATTAACAGAGCGGGAGCAGGAGATTCGTTTAAAGGAAAGTGAACTGGGGATTTCTGAAGAAAAATAGTGGAATTCACAGTTTTTTCATAGGTGTCTGCTACAATTCATCTGCAAAGGAAAGACAGGGTGATAAATATGGAAAAATTAAAAATACTAGTAGTAGACGATGAAAGCAGAATGCGAAAGCTTGTAAAAGATTTTCTTGTACGTCAGGATTATGAGGTGCTGGAGGCCGGTGATGGTGAAGAGGCACTGGATATTTTTTATAAAGAAAAGGAACTGGCATTAATTATATTAGATGTAATGATGCCTAAGATGAATGGCTGGGAAGTATGCAGAGAGATTCGTGAAACATCTAAGATACCAATTATTATGCTGACAGCAAAAGGGGACGAAAGTGATGAACTACTGGGGTTTGAACTGGGAGTAGATGAATATATATCTAAACCTTTTTCACCAAAGATTCTTGTTGCCCGGGTGGGGGCAATTCTTCGTAGAAGTGGTCTGTCGGATGCAGGTGAGACCTGTATAGAGATTAAAGGGATTCGTCTGGACAAGAATGCCCATATAGTAACAGTAGATGGGGAACGAATTGAATTGAGTTATAAGGAGTTTGAACTGTTAAATTATTTTATGGAAAATGCAGGAATTGCGTTGTCCAGAGAAAAAATCTTAAATCATGTCTGGAATTATGATTATTTTGGTGATGCAAGAACTATTGATACCCATGTGAAGAAATTGCGTGCAAAAATTGGACAGAAGGGCGAATACATTACAACTGTCTGGGGTATGGGCTATAAATTTGAAGCAGAATAGGGGGAGCGTCATCCATTCTAGGGTAAAATTACTGTGAAAAATAGTACTAATATCCCAAAAATATTTGACAACTGAAATGAGATGACATAGAATAAAAGTTAATATGATGCATAATTTTTTTAAGCGGGTAAAAGCGGATAAGAAAAAACAGCAGGGTTCACTAACAACAGAAATCGCTCTCATATTGATTGGGCTGATGGCAGGTACAGTGTTATTATGCTGGTTTTTGAACACGACTTTTTTAGAAAAATATTACATGCTCAATAAGCAGAGTACTTTGGTGGATGGATTCGGCGTTATTAATGCAGCAAGTGCTGCCGGAGAACTGACATCCAGCGAGTTTGATATAACATTTGATAATCTTTGTGCCAATGGTAATATTACGGTAATGATTATCAGTTCAGACCGGACGATTGTGCGGTCGTCGGTAAATGACAATCAGGTCATTTTAATGGAGTTTATGAATATTCTTTTTGGCGGTAATTCAGCCAGAAATAGTATTATAAAAAAAGCAGACAGCTATGTGATACAGAAACAGACGGATACCCGTCTGGATTCAGAGTATCTGGTACTGTATGGTACTCTGGATAATGGTAATCTGATATTAATGAGAAGTGCATTAGAAAGTATTCGGGAAAGTGCTAAGGTTTCGAATCAGTTTCTTGCGTATGTTGGGATTCTAGGTATTGCAATTAGTGCAGTAATTGGTTTTATGGTATCAAAGAGAATTACTACACCGATTTTAGAATTAACGAATATCTCCAAGAAAATGACGGAACTAGATTTTGAGGCAAAGTTTCCAAGGAGAGAGCAACGAAGGAATGAGATTGATGAACTGGGAGAACACATAAACCGTCTTTCAGAGACGCTGGAAAGTACGATATCGGAGTTGAAGAGTGCGAATATTGAATTGCAGCAGGATATCGAGAAAAAAACACAGGTTGATGAAATGCGGAAGGAATTTCTTTCCAATGTATCCCATGAATTAAAAACGCCGCTGGCACTGATTCAAGGATATGCAGAGGGTTTAAAGGAGTGTATTAACGATGATGAAGAAAGCAGGGAATTTTACTGTGAAGTCATCATGGATGAAGCGGATAAGATGAATCAGATGGTAAAGAAGCTTCTGACCTTAAACCAGCTGGAATTTGGGAATGATACAGTAGTTATGGAACGTTTCGATTTAACGGAACTGATACAGGGTGTAATTAATGCACAGCAGATTTTAATAGAACAGAATCAGATTAGAGTAGAATTTTGCGAAGAACCACTTTATGTGTGGGCAGACGAATTTAAAGCGGAAGAAGTAATTACGAATTATTTAAGTAATGCGATTCATTATGCAATGAATGAAAAAGTAATCCGCATTAATTTCCAGAGAAAAGAAAAATGCGTTCGTGTCAGTGTGTTTAATACCGGAGATAGAATCCCAGAGGAAGATTTAGAACGCATCTGGGTGAAATTCTATAAGGTGGACAAGGCAAGAACGAGAGAATATGGCGGCAGTGGAATAGGGCTGTCAATTGTAAAGGCGATTATGGAAAGCTTTAATCAGGAGTGTGGCGCAATTAATCATGAAAATGGCGTAGAATTCTGGTTTGAACTGGATACAGAACATAATATGAATTAGCCGCTTATCGACAGGAAATAAATAAAACCATAGTCGGGAGGAGAAAGCAGATGAAGAAAAAAAGAGTTATGGCGATACCCATCTGTATGATAGGAATCATGTTGTTGGGGGGCTGTGGGGCAGAACCTTATGTATTGACGGAGCAGGAGGAGGCAGTCATTGTCAATTACTCGGCGAGCGTTGTTGCGAAATTTAATACCTATCAGAAGGATGGACTGACGTATCTGATTGCAGAAGACACAGAAACTGAGGAAGAGACGCAGGAGACAGAAATATCAGTAGAGAGTGAAACAGAAGAAGTCGCAGGAACAGATGCATCGAAGGGTGAAAGCGGAAGCGAAACTGGAACAGAAGTGACAGAAGAAACAGGACAGCAGGCAACCATGAATGAAGTTTTTGGAGCAGGTGGTCTGGATATTGTCTATACTGGAAATGAGATAAAAGACAACTATGTAGAAGGAAATGTATATTCTGTAGAAGCAGATGCAGGTAAAAGTTATTTGATATTAAACTTTGATATTGCGAATGGAAGCGAGAATGACATTGAACTTGATAACCTGACAAATGCACCTGTATTTGAGGTCACTTTTACAGGAGAAGATGGTAAAGGAGTTAAGGCTGCAGCGTATTCCACGATTCTGCTAAATGATTTTTCAACATATCTGGATACGATTCCGGCAGGTGAAACAAAGCAGGCGGTATTGCTGTTTAAAATACCGAATACAGTTACATCAGCGGATGCATTAAAACTTCAGGTGGAACTTAATCAAATAAAATATGAAATAAATTTATAAATTGTGTGAAAAAAGATACAATTATTAGTAAATATATGGTATAATAGTCACAGTTATTAGATTACATACCGATTCTATTATGCGGGAGGAGATATCAATGGATACAAATATTCTTTTAGAGTCAGGAACGAATGAATTAGAGGTTTTGGAGTTCACATTAGGAAATAATTATTATGGAATCAATGTTGCAAAGATTCGTGAAATACTTACATACCAGCCAGTGACACCGATTCCAAATGCACATCCATGCGTAGAAGGTATTTTCATGCCGCGTGATACAATGATGACGGTTGTAAATTTAAAAAGATGTCTCGGAATGTCTGATGGTGAAGAGGAAGGTCTTTTCATTATCACAAACTTTAATAAGTTAAATATAGCATTCCATGTAGATCAGGTAATCGGTATTCATCGTGTATCATGGGAAGACATTATTAAACCGGATTCTACAATTAATACGGAGGATAACAGCGCATCTACAGGTGTTATTAAATTAGATGGTAAACTGGTTGTTATTCTTGATTTTGAGAAGATTGTTACAGACATCAGTCCGGAGACAGGACTTAAGGTTTCGGATGTGGATAATATGCCAGACCGTGAGAGAAGTGATTCTACAATTTTGATTGCAGAGGATTCTCCATTACTTAGTAAGCTGATTACAGATTGTTTAAGAAAAGCTGGATATACCAATCTGATTATCACAGCCAATGGACAGGAAGCATGGGATAAGCTGACAGAATTGAAGAATGCAGGTACTGTCAGAAGTGATGTTCAGTGTATTATTACTGATATCGAGATGCCATTAATGGATGGTCACAGACTTACAAAACTTTGTAAGACCGATGATACAATCAAACCAATTCCATTAGTTATCTTCTCTTCTCTTGTAAATGAAGAGATGAGAAGAAAGGGCGAACAGCTTGGCGCAGATGCCCAGTTGACAAAACCTGAAATTGGCATGTTAGTAGATGCGATTGATAAATTAATTGCCGATAGTATGGGTGCATAATTTTATAGTGGAAGTGGGCTCGTAAAACGTGCTTTGCTTAATAATAACGTAGAGTCGTGAAGCGTGGCACAGCACACTTAGTTCGAAAAAGAGGGGTGTGATATATATCACATCCCTATTAAGTTACAGTAGTGGAGGGTACCTGAATGGGCAAATCAGAAGACTACCTGGATCAATTGTTACAGGGTGTGTCTGGTGACGGAAAGGTAGAAACAAGTACACCAGAGCTTGATGGCAGCTTTTTGCTGCAGGAGGAAGAGCAGAGTACAATTATGAGTAGAAATGATTCAGAAAAGGATTTCTTAGAAGAGTTTGAACGAGAATTGCTTGCTGGTGACGGTGACAGCGATGATTTTTTGAAGCAGTTTGAGAAAGAATTAAATAACACAGAAGATGATTTTCAGATGGATAATATGTCTGTCGATAATATGACAATGGACAATATGACTGTTGATAATATATCGATGGATGCTGAACCTGTAGAGATGGATTCAGTAATGATGGATGACATTGATGGAATCTTAAATGCTGCAAAAAGTCAGATGCAGGGAGAAGATGTTTCCGATAATTTCGATGATATGATGGTTAATACCATGGATGAATCCTTTGAAGGAGACGAGATGGAATCTACACTGGGAGATATGCTGGAAGGCCTTGGAGATATGACGGCTGCTGTGGCATCCGATGATTTTATGCAAAGCGCAGACGTTATGGAAAATACTATGGAGAGCGATTTTGGCAGCAGTATGGACACAGAACCAAAGGATGATGATTTGATGTCACTTTTGGGTGGAGAAAATAGTTCCTCCGATGATGATTTAATGTCGCTTTTAGGTGGAGAAAACAGTTCTTCCGATGATAATCTGATGTCACTTTTAGGTGGAGAAAATAGCTCTTCCGATGATGATTTAATGTCACTTTTAAATCAGGAAGCTTCTTTTAATGGATTGGAAGAAAGTATAGCTGCAACAAATACAGAAACAGATATGGAAGTAGAAGATCCTTTTGCTGCATTAGCAGGAATGGCAGACAACGGCAGTATTGGAAATCTTTTTGGCGAAGACAATATTTCGGAAGACTCTATTTCGGACGAGAGTTCTGCAGAGGAGAGTATGTTAATGGAAGCGGCAGAAGAAGAGGAAGAGAAGGGCAGAAAAGGGAAAAAAGCAAAAAAGGAAAAGAAAGCCAGAAAAGAAAAAGACGAGGGTGAGAAAGAAGGATTTTTTGCGAAGCTAAGTAAAATTTTATTTGGTGAAGATGAAGAAGATGCGAAAGGACAGGATACAGTTGACCCTGTGCTACAGACAGCAGGAACCGCTGCAATAGAAGAACTGACAGATGAAAATCTGGCATTGTTAAAGGAATTAAGCGGGGTTGCAGATGAGAAACCGGCAGAACCGGTTGAGACTCCGGAAGAGAAGAAAAAACGGGAGAAAAAGGAACAGAAAGAGAAAAAAGCCGAGGAACGTAAGGCAAAGAAAGAGCAGAAAGCAAAAGAAAAGAAAGAAAAGAAAGCCAATAAACCGAAAAAAGAAAAGAAACCAAAGCCACCGAAGGTGCCGGATAATACCCCACCACTTCCAAAGGTGCCGGTATTCTTAATATTTGTTATGGCAGGTTCCATGTTTGCCTTGGTTATAATAGGAACGAATCTGGTTGGTTATTCGAATTCTTTTGCAAATGCAGAAAGCGCATACGAACATGCGGAATATGTGGAAGCCTTTGCGGCAGTTTCCGGCATTACGGTAAAAGAAGCCGATTTAGATACCTATGAGAAATACAAAGTAATGGCAGTTGTTGCAGGAGAATATGATGGCTATGAGAATTTAATGACAGCAGAATTTTATGATTTGGCATTAGACTCTTTGGTTTGTACAATTGGTCGTTATGAGAAATACAAGGCAGAAGCAGAGACTTATGGATGCATTAGTGAACTGAATGCGTTAGAAGAAAAAGTAGAAAATGAATTAAAATCAACATTTGGGGTTTCCAAAGACCAGGCAATTGAGTTATACTCTTATGAAGAGAGAGAAGATTATTCTCTTGCGTTATATCAGATTTTAAAAGAAACGGGCTATGAAAAGGTGACAGAGGAATGATAGCAATTATTGATTATGATGCAGGTAACTTGAAAAGCGTAGAAAAAGCATTGGTTTCATTGGGAGAAGAATGTTTGATTACACGTAATCTGAAGGAAATTCAGGCAGCTGACAAAGTGATTCTACCGGGAGTAGGAGCATTTGGTGTTGCGATGGAACAGCTTAAGAAATATGAATTAGACAAGGTAATCCATGAGGTGGCAGAAGAGAAGAAGCCGTTGTTGGGAATTTGTCTGGGATTACAGTTGTTATTTGAAGGTAGTGATGAAAGTCAGGGAGTAGAAGGTCTACAGCTTTTAGATGGCAGAATTTTAAGAATTCCAGATACCGATGGATTAAAAATTCCGCATATAGGATGGAATTCCCTGGATTTACCAAGGGAAGGAAGATTATTTAAGGGCATGGAAGAACATCCTTATGTGTACTTTGTGCATTCTTATTATCTGAAAGCGAAGGACGATGCAATTGTAACAGCTACAACGGAATATGGGACACATATTCATGCATCTGTTGAGAAGGACAATATTTTTGCCTGTCAGTTTCATCCAGAGAAAAGTAGTGGCGTAGGACTTCAGATATTAAAGAATTTTGCAGAAATATAAAAAACAAGGGGAAAGAGTATTCTTTCCCCTAAAACTTTATCCGATAGGAAAAATATAGAATTGCCTATAGAATAAGGGCAGGAGATTTTTAACAGTAAAAAGTTGGAGGATTTATTATGTTTACAAAGAGGATAATTCCATGTCTGGATGTAAATAATGGACGTGTTGTAAAAGGTGTAAATTTTGTTGATTTAAGAGATGCCGGTGACCCGGTGGAGATAGCAGCAGCTTATGATAAAGCAGGAGCAGATGAACTGGTTTTTTTAGATATTACAGCCAGTGCAGATGCCAGAGCAACTGTTGTTGATATGGTTCGTAAAGTAGCAGAGAAAGTATTTATTCCATTTACTGTTGGAGGTGGAATTCGTACAGTAGATGATTTTAAATTACTGCTTAGAGAGGGAGCAGATAAGATTTCCATTAATTCTTCTGCGATTAATACACCAAATCTTATTAGTGAAGCAGCAGATAAATTTGGAAGCCAGTGTGTGGTAGTAGCTATAGATGCCAGAAGACGTGAAGATGGTTCGGGATGGAACATTTATAAAAATGGTGGAAGAATTGATGTGGGGATTGATGCAATTGAATGGGCAATGAAAGTAGATAAGCTTGGTGCCGGAGAAATTCTTCTTACAAGCATGGATTGTGATGGAACAAAGGCAGGCTATGATTTGGAATTGACACGACTGATTGCAGAGAATGTTTCTATCCCGGTAATTGCTTCCGGTGGTGCAGGAACCAAGGAACATTTTTATGATGCCCTCACAGAAGGAAAAGCAGATGCGGCATTAGCGGCATCTTTGTTCCACTATAAAGAATTAGAAATTATGGATTTAAAGAATTATCTGGCAGATAAAGGGGTATCTGTGCGTAGATAAAAGTGCAACAGATATGGAATAAGAAAGTTTTGCCAAATAACTTTGAAGAAAGAAATATATAAGACAGAACGAAAGAAGGAAAAAACATGGCAATGATAGAAAATGACTGGCTTCCGGCAATGCAGGAAGAGTTTAAAAAGCCATATTATAAAGAACTATATAAATTTGTAAAAGAAGAATATAGTAAAACAGTAGTGTATCCACCGGCAGATGATATTTTTAATGCGCTGCATTTTACACCATTGAATGAAGTAAAGGTGTTATTGCTTGGGCAGGATCCATATCATAATGTAAACCAGGCTCATGGATTAAGTTTTTCGGTGTTACCATCCCAAAAGGATATTCCACCATCTTTACAGAATATTTATAAAGAATTGCATGAGGATATGGGATGTTATATTCCCAATAATGGATATTTGAAAAAATGGGCAGAGCAGGGTGTATTGTTATTAAATACAGTACTTACAGTAAGGGCACATCAGGCAAATTCCCATCAGGGAAAAGGCTGGGAACAGTTTACCGATGCAATTATTCAGGCAGTAAATGCTCAGGACAGGCCAGTTGTATATATGCTGTGGGGAAGACCTGCCCAGTCGAAAATACCAATGCTGACAAATCCGAAGCATTTAATTTTGAAAGCACCTCATCCAAGTCCTTTATCTGCATATAGAGGATTTTTTGGATGTAAGCATTTTAGTCAGGCAAATGATTTTCTGAAAACAAATGGAATAGAGCCGATTGACTGGCAGATTGAGAATCTGTAATAAAGGCAGAATATTTGAAAAAACAAAGGGCAGTTTCTATCAGAACCAAATAAAAAGTGGTCTGATAGAAACTGCCCTTTAAATGAGGAGTGCCCAGATACTATAAAGCATCTGGGCTATTATGAAAAAATTTATCAAGTATAATAAATCTACTTTCCTTTGATATGTGACTATTGTAACGGTTAAATATGAATAAAGTGTGAACAAAAATTAAAAATTTTTATATCTTTTATTACTGTGAGTTATTGATATGTGAAGAGTGATAAAAAATAACTACTATTTGTGAAAAAATTGATAAAAATTACAATATAATTTTCTGGGAAAAATATGAGAAGAAAAAGGCATATTTGTTTAGAAAAGATGTTTGAATTTGGGTGGTATCTGGGAGATAAGTACTTGATAAACTTAAGAAATCCGAGTAAAATGACGATATAGATACTAGAAATGAAGGATTGTTTTCTGGCAGGGAAGCCAGTTTTTTTCAAAGGAGTGATAATATGGCAACAATTTCTAATTATGATTCTTCTTCCATTAGTACATTATTTTCAAGTTTAAATAGCAGAAATAATCATACGACTTCCTTTTTTGGAGGAACCAGTGATTTGCTCGGTATTAATTATAGTGATTATGCGACGATAAAGAGTGGTTCTTACTATAAGCTGATGAAGGCATATTATGATATTGATAATACCGATAGTAACAGTTCCGTTAATCAGCTGGTGAATAAGAATACATCAACTGCCAAGGATTCCGCTGCAACATTAAGCAATATTGAAGAGTATGCGGATAAAGTAAATTCTGCGGCAGATGAATTGCTGGTCAAGGGAAGTAAGTCACTTTTCGAGAAAAAGCAGGTGACAGACGAGAGTGGCAAGACTACGGAAGAATATGATAGGAATGCTATTTATAAGGCAGTTAAGAATTTTGCAAACAGCTATAATAAATTGGTAGAAGAGGCTTCCGATGCAAATACCTCTAATATTTCAAGAGCGGCAAATACACTGATAAATCTTACAGAAGCAAATGAGAAATTATTAAATCAGGTTGGAATTACAATAGATGAAGATAATCAGTTAAAGATAGATGAGGAGGCTTTTAAGAAAGCAGATATATCCAAAGTGAAGTCACTGTTTAATGTAACAGGTGGATATGGCTATCAGGCATCGGCACAGGCATCCATGATTCATTATTATGCAGAGAGCGAAGCTTCGAAGTCTAATACTTATGGAAATACCGGCAAATATACATATAACCACAATACAGGAGAAATTTACGATACGGGAATCTAGTTCTTGGATAGAAGCTAATTACAGCTTGCAGGAGAGAACAGGTTTTAGGTATGACAGATACTTATTTTTGGATAAGATTTTCATATTGCAAAAATAAAAAAAGAATGTTATCTTATGAGAAACCTAGCAATAGGTTTCTCATTTTTTGCGACTGTGTTTCAAACAGAAAGATATAAAAACCATTTTGCTGTTAAACTTGTTTTGTAACAGCTAGTCGCAAGTAAACCCTTATTTATCAGGAGAAAAAGATGTCAAAAAAGAAAGTCGTTGTAGGCATGTCAGGTGGGGTAGATTCCTCTGTGGCAGCTTATTTATTAAAAGAACAGGGCTATGATGTTATCGGTGTGACGATGCAGATATGGCAGGATGAAGATGAATTTGTACAGGAAGAAAATGGTGGCTGCTGTGGGTTGAGTGCAGTAGATGATGCCAGAAGAGTGGCAGAACGTTTGGAGATTCCTTATTATGTGATGAATTTTAAACAGGAATTCAAGAAAAGTGTAATGGACTATTTTGTAGCGGAGTATTTAAAGGGAAGAACACCAAATCCTTGTATTGCCTGTAACCGTTATGTGAAATGGGAAGCATTGCTGCATCGAAGTCTGGAAATTGGAGCGGATTATATTGCAACCGGACATTATGCCAGAATTGAAAAACTGGCAAATGGAAGATATGCTATCCGTAATTCTGTGACAGCAGCAAAGGACCAGACCTATGCATTGTTTAATCTGACCCAGGAACAATTATCAAGGACACTTATGCCGGTTGGAGACTATACAAAAGAAGAAATTCGTAAGATTGCTGCGAAAATTGGATTGACGGTTGCCAATAAAAAAGACAGTATGGAAATCTGTTTTATTCCGGATGATGATTATGCAGGCTTTATTGATAGAGAGTGTGGCAAACTGGTGCCGCCACCGGGGAATTTCGTGTCCACCACCGGGGAGATTTTAGGGAAACATAAAGGAATTACCCATTATACGGTGGGACAGCGAAAAGGCTTAGGGATTGCATTAGGTCATCCTGTATTTGTTACAGAAATCCGTCCGGATACCAATGAGGTTGTGCTGGGGGAAAACAGTGATGTTTTTACAACGAAGCTTTATGCAAATCAGGTGAATCTTATGGCAATTCCTGAAATTACCGATGGAATGGAATTAAAAGCGAAAATCCGTTATTCCCATGCAGGAAGTATCTGTAAGGTGACAAGAACCGGAGAGGATGAAATCTGCTGTGAATTTACAGAACCGGTTCGTGCAGTAACTCCGGGACAGGCAGTGGTGCTTTATGATGGAGAGCATGTAGCTGGAGGCGGAATTATCATTTAAGATGTAACAGAAATTCTCATAAATTTGGAGATAATAATAAATCGCAGGAATTTTTTCCGGGATTTTTGCATTCAAGTAATTAAAAAGAGCTTTATCAGACAAATATCTGGTAAAGCTCTTTTTGGATTGTAAGACAATGCGAATTCTTTTTATCTGCGATTTGGATTTGTATATTTCTGTTCGCAGTATTTGCAGCGGTAAGCTTCCTTGTCTGCATCTGTTAAAAGGAAAATGTGGTCAAGTTCCTGTTCGATAGAAGTGATACAGCGAGGATTCTTACATTTGATAACATTTGTGACCTGTTTTGGAAGGCGAAGAATCTTCTTTTCAACAATGTTTGAATCTTTGATTATATTAACAGTGATATTGTGGTCGATAAAGCCGAGGATATCTAAATCTAAGGACTCAACAGGGCATTCTACTTTAACAATATCTTTTTTTCCCATCTTGTTACTTTTAGCATTTTTAATAATTGCAACCGTACAATCAAGCTGGTCTAATTTTAAATCATGGTAAATCTGAAGGCTCATTCCAGCCTGAATGTGGTCTAAGACAAAACCTTCCTGAATTCCACTGATATTTAGCATGATGTTCCTCCTTATTCTACAGTAATTCCCAGTAATGTTAAGATAAGCGCCATTCGTACATAGACACCATATTGTGCCTGACGGAAATAAGCGGCTCTTGGGTCATCATCAACTTCAACAGAGATTTCATTGACACGTGGAAGTGGGTGAAGTACCAGCATATCTTTTTTGGCAAGCTCCATTTTGGATTTCGTTAAAATGTAGAAGTTTTTCAGACGTACATAATCTTCTTCATTGAAGAAACGTTCCTTCTGTACTCTGGTCATGTAGAGAATATCAAGTTCAGGCATGGCATCTTCTAAACGTTCTACTTCTTCAAATGGAATATTGTTTCCAATTAACACTTCTTCTCTGATATAGCTTGGAATACGAAGCTCTTCAGGAGAAATTAGTACAAATTTGATGCCAGGGTAGCGAATCAGTGCATGAATTAAAGAATGCACAGTTCTGCCGAATTTTAAATCACCACAGAGTCCGATTGTCATATTAGAAAGGTCGCCTTTTAAAGAACGAATTGTAAGTAAATCCGTCAAGGTCTGGGTTGGATGCTGATGACCACCGTCTCCGGCATTAATTACTGGAATCTGGGATTTCTGGGAGGCTACAAGAGCTGCACCTTCCTTTGGGTGACGTATAGCACAAATATCTGCATAGCAGGAAATAACACGAATTGTATCGGAAACACTTTCTCCTTTAGCTGCGGAACTAGAACCGGCATCGGAGAAACCTAAAACAGAACCACCAAGATTTAACATGGCAGCTTCAAAACTAAGTCTTGTTCTTGTACTTGGCTCATAAAAGCATGTTGCAAGCTTTTTACCATTACATGCATGAGCATATTTTTGTGGGTACTTCTCGATATCATCGGCAAGATTTAAAAGCTTGTCCAATTCATCGACGGAGAAGTCCAGTGGACTGATCAAATGTCGCATATTAATCCTCCTTATATATATGACTT
>CAYMIS010000084.1:0-15446 GCA_964390485.1 uncultured Roseburia sp. | reverse complement strand
ATTGTATATTGTAAACATGTGTCCGTTAATGACGGACAAGTTAGGAGGGATGTCTTTTGGGTTTTACGATACAGGATATGCTATTACTTTCTCAGGACAGATACCAGATGGAAATGATAAGTGGAAAACGAGGCTGGGCAAATTCCATTAGCTGGGTATTAATGTTAGAGGATACAGCGATTATTAATACTTTTGCCGGAAAGGAACTGGTAGTAACTACCGGTCTTGGTTTTGATACTGAGGATAAATTATTGGAACTGGTAGAGAAACTGGTAAGCCGCCATGCATCAGGACTAATTTTTAATACCGGAAAATATATTATGGAAGTACCGGAAAGTGTGCAGAACTATTGTGATGAAAATGATTTTCCATTATTAACGGTTCCCTGGGAGATTCTTTTAGTAGAAATGATAAAGGATTTAAGTATCCAGATATTTTTACAAGGAACGGCGGATGAGCAGATTACCGGGGCATTAATTCGGGCGATTGAATCACCGGAAAATCAGGAGGCATATCGAAAGGAATTACTGCCTTACTTTGACGTGGATGGAAGCTTTCAGGTTGTATTGCTGACAACAGATGGATTAGACGAAATGGATACGGTGGAACGTAAAAAATTAAGCTACCGGTTACAAATTTATCTGGAAAATATTACCCATAACGGAAGCTTTTTTTATTATGATGCTAACTTTGTATTGGTAATGAATGATGTTTCCCAGAAGGATTTTGACGAAATAGTGGCTGGTATGATGAAGCGTGCGAAAAGAAGAATGCCGGATGTGCCAATTTTTGTAGGGGCGGGCAGCCGTATGAAGGATATTTCTAATCTTTGTACCGGATATGAACGGGCAAAGGCAGCAGTTACGATGGCAAGAAAACGTCATGTAGACTTGATTCATTTTGATGATATGGGGTTGTACCGTTTGTTATATTCCGTGTCAGATGCAGCCTTATTAAAGGAAATGGGGGAAGAACCATTAAAACCATTGCTGGAATATGATAAGAACCATAATGGAAATTATGTGGAAACGCTGGATTGGTATTTAAAATACAATGGAAGTATTCAGGCGGTGGCGGAAGCGATGTTTACACATCGTAATACCGTTATTTACCGTGTTTCAAATATTAAAAAACTATTAGACTGTGAACTGGAAACTACAGAGGAACGCCTGAGATATCAGGTGGCATACTATATTCGAAGCATGTAAAGGTGTCAAAGCAGAAAAATATGTTGACACATTTATGAAAAAGAGTTATTATCAAGTTGTTAATAACAGAATGATAATAACAAGAGGGGTGAGCATCATAGATATCAGAGAGTTATATGCAAAAAGAAGAGACACAGAAGAAGAGGAAGCATATCTGGCAAGTTATAATTTGAATAAATATTTTCGCCCATCGGTTTCGACAGACATTGCTGCTTTTATGATTCAGAATAAGAGTGAAGAGAATTATCGGAAGGCGAAGAAAACAAGCCTGTCGCTGCTCTTGGTTAAAAGAGGACAGCATCCTTTTAAAAATTACTGGGCACTGCCCGGTGGCTTTATGAGAGAAGAGGAAAGCATTGAAGAATGTGCTTATCGTGAAATTGTCGAGGAGACAGGAATCAAGCCAATTTCCATGAAGCCGGTAGGGGTGTTTAGTGAACTGGGAAGGGACCCCAGGGGAAGAATTATTTCGAATGCCTTTGCATCGATTCTTTGTGATGAAGCTGGTGAGGCAGCCGGAGGAGATGATGCAGCGGATGCAAAGTGGTTTGATATCACATTAGAACAAAGGGAAGATTACTATTATCTGGAATTAGAAAGTGGAGAGATTTCTATTTCAGCAGTGTTAATGGAAACTTGCAGTGAATTTGGAAGTAAAAGATTTGAAATTATGGAGTGTAATGGGTTGGCTTTTGATCATGCGGCAATTATCAGTACAGCCCTTTGCGAACTAAGAAAAGACGTACTGGATTTTGATATTTTATTTGATTTTCTTCCAAAGAAATTCACATTGTTAAATTTACAGCAGGTACAGGAAATCATTTTAAACAAAACAATTTTACCGGCAAACTTCCGCAGAAAGGTAGCAGATTATGTGGAGGAAACAGAAGAGTATGCCACCGGTGCAGGACACAGACCTGCGAAATTATATATCAGGCGTAAAATGGCGTCTGAATCCAAATGAAAGAGAGGATTTGTAGTATGAAAAAGGTATTAATCGTAGTGGATATGCAGAAGGATTTTGTAGACGGAGCACTTGGAACAAAGGAAGCAGTAGGAATTGTAGATAATGTGGTGGCAAAGATTAACAGCTTTGATGGTGATATTATCGCAACCTATGATACCCATGATGAAAATTATATGAATACACAGGAGGGAAAGAAGCTTCCGGTACCACATTGTATCAAAGATACAGAAGGCTGGCAGTTAGATAAAAAGGTACAGGCGGCTCTAGATGCAAAGGGATTTAAAGCAGTTTATAAGCCAACCTTTGGTTCTGTAGATTTAGTGGAAGTGATTAAGGAATATGATGAGGCTGACACAGAAATTATGATGATTGGTTTATGTACCGATATCTGTGTAGTATCTAATGCATTACTTTTGAAAGCGAACTTCATAGAAATGAATATTTTCGTAGACGCAGCCTGCTGTGCAGGGGTAACACCGGAGAAACATGAAGCAGCACTGGAAACAATGCGTTCCTGCCAAATTAATGTTTTGGGATAGGAAATTGCTCGTAAAGCGTACTGCTTATAATTAAAAGGGATGGATTAGAATATGATTAAATTAAATGATAAACAGGTAGAGATAGGAAGATTTCCGGATGGAACACTTCTGATGAAAGAATACATAGCAAAGGATTTTTCCGGAAGCAGGACAGCAGTAATTACATGGACCTTTGAGAATAATGAAGAACTGGTGGCACTTATTTATCTGACGAGACATATGCAGAGTCATGGTGTAGAAAATATTCATTTAAATATGCCATATATTCCGAATGCCCGTCAGGACAGAGTGAAAACCGACGAGGATATTTTTACATTAAAATATTTTGCAGAGATTATCAATTCACTGCATTTTAAGTCGGTAACCGTTCTTGACCCGCACTCTAGTGTAAGTGAGGCACTGATAGACAATATTCAGATTGTCAGTCCTAAGAAACATATTGAAAAAGTCCTTACAAAAATCGAAAAAGAAAACCAGCAGCTGCTTATGTTTTACCCGGATGAAGGGGCAATGAAGCGATACTCCGGCATGGTGGACAGACCATATACCTTCGGTATTAAGAAGAGGGACTGGACAACCGGAAAAATTCAGGGCTTAGAGGTATCCGGCATGACAGAGCTGGTGGCAGGAAGCGATATTTTAATTGTAGATGATATTTCCAGCCGCGGCGGTACCTTCTACTTTAGTGCAAAGGCATTAAAGGAAATGGGGGCAAAAAATATTTATCTGTATGTTTCCCACTGTGAAAACACAATTTTAGAGGGAGAAGTGCTAAGCAGCGGACTGGTAGAGAAGGTATTTACCACCAACAGTATTTTTACAGCAGAAAGTGACAGAATTGAGGTAATTGATTATGAATAATGGAAATCCAATGTTATTAATTGACTTTTATAAAGCGGTTCATGCAGAGATGCTGCCGGAAAAAATTACAAAATCCGTATCTTATTTTACTCCACGCATGAGTCGTGTAGATATGTGGGATAAGGTAGTTATGTTTGGTTTACAGGGCTTTATTAAAAAATATCTGATTGACTATTTTCAGGAAGAATTTTTTGAGAAATCCTTTGAAGAAGCGGTTGGCGAGTACAAAAGAGTGATGGATGCGGCTCTTGGCGCAGATGCTTACAAAATTGAAAAAATTGAAAAGCTGCATAAACTGGGATATCTTCCAATTGAGATTATTTCACTGCCGGAGGGCGCGAGAGTGCCAATGCATGTCCCAATGTTTGGAATTACCAATACCCACCCGGATTTTGCATGGCTACCACAGGCATTGGAAAGTTTAATTTCTGCAGAAAGCTGGCATCCAATGATTGCAGCAACGGTAGGATACACTTACAGAGAAATCGTAAATAAATATTATGATTTGACCTGTGATGACAATCTTCCTCGGGCAAGAGCGTTAGGTGCCTTTGATTTCCGGGGAGAAGAATGTACAGAATCAGCCATTAAAGCAGGAGCCGGCTGGTGCTTATCCTTCTTAAATACAGCAACTGTTCCAACGATTTATTATTTGGAAAAAATGTATAACTGTGACTGCACCAAAGAACCGGTGGCATTTGGAAGTCCAAGTACCGAGCATTCTGTTATGTGCAGTAACTATGCCATAGATGGTGATGAAATCACATTATTAAGAAGACTGCTGACAGAAATTTATCCAAATACAAGCTTTTCAGCAGTATTGGATTCTTATGATTACTGGAATATTATTGACAATGTATTGCCACAGCTGAAAGAGGAAATATTAAATCATAACGGATGTATGTTAATGCGTGGGGATTCCGGTGAATGTGTAGAGGTCGTTACCAAGACGGTCTTCAAGCTTTGGGAGCAGTTTGGCGGGACGATAAACAGCAAGGGCTACAAGGTGCTTGACCCGCATGTAAAGGCGATTTATGGGGATTCTATCACCATCCAGCGTTGTGAACAGATTTACAAGATTTTAGAGGAGAATGGCTTTGCCTGCTCCAATGTAGCCTTAGGAGTTGGCTCCTTCTCAATGCAGTGTGTGGAAGAGGATGGAATGCTGAAACCATTTACAAGGGATACCTTCAGCTCTTGTATTAAAGCTACTTATTGTGAAATTGATAATGTGCCATATCCGATTTTCAAAAATCCAAAGGACGGTGGCTTTAAGAAGTCCCAGAAGGGCTGCTGCGTAGTAAGAAAGGATGCAGCCGGGGAATATAGTTTCCAGGATGAATTTAACTGGAAAGAAGCATCTGAAAATCCTGAGAATGAACTGGTAACTATTTTTAAAGATGGAAAAATGATAAAAGAACAGAGCTTACGGGAAGTAAGAGAGATTCTGCATGGAGGTAAATTCTAATGTTTGATGCAAAAAAAGTAAAAGATGAATGTGTAAAATGGATACAGGATTTTTTTGAAGAGAATGGTAAAGACTGCAACGCAGTTATCGGAATTTCCGGAGGAAAAGACAGCTCTATTGCTGCCGCACTCTGTGTGGAAGCCTTGGGAAAAGACAGAGTCATCGGTGTGTTAATGCCTTGCGGAGAGCAGCACGATATCGATTGTGCACAGTTATTAGTAAAACATCTTGGAATTAAAAATTATACCATCAATATTTTTGATGCAGTGGAAGCTATTAAAAAACAGGTATCTGCAGAACTGGAATTAAAAGAACAGTCTCTTGTAAACCTACCACCAAGAATCAGAATGTCAACACTTTATGCTGTTTCCCAAAGCTGTAACGGAAGAGTGGTAAACACCTGTAATCTTTCCGAAGACTGGGTTGGTTATTCGACAAGATATGGGGATGCAGCCGGGGATTTCAGTCCTCTTTCTAATCTGACAGTGAGAGAAATCAAAGAAATTGGAACATTACTTGGGTTACCGGAAGAACTTGTAATAAAAACTCCTATCGATGGACTCTGTGGTAAAACAGATGAAGATAACTTAGGTTTTACCTATGCAACATTGGATAAATATATCCGTGAGGGTGTTATTGAGGACTTGGAAATAAAAGAAAAAATTGATCGCATGCATGAAAGAAATCTTTTCAAATTGCAGATGATGCCTGCATTCAAGCCAAGCGAGGTATAAGGTAAAAGAAACAAGACATTTCGCAAAAGAAATCATCAAAGACAGAATGATTTTTTGCGGAGTGTCTTTTCTTTTTTGAGGATTGTTTAAAACAAACAAAATGGGATATATAGAATTGTACAAATTGTTAAAAGTGTCAAAATAAGTGCAGGATTTGTGGAGAAATGTGGTTAAATTTGCTAAAATAGGAATTGGGGAAATTGAGAATCAATAAGAATGAAGGAGGAGCAAATGCTAGAGCAAAGCTATTATGAAAAAGCAGATGAGATTATTGGATTACATGGGGCAAAACCATCTGCGTTAATACCAATTATTCAGGATATTCAGAGCGAATATCGCTATCTGCCACCGGAGCTTTTGGTGTATGTCGCAGGTAAAATCGGCATAACAGAGGCAAAAGCTTATAGTGTGGCTACTTTTTATGAAAACTTTTCCTTTGAACCAAAGGGCAAATACGTGATAAAGGTTTGTGATGGAACCGCCTGTCATGTCAGAAAATCTATTCCAATTCTGGAACGCCTGTATACAGAGCTTGGTTTGTCAAAAGACAAAGTAACCACAGATGATATGATGTTTACCTTAGAAACAGTATCCTGTCTTGGGGCATGTGGTCTTGCACCGGTACTTACGGTAAACGATAAAGTATATCCGGCAATGACCCCGGATGCAGCAGCGGATTTAATTAAAGAACTGAGAAATAGCAGTGGTGAATAACATAAGTGAAGCTATGCTACAGGTGGCGAGCGTGCAGTGGTGAAGGATGCAGAGATACAGTATAGGTACTGTGAAATACTGGTACAGTGTCTGCATAAACACGTAAGGAAACTGGAATGGAGGAAACATGCAGAAGGTAGATAATAGAGAGAAATTAAATGAACTTCGGAAAGAAACGAAGGCACAGGTGGAAAACAGCAAATGCAGAATTTTAATCTGTGCAGGTACAGGTTGTCTTGCGGGAGGTTCCGGAGAAATTTATAAGAAAATGTGCGAACTGGTGGAAGGGAATCCGGAAGTAGAAGTACATTTTGGACCGGAAATTGCCCATGGCGATGGAGCCATGGAGGTTAAAAAAAGTGGATGTCATGGGTTCTGTGAGATGGGACCTTTAATGCGGATTGAGCCACTTGGTATTCTGTATACAAAGGTACAGCTTGAGGATTGTGAAGCAATTTTTGAGAGAACCATTAAAAAAGGAGAAGTGATTCGTCATCTTTTATATAAGCAGAATGGTATCGAGTATCAGAAACAGGAAGAAATTCCATTTTATAAGAAACAGACCCGGTTGGTTTTAGAAAACTGCGGTCATATTGATGCAGAGCATATCGAGGATGCCATTGCCCATGAGGGATATCAGGCATTAGCGAAAGTATTATTTGAAATGACACCGGAACAGGTTGTGGAAGAAATTCTGGAATCCAATCTTCGCGGTCGTGGGGGTGGAGGCTTCCAGACAGGCTATAAGTGGAAACAGGTGGCAAGACAGCCGGAGAAAATCCGTTATATTGTCTGTAATGGTGATGAGGGAGACCCGGGGGCATTTATGGACCGAAGCATTATGGAAGGTGACCCTCATAAAATGATTGAAGGCATGATAATTGCAGCTTATGCAGTAGGTGCACAGGAAGGGTATATCTATGTCCGGGCAGAATATCCTCTTGCCATCAGTCGATTGAAACTGGCAATCAAAGATGCCGAGGAGAGTGGATTACTTGGTGATAATATTATGGGAACAGATTTTAGTTTCCATTTACATATTAACCGCGGAGCAGGAGCCTTTGTCTGTGGCGAAGGAAGTGCGCTGACGGCATCCATTGAAGGTAACCGGGGAATGCCCCGGGTAAAACCACCAAGAACTGTAGAACAGGGGCTGTTTGAAAAGCCAACGGTATTAAATAACGTAGAGACCTACGCCAATGTTCCAATGATTATTTTAAAAGGGGCTGCATGGTATAAGACTATCGGACCGGAAAACAGTCCGGGAACAAAGGCCTTTGCCTTGACCGGCAGTGTGAAAAATACCGGTTTGATTGAAGTACCAATGGGAACGACACTGCGGGAGGTTATCTTTGATATTGGTGGCGGAATCAAAGGAGATGGAAACTTTAAAGCAGTGCAGATTGGTGGACCATCCGGTGGCTGTCTGATTACACCACACTTAGATGTCAGCCTTGATTTTGATTCCTTAAAGAAAATGGGGGCAATGATTGGTTCCGGTGGACTGGTTGTTATGGACGATAATACCTGTATGGTGGAGGTTGCCCGGTTCTTTATGAATTTTACCCAGAACGAGAGCTGTGGAAAATGTGTGCCTTGCCGTGAAGGAACCAAGCGCATGCTAGAGATACTGGAGCGTATTGTTGCCGGAAAAGGAAAAATGGAAGACCTTGACTTATTAGAAGAACTGGCGACAACGATTACAGATACTGCTCTTTGCGGTCTGGGAAAGAGTGCAGCTCTTCCGGTTATGAGTACTTTAAAACTGTTTAGAGATGAGTATGTTGAACATGTAGTAGATAAGCGATGCACTTCGCATACCTGTAGTGCACTTCGTCGCTTTGTAATCAGTCCGGAGCGTTGTAAAGGCTGCTCAAAATGTGCAAGAAACTGTCCGGTAGGGGCAATATCCGGAAAAATAAAAGAGCCATTTACAATAGACGATTCGGTTTGTATCAAGTGTGGAGCCTGTGAAAGCTCCTGTGCTTTTGGTGCAATTCATATTGAAGCATAGGGAAACGGAAAGAAATTGCTTTTCAGGATAAATCTGGGAAGATTTCTTTTTGGTGAAAATTGTGCCAGTGCACAAAATCCCGCGGAATAAAAAGCCGCAAAAGCGGCGGAATGAGAGGAAGCAATGAAGTACATTACAATTAATAATAGAAAAGTTCCCTTTGAAGATGAGAAAAATCTTCTGGCAATTATAAGAAAAGCAGGAATAGACCTTCCAACCTTCTGCTATCACTCCGAGTTGTCTACCTATGGAGCGTGCCGCATGTGTGTGGTAGAGGATGACAGAGGAAGAATTTTTGCATCCTGTTCTGAGGTGCCAAGAGATGGTATGGTTATTTATACCAATACGCCGAAGCTGCAGCATCACCGTAAAATGATTTTAGAATTATTGTTAGCATCCCATTGCAGGGATTGTACTACCTGTCGTGAGAATGGAGCATGTACTCTGCAGAAATTAGCACAGCAGCTTGGGGTAGATATGGTTCGTTTCCAAAATACGAAGGAACAGGTGCCTTTGGATGATTCTTCAAATTGCATTGTGATAGACCCGAATAAATGCATTCTGTGTGGTGACTGTGTGCGCACCTGTGAAGAAATTCAGGGAATTGGAGTGTTAAATTTTGCACATCGCGGTTCCGAAATGCGTGTTATGCCAGCCTTTAATAAGAAAATGGCGGAGACAGATTGTGTTGGCTGCGGTCAGTGTCGCGTTGTCTGTCCGACAGGAGCAATTACCATTAAATCCAATGTACATGCGGTATGGGAGGCAGTATCTGACAAGACAAAGCGTGTGGTTGTACAGATAGCACCGGCAGTCCGGGTGGCGATTGGAGATACTTTCGGGATTCCAAAGGGAGAAAATTCCCTTGGAAAATTAGTGGCAGCATTAAGAAGAATGGGCTTTGATGAAATTTATGACACCAATTTTGGCGCAGATATTACGGTTATGGAAGAGTCGAAGGAGCTGTTAGAACGTCTGGAATCCGGGAAAAATCTGCCATTATTTACTTCCTGCTGTCCGGGATGGGTAAAATTCTGTGAGAAAAAATATCCGGAATATCGGAAGAATATTTCTACCTGCCGTTCCCCACAACAGATGTTTGGAGCATTAATAAAAGAAGAGGCTCGGATGAATCAGGAAGAACGGGAAACGATTGTTGTTTCCATTATGCCGTGTACGGCAAAAAAGGATGAGATTTTACGCCCAGAACATTTTACAGAGGGAGTGCAGGATGTGGACTATGTGCTGACCACTGTGGAAGTTACCCGTATGATAAGAGAAGCCGGTATCGATTTGGCGCAGATGCCATCAGAGGCACTTGATATGCCATTTGGATTGTCCTCAGGTGCAGCAGCTATTTTTGGGGTAACCGGTGGTGTTACAGAGGCCGTGCTTAGAAAATTGGTAAATAGCAGCAAATTGGAGGATTTAGAGCAAATCAGTTTCACCGGTGTACGTGGAACAGAGGGTATCAAGGAAGCAACAGTAACCTTAGGAGAACGGGAAGTAAAAATTGCGGTAGTCAACGGATTAAAATGTGCAGATGAAATTCTTTCGAAAATGAAGAAGGGAGAAGTATATTATGATTTCGTTGAGGTAATGGCATGTAAGCGAGGCTGTATTACAGGAGGAGGACAGCCGACACCGATTGGTCCGCGTACCAAGAAAGCACGTTTTGAGGGAATGTATAATATCGACAAGGCTGCCCAGATTAAACTGTCCAATGAGAACCCGATTATCAAGACTTTATATGATGGAATTTTAAAGGGCAAGGAGCATAAACTGCTTCACAATGAATATCATGAAAAGCAGCATTGCGATTGCGAACATTAAAATTTTGTCAATAATTTATGTGAAAAATTGAAAATTCCCTATTTACATAATTTTCAAAGTGTGGTATATACTTAACATATGCGAAAAGGGAGTAGTTGCATGTAGAAATTACATGTCTTAGCTTTCGTCAATACGTCTGAATACAGACCGGAGGCTAGGTAACAATGTTGAACAAGACTTTTTGTATACACATAATGTGTATGCAAAAGGTCTTTTTTGCATACTCATATCGAAAGGAGAACTATTTTATGAAAGAAATTTATCAGCAGGAGAAGCAGGAACTGTTTGCACAGTTTGGTAATGAGAATGGTCTTACCAGTGAACAGGCAGAACAGTTACTTAAGGAAAAGGGTGAAAATGTACTAGAGGAAAGCGGGCGAAAAAGCATTCTGGCAGTATTTTTAGAGCAGTTTGCAGATTTACTTGTAATTATACTTATTGTTGCCGCAATTATTTCTATGTTATCTGGAAATATGGAGAGTACCATCGTTATTCTTGCGGTAATCATTTTGAATGCTGTTTTAGGAACTGTACAGTATGTGAAGGCAGAAAAATCCTTAGATTCATTAAAAGAACTTTCTGCTCCTCATGCGAAGGTACTTCGTGATGGCGTGAAAAAAGAAGTACTTTCTAAGGAAATCGTACCAGGGGATGTATTGTTATTAGAAGCTGGTGATATGATTGCTGCGGATGGACGAATCCTTGCAAATTACTCCTTACAGGTAAATGAGAGTTCTCTTACCGGTGAATCCACAAACGTGGATAAAAAGGATGAAACAATTGAAAAAGAGGTACCATTAGGTGACAGAACTAACATGGTATATTCCGGAAGTCTTGTAACTTATGGTAGAGCCAATGTACTTGTAACCGGAACTGGTATGAATACCGAAATGGGAAAAATTGCCGGGCTGATGAATGACACAAAGAACAAAAAGACACCACTTCAGGTAAGCTTGGATGACTTTGGAAAGAAGCTTGCTATTATTGTTATGATTGTCAGTGTGATTGTATTTGCTCTTCGAATTTTCCAGAAAGAGCCAGTCTTAGATTCTTTAATGTTTGCGGTTGCTTTAGCAGTAGCAGCAATTCCAGAAGCATTAAGCTCTATTGTTACAATTGTTCAGGCAATGGGAACTAGAAAAATGGCTGCTGACAATGCGATTATCAAGGAATTAAAGGCAGTAGAAAGTCTTGGATGTGTTTCCGTTATTTGTTCTGACAAAACAGGAACACTGACACAGAATAAAATGACAGTTACCGGTGTCTATGTAAATAACCAGTGCTTTAAACCGGAAGAAATCGATATTAAACAGTCTTTACACAGATATTTATTATATACAGCAATTTTAAATAATGATTCTTCTATTCAGGATGGAAAAGATATCGGTGATCCGACAGAAACCTGTCTTCTTACAATGGCAAGAAATACAGGACTTTTTGAGGCAGGGGTATCAGAAGAAGATATTCGAGGCATGATGCCACGTCTGGAAGAACTTCCATTTGATTCTGACAGAAAGCTTATGAGTACAAAATATCGAATTCATGGAGTACCTACCGTACTTACCAAAGGCGCTGTTGATGTGCTGCTGGATAGAATCGAGAGCATTGCTACCGAAGATGGTGTATGCCCGATTACAGAAGAAGACCGTGAAAATATTGTACAGCAGAATCGCATTTTCTCTGAAAATGGTTTACGTGTTCTGGCATTTGCATATAGAGAAGCAGACGAAAATGAAACACTTTCTATAGAAAATGAATATGGATACACCTTTATCGGGTTAGTATCCATGATTGACCCACCAAGAGAAGAATCCATTGGTGCAGTTGCAGATGCAATCAGTGCAGGTATTAAACCGGTTATGATTACCGGAGACCACAAGGTAACAGCTACTGCAATTGCAAAACAGATTGGTATTTACCAGGATGGAGATA
Source organism: uncultured Roseburia sp. (assembly GCA_964390485.1). GTDB lineage: Bacteria > Bacillota > Clostridia > Lachnospirales > Lachnospiraceae > Roseburia. The sequence continues at coordinate 3,176 of CAYMIS010000084.1, read as the reverse complement.
TGGCAGTAACCGGACAGGAATTAGATGCTATGTCAGAAGAAGAACTGGCAGATGTTTTAGGAAAAATTTCCGTATATGCCCGTGTTTCACCGGAAAATAAAATCAGAATTGTGGATGCATGGCAGAAAAAAGGTAATATTGTTGCCATGACCGGAGATGGTGTTAATGATGCTCCTGCATTGAAAAAAGCAGATATCGGTGTAGCCATGGGAATTACAGGAACAGAGGTTTCGAAGGATGCCTCTGCCATGATACTTGCCGATGATAACTTTGCAACTATTATTAAGGCTGTTTTAAACGGAAGAAATGTATATCGTAATATTTTAAATGCAATCCAGTTCTTATTATCCGGTAATATGGCAGCAATTTTAGCAGTATTATATTGCTCCATTATGGCACTGGGAACACCATTTGAACCGGTACATCTTTTATTTATTAACTTGTTAACAGACTCTCTTCCAGCCCTTGCAATTGGAATGGAGCCATCTGATAAGATGTTACTGAAAAATAAACCTCGTGATCCAAAGGCTGGTATCCTTTCAAAGGATTTTACAATAAGACTTTTAGCATATGGTGGATTAATTGCAGTAACAACAATGACAGCTTACTATATCGGACTTAGAACAGATGCTATGACAGCTACCACAATGGCCTTTGCAACTTTGACACTGGCACGTCTTTTCCACGGATTTAACTGTAGAAGCCACCTTTCTATTTTTAAGCTTGGAATAAAAAGCAACTTATGGAGTGTAGCAGCATTCTTTGCAGGAATTGTATTACTTGCATTTGTTCTAGTTGTACCATTTATGCAGAAATTATTTGTAGTTGCACCACTTACATCAATGCAGTTATTAAGCATTGCAGGACTTGCATTTGTACCAACTGTTGTGATTCAGGTGGTCAGACTGGTAAAGGAGTGTGTAAAAAAATCGTAAGGGTATGTTTTTTTTGCAGGCACCCTTTTTACGGTTTTGTAATAAAGCTCTAGGTATTTCAGAAGAATTTGGTTATGTGTTTTAAAATAAGTAAGGCTGTTCACAGTTGAAATGGAAATTTGCAAAAGTAAAATTTCCATTTTAACCGAGAACAGCCTTACTTATTTGTAAAGAATGTGAGCGGATATATCACAATTATTTTTGCCAGTAGGATTCGATATAGGTTGCAGCAGTGTCCTGCGTGAGATTGAAATTCTGCATAATTCTGCTTAAGGTTTCTTCTTTGGAGATGTGAAATTCCTGACATGTTTTTATTAAGGCAGCACTGCCCTGTTCTAAGCCATCTTCAAGTCCATCATTTCTCCACATTTTTTCCAATTCCCATGATTTCATATAATTAATTTCAACCTCCTTCCGCCGTTTCACTTTTTCTACAAAATGGTGCACAGTATCAATATTTTGGTTTGTTATGTTGTCTGTAGTTGTTTTCTCTATGTATTTTAACATATCCCGCAGCTCCTGACTAGGGTTTCCTACAGAGCCTTTTGTATATAAAAAGATTTTTGTAGCACCATCATTGTAAGGAAGACTAGGGGATTCTACACATTGATTCTGAATGGTGTATACCATCCGATTTTGGCCAAAGGGGTCGTAAGGAAGAATTACTATGATGACAACATTGGGAAGTTTATTATAGTCTGCTCCGGTTGCCAGAAATTGTGTATCAATCAGACCATGGTAATAGCGCATTCGCTTAGGTAAGGTATCTTTTTCATATCGGTTATTGGGTTCAATGTCGTAAATGTCTGGAATGATTTCAGCGTCTATGCAGTTCTCATTTGGAAAAGTGGTTTCTGAAACGTCTTCAATATAAGCATCCAGACGGATACCGTGCTGGTTTGTATCGATTCCAAGAATATTTTTTTGTGGAGTAATGCGTACATTACGAATTGGTTTTCCTAGAATGGTGCTCAATAGAATACGGCAGAATTCTTCTCCATCACCCTCTTGCGAAAGTAGCTGCTGAAAAAGAAAATCATCGATTAGATTTAATTCGGAAAGCGGCCGATAAATATGTTTTTTTATAAAGGTGTTTGTCATAGGCAATATCTCCTTTTTAAAATGAAAGATAGTATGGTATGTTTGGCGAAAACGCCGGATGCAGTGTAATACTGCAAGGATAGGATTAATAAATCCTGTTGAAAATAAATGGACATGAGTGTCCTATGAATGTAACTTTAGTATAGAGTAATGAGAAAAAAGATGCAAGTAAAATAGTGCACGAATAATCATACGGATTTTGAAAAACTAATGCATACGAGCATTGCCCTAAAATTATATTTAAGATTATTTGACAAAAGGAATCACATTCTCTATTCTGTTAATTAGAGTAGCTAATGTGGCGAATGATGTCTGCTATAGAAAAGCGTGGATTAGAGTATTAAGAACTGCTGAAAATAAGCGTTTGCTTTTAAGGAGAAATGGGATGGGTAAATCAGTGAAATCCTTTACAGTAATTGGCGGTGCGGATGGGCCAACCAGTGTGTTTATTGTAGGGAATAATAAGAAATTTGGTATAAAAGGATGGAAGCATCAGTTTCGCAATTGGTGTTACAAAAGAAAACGGGAAAAAGTAAAACAGAAAATTGCAGCAAATCCCCACAGTATAGATAAAGTGGTTGAATATATGAAGACAAAATATCAGGCAGAGGAAATACCGGAAACCTCAAGAAGGTTTCAGTCGAAGCGCAAATACTGTAAGGAAGCACTTGTTCAAAAATGTCAGCCGGAATTAATCGGAGAGTCCTTAGAGATTGAAAGACCGGATACAGCGGATGAACAGTCTGTGAAAGACTTTTTGAAACGGGTGGAAGCATTGCAGGAGAAGGCAGCAAATGTACCGGAAGAACTTTTTCCAATGGATTATCATCTTTATCACATAAAATTGGAAAGTCTGGGAGACATTTATTTTGAAATAGAAAAAAATCATGTCTATTTTTCAGCAACTTCATCCGAAGCAAAGAAAGGAAAAATAAAACAGGTACAGCAGGCGGTAAAAGATATTTACCAATATTATGGGGTATCAGAACAGGATATTGCAGAAAATTCGGAACGGTATATGCAGTTTGTGGCGGTGATGGCAGATTAGAAAAAAGGGGCTGTTGCAAAATTTTATTAAAAAATCCCCTGTCATAATTGGTATTATCACAAGGTTATGCCATTCGCATTTATTCTTTCGAC
>CAYMIS010000083.1:0-15549 GCA_964390485.1 uncultured Roseburia sp. | reverse complement strand
CAGACATTAAAATCTGTTACGCAATAAAAGTCTAACTTTTTGGGGTCACATCAATCAATCACTATAGTCTTTTTTTATTCATAGGAATTTTCGCAAATTTCTATGAATCGAAAACCTCAAGGAGACTTTCAAAACGAAAGTCTCGATGCGCATAACACGCAAGTGGAAAGTGTCACTGCGTGACTGCACGTTAGCGCGAGAATCCTGCCAGCGAGATTCTTTTGTATTATGACTGGATTTTTTTTTCAAAATGTAGTAATCTAGGTAGCGGTGTAATAGTAACCAGACTTTGGATGTCGATAAAACCAGCTTTTTTGTCGGCGGAAGAAGAAATAGCTGTTTCGGACAGCCATTTTAGGAAGGAAATAAAATAAATGTTAAAGATATTTTATCCGGGAGAATATTTAGAGTCCACATATGTGATAGACTTTGATAAATTACATGAAGAAGGTTATCAGGGTGTGATTTTTGATATTGATAATACACTGGTGCGTCACGGTGAGCCGGCAGATGCGCGGGCATGTGAGTTGTTTGCCCATCTAAAGGAGTTAGGATTTTCCTGTATGCTTTTATCCAATAATAAAGAGCCAAGGGTAAAAATGTTTAATGATGCAGTGCAGGTATCCTATATCCATAAAGCAGGAAAACCGAAGGCTGCCAATTATAAAAAAGCGATGGAGCAGATGGGAACAGATGTTACCAATACCATTTTCGTCGGCGACCAGATTTTTACAGATATTTATGGCGCTAACAGAGTGGGAATCCGTACCATTTTAGTAAAACCAATTCATCCAAAAGAAGAAATCCAGATAGTATTAAAGCGATATTTAGAAAAAATAGTATTGTTTTTCTATAAACGATATCAAAAGAAACAAAAATAAAGCAAATAAATAACATAAGCTAAGAAGCGCAGCCGTGCTTCAGAATGGAGGAGAAAATGAAAATCGCAATTGGTAATGACCATGCAGCACCAGAAATGAAATTTGAGATTATGGAGTATCTGAAGGGATTAGGCCATGAGGTTGTTAATTTTGGAACAGATACAAAGGAAAGCTGTAATTATCCGGAAATTGGTGAAAAGGTAGGACGTGCAGTAGTTGCCGGAGAAGCAGATTGTGGCGTTCTTATCTGTGGAACAGGAGTAGGTATCTCGATTGCTGCGAATAAGGTAGCAGGTGTCCGCGCAGCAGTATGCTCTGACTGTGCAACAGCAAGACTTGTAAAACAGCACAACAATGCAAATGTAATTGCCTTTGGTGCAAGAATCGTAGGAAGTGAGCTGGCAAAGGATATCGTAAAAGCTTACTTAGATGCAGAGTTTGAAGGCGGAAGACATCAGACCAGAATCGATATGATTCATGAAATTGAAGGACGTAATTAGTTCGAATTTTTTAAAAATTATCTTGTGAAAATAAATGGAAAAAAGTAGAAATGTCTGAAAAAGGTATTTTATACCATTCCACAAGAAAAAAAGCTTGAAATGTATAGCGGTTTATTATAAAATATAGAAATCAGAGAGCCTAAGGGCTTGTATCGTATTTTCTTAAGGAGGAAGTAATTCATGATTTCAGCAGGAGATTTCAGAAATGGTATCACTATTGAATTAGAAGGTAACATTTTTCAGATTATCGAATTTCAGCACGTTAAACCAGGTAAAGGTGCAGCGTTTGTTAGAACAAAATTAAAAAATATTAAGAGTGGCGGTGTTGTAGAAAAAACTTTCCGTCCAACAGAAAAATGTCCACAGGCACGTATCGACAGAAAAGATTACCAGTACTTATATGCAGATGGTGATTTATTCTACTTCATGGACGTTGAAACATATGATCAGATCGCATTATCTCAGGATGATATCGGTGATTCTTTAAAATTCGTAAAAGAGAACGAAATGGTTAAAATGTGCTCTCACAACGGAAGCGTATTTGCAGTAGAACCACCTCTTTTCGTAGAATTACAGATTACAGATACAGAGCCAGGTTTCAAAGGCGATACAGCTACAGGTGCTACAAAACCAGCTGTTGTTGAGACAGGTGCTACTGTTTATGTACCATTATTCGTTGAACAGGATGATGTTATCAAGATTGATACAAGAACAGGTGAATACTTATCACGAGTGTAATTTAATTTAGACGAATGAAAGCCAGAGGCGTTAAGCTTCTGGCTTTTTTGTGCACTTTATTTTAAAAGATAACAGCCCCAAAGCTGTAACTGACACAAACAGCTGGGCAATTAACAGCCCATAGAGATAAGCCCGGATACCTGTCACAGGAATTAGAAACAGTACAAAAAGAATCCGTATTATGCTGGCAAACAGATTGATAAAGAAGGATTGATTAACCAGACCAAGGCCATGGAGGATGCTTATAAGTGTCGAATTCATATAAAGAAAAGGACATATCCAGCTGATGGTCTTAATAAAGGTTCCTGCCAATGAGTTGTGAAAAAGAAAATTTCCAATAAAGTCACCGGTAAAAAGAAAACAAAGGGTGCAGACAGAACCAAGCAGAATGCAGCAGACAGCAGTACGGAAAATTGCCCGTTTAATCAACAGCTGATTGTTTTTTGCCTGAGCTTCGGAAACAGTAGGAAGCAGCAGGACAGAAATGGAATTTGTAATGACACTGGGAGCCATAATAATGGCAAAGGACATACCGGTTAAAATACCAAATACACTAAGGGCTTCTCCGGTGGTATAGCCAAAGCTTCGCAAAGCCTTTGGAATCAGAATATTTTCCACACTGGAAAAGAGATTTAATACCAGCCGGTTTGCGGTAAGGGGAATCGCCATACATAGCAGATTTTTGACCGTAATGGCAATATTTCCCTCTGCTTTCTGGTAACCCATTGCACTTAAGGAAACCAGCATACCACCAATTTCTCCAAGAGTAATGCCCCAGACAGCCATAGCAATAGTCATTTGCTGTCCTTTGCTTTCCATAATTGTATAGAACAGATAAACGCTGCCAACCCGCACCAGCTGCTCCGCCAGTTGGGAAACAGAGGGAATGGCAGCTTTTTTCATTCCATAATAATAACCATTGATGCAGGCATGAATACTGCATGGAACATAGGAAAAGGCAATAATCTTTAACAATTGCGCACAACGGGGTTCTCCCAGCAGTGTGATGGCGATGGAAGAAGCGTTTTTCCAAAGTATTACTCCTATTAGGAAAGAAAGTCCGGTTGAGAGACATAAGCCAGTAAAAAGGTAAAGTCTGGCTCCTTTCGGGTTGCGTTTGCCGATTTCCATCGATACATATTTCGAAATAGAAGTCTGAATTCCGGCAGAAGTCAGAGAGAAACAGATTCCCATGACTGGAAAAATAAGCTGGTAAATTCCAAGACCTTCTGCACCAATTGTGCGGGATAGGAATATTTTATAGAAGAAACCAATGATACGGGTAAGGATACCTGCTGTTGCTAAAAGCAGCGTACCTGTAATTAACGGATTTTTAGTTGATAAATTCAAATATGCCTCCGAGGAATAGGAAAGTTTTATTGTTTTAGTATATGAAGCATATGGCGGAAAAAGAAGTCGTGCGGAAAGAAAAGAGGATTGTATGGGTAGAAAAATATATTTGGACAATGCAGCCACGACACAGATGTCAGAAGCTGTAAAAATAGAAATGGAGCCCTATTTAAGAGAAAACTTTGGAAATGCATCTACAATATATGATATCGGGGAGGATGCCAAAAGGGCAGTAGAACAGTCGAGGAAAATAGTTGCTCATTCAATTGGGGCAAAGCCGGAGGAAATTTATTTTACATCCGGTGGTTCAGAATCCGATAACTGGGCGTTAAAAGGAATTGCAGGGATGTATAAGCCCTATGGCAGACATATTATTACCAGCAGTATTGAACATCATGCAATTTTAAATTCCTGTGAATACTTAGAGAAATTAGGCTATGATATCACATATCTTAACCCGGATGAAAATGGAATAATTTCACCTGAAAAGGTTTTGCAGGCAATCAGGCCGGATACCATATTAATCTCCATTATGTTTGCCAATAATGAAATAGGAACGATTGAACCGATACGCCAGATAGGTCAGATTGCAAGGGAACATCAGATACTTTTTCATACAGATGCAGTGCAGGCGTATGCCCAGATACCACTGTCTGTAAATAAATATCCGGTGGATTTATTAAGTGCAAGTGCCCATAAGTTCCATGGTCCGAAAGGAGTTGGCTTCTTATATGTCAGAGAGGGCGTAAAAATTCCCTCTTTTATTCATGGTGGCGGGCAGGAACGGGGAAAACGTGCAGGAACAGAAAATGTACCAGGGATTGTCGGCCTTGGAAAAGCAGCCCTGATTGCCCATCAGACTATGAAACAGAGAATAAAAAAAGAGATAATGCTGAGGAACTATTTGATAGAACGTATCAAATATGAGATTCCGGAGGTACGATTAAATGGGCATCCCATAAACAGGCTGCCGGGGAATGTAAGTATTAGCATAAAGGGAGTGGAAGGAACAGCATTGCTGGTGTTGTTAGGCGAGGATGGAATATGTGCTTCAGGAGGCTCAGCCTGCAATACAGGTGAAGAACGAATTTCTTATGTGATAAAAGCGATTCATGTTCCTGAGGATTATGCCGTGGGAACGATTCGAATGACATTGTGCGCAGATACGACCCGTTCTGATATTGATACAGCAGTTGCTTCGTTAAAACGGAATGTGGAGCGATTAAGAGACTAAGAAACCTTTATAACCTTAGCATTTTTGTTTTAACAGGGATTTCTGGGAAAGCAGATTACTTTTCCAGTGAATTTAGAAGAATAATGTTGACATGGAAACAATCATGCGCTATAGTGTTACTAGAAAAATGTTGACGAGGAAACAAAATGAAAGAACAGCAGATTTTATTAAAGGAAATATCGTTGATGCTGGAACAGCAGGAACTGCTTTCTAAGCTGACAGAAAATGTCTGTCTTGATGAGTATGGATATTCAGAGACACACTGTATTGATTATATCGGAAGACTGGAGCTTCCGAATGTAACCAAAATTGCAGAGCATATGCAGATGACCCGCGGAGCAATCAGCAAAATGACAAAAAAGCTTTTAACAAAAGGGCTGATTGAAAAGTATACATTAGAGACAAATAAAAAGGAAGTATATTTTAAACTGACAGAACAGGGAATGCTATTATTTAAGGAGCATGAAAAAAGACATAAGCTATGGGAGAAACGCGATATGCAGTTCTTAAGTCGTTATTCCAAAGAAGAAGTAGAACTGATTTATAAATTTATGAAGGAATTTAATCAGTATCTGGGAGAGCAGATAGAGGGAATTACAAAGGAATGATGATAAGCGCGTAGCTGCGCATCTGTGCACGAAGTGCCTTTATTCTATAGAATAAAAAAGGAAACCTGTTATCAGGTTTCCTTGGAAGCTGCCATTTTCATTAGTTTTAAAATTGCAACCATTGTATCTAAAGCTTCTTTGGTGATATTTTTGCTGGTGAAAAATTCTTCTAACATCTTATTCGCTTCTTCACGGGCTTCACCGGTTAAATCAAAGATAGAAGAAAGGGAACTGTTTTCCGAAGCAGTTGAGTCAGCTACGGTAGCGTTGTTAGAAGGAATGGTAATATCTTGTCCAAGATAAGTTAAAACCTTAACCACATAATTCTGGGTTTCTTTGAAAGGTGGAATACCACCGTATTTATCAACATTTCCGCTGCCCGCATTATATGCGGCAAGGGCAAGGGAAGTATCGCCATTATATTTGACAAGCAGCTGGCTAATCAATTTGGCACCGCCTAAAATATTCTCTCTGGCATCATAGGAATTGGTTACGCCAAGACTTTTCGCGGTTTCCGGCATTAACTGCATGATACCAATGGCTCCGGCAGTACTTATGGCAGAAGGATTGAAATTGGATTCTGTTTTCGCAATTGCTTTCAATAAATCTGTTGAAACACCGAAAATATTAGAGGCTTCATTAAAATAGCCCTCTAAATCGGTAGCCGAACATGCGGAGACAGAAGCAGACGCGGAAGAAGTCTCAGAGGTAGTAGAAGACTGAATCAGTTCCGTCTGTTCCTGTAGTAAGGCTCCAAAGTCAGCAGTTTCAGAGGTCTGCTGCATAGCAGCCTGATCCCGGAGTGCGGCAGCTCTTATTTGGGCTTGTTCCTGTAAAGAAGCAACTGCGGCTTCATCAAGATAAGGTAATATTGAAATATTCATAAACGCTCCCCTATACGATTTCTAGTACATTTGATACAGAAATTATAACATAAAAGAGGAGAATGTGAACAGTAATTTTTTATTTAGGAGGAATTTATAATGAAAAAAGAAACATTTGTAAACAAAGAACAGCTGGAAAAAATTGTTGAGAAATTTCCAACCCCATTTCATCTTTACGATGAAAAAGGAATTCGTGAAAATGCAAAGGCGGTAAAGGAAGCATTTGCATGGAATCCGGGCTTTCGTGAATATTTTGCAGTAAAGGCAACACCAAATCCATATATCTTAAATATTTTAAAGGATTATGACTGTGGCTGTGACTGTTCTTCTTTAACTGAGTTAATGTTAGCAGATTCTCAGGGATTTGATGGAAAGCACATTATGTTTTCTTCTAACGATACACCAGCAGAGGAATTCGCTTTTGCAGAGGAGTTGGGGGCAATTATCAACTTAGATGACTTTACACATATTGACTTTTTAGAGAAAACAATTGGTCATATACCGGAAACTATCAGCTGCCGTTACAATCCGGGCGGAGTATTTAAAATGAGCAACGGAATTATGGACAACCCTGGGGATGCAAAATATGGTTTCACCCATGAACAGTTATTTGAGGGCTTTAAGATTTTAAAAGAAAAAGGTGCTAAATATTTTGGTGTACATGCTTTCTTAGCAAGTAATACAGTAACAAATGAATACTACCCAAAGCTTGCACGTCAGCTCTTTGAATTAGTGGTAGAATTAAAGGAAAAGACAGGCTGCGACATTAAATTTGTAAATCTTTCCGGTGGTGTAGGAATTCCATATCGTCCGGAGCAGGAAAAAAATGACATCTATGCAATTGGTGAAGGTGTAAGAATTGCTTATGAAGAAGTATTAGTTCCGGCAGGAATGGGGGATGTTGCTATTTATTCTGAAATGGGACGTTTTATGCTTGCTCCGTACGGATGCCTTGTAACAAAAGCAATCCATGAGAAACATACTCATAAAGAGTATATTGGTGTAGATGCCTGCGCAGCAAACCTGATGCGTCCGGCAATTTATGGAGCATATCATCATATTACTGTTATGGGAAAAGAGGATGCTGCCTGCGACCATAAATATGACGTAGTTGGTTCTCTTTGTGAAAACTGTGACAAATTTGCAATTGACCGTATGCTGCCTGAAATTGAAAAAGGTGACCTTTTAGTAATTCATGACACAGGAGCACATGGTTTCTCCATGGGCTATAATTATAATGGACGATTACGTTCTGCTGAGGTATTATTAAAAGAGGATGGTTCCACACAGTTAATCCGTCGTGCAGAGACACCGGAGGATTATTTTGCAACCTTTGACTGTTTTGATATATTAAAGGATATGAAGCATCCGGAAAAAAAATAATTGGAGTTTTATCTCATGGGTATCAACGAAAAAGTATTTGAAGCGGCAAGAGAAAAAGTAATAGGGAAAGAGCGGGAACGTCAGGGGATAGGAACCTTATCAGAGAAGACGATTCACGCTGTTTTAAAGAACTATTATGCCCCGGATGAAGATATGCATGAGATTCCCATTGAGGGATATGTGGCGGACATTTATACCGGTACGGAGATTATCGAGATACAAACGAGAGCATTTCATAAAATGCGTAATAAGCTTGCGGCATTTCTTCCTCTATATCCGGTGACCATTGTGTACCCGATTCCTCATATTAAATGGCTTTCCTGGATTGATGAAGAAACAGGGGAGGCATCTGCAAAACGGAAATCACCCAAAAAAGGGAATGTCTATCAGGCATTTGCAGAATTGTATAAAATTCGCCCTTATTTAAATGATGCAAACTTGAGATTTAAATTCGCTTTAATAGACATGGAAGAATATCGTCTGTTAAATGGATGGAGTAAAGACAAGAAAAAGGGCAGTGAAAGATATGACAGGATTCCGGTGAATTTTGCAGAGGAAGTATGTATTGAGCGAAGGGAAGACTATATGCAGCTGATTCCCTATGAACTGCCGGAAATATTTACCGTGAAGGATTTTGCGAAGGCAGCAAAAATTCGGGTAAATCTGGCAGGGACGATTCTTTTGATAATGACGGACCTTGCAATAGTGAAGCGTGTTGGAAAAACGGGAAATGCCTATCTTTATGAGGTGCAGGAAATTTAAAAGATAAAATACTGTGAAGAAATACGTATATAAAATAGACGAAGAAACCACTGATTTTACAAAAAAACAGTGGTTTTTTTTGTGCTTTTTAGCAATTGTAAAGTAAAAAAATAAAGAAAATAGGTTATAAGTACCATTTCGATATTGTAAAAAAATAAAAAAATAGGTATAATGTACTATATTGATATGAGTAGAATGTATGACATAAGTATAAGAAGGGAGAAGACAGAAATTATGGGAAAAAGTAAAGAGAAAACAAGTGAAACAGCAGCTCTTAGCAGCCGCAGTCAGCTGGTTATGTTGAACCGTATTGTAAAAGAGACTTATCGCGTCGTGGCAGTTGGAATTGTTTTATTATTAATTTTTTCCGGTGTAAATGTTATGCTTTCAGTGACGAATGAAGAGCGATTAGAAAGCACAATGCTGCTAAACCAGTATCGTATAGGCTCAAAGAATCTTACTTCCGATGTACAGTCCTTTGCTGTTACTGGTAATAAACAATATTACGATGGATATATGAACGAATTGAACGTAGAAAAGAATCGTGATGTTGCATGGGACGGATTAAAAAAGAATGATATTACGGACGAAGAATGGGCGCAGATGGAACAGATAGCAGCTCTTTCCAATGGTCTTGTTCCGTTGGAGGAGGAAGCAATTGCCTACGCCCAGAATGGTGATTTAACAACAGCTATGTCCTATGTATTTGGAGATGAATACGAAGCTACAGTGCAGGAAATTAATTCTTTGACAGATACCTGCATAGCAAATATACAGAATCGAATGGCAAAAAAGCAGAGTATGTTGAATATTATTATGATAATCAGTGAACTTGCGTTTGTCATTTCCTTTATATATATTGTGAAGAAGATTATAGATACCATTAAATTCTCGAGAAAAGAATTATTAGATCCAATTCTTAAAGTATCTGAGCAGATGACAGAACTGGCACAGGGACGTTTCGACAAGGAAGTAGACATGTTCCCGGATGACAGTGAAGTCGGACGAATGGTAGAGGCGATTATCTTTATGAAACAGAATTTCTCTAATATGATTCATGAGATTTCAGACGTATTAGGACGGATGGGAGATGGATGCTATACAGTAGAGGTTTCTGACGAGTATGTGGGCGAATTTATAAAGATTAAAGAGTCTATGGAAAAAATCGTAGACGATACCCGTAAGACACTGGTTACAATTCGAGAGGTTGCAAAAGAATTAGACAGTGGTTCTGAGCAGCTGGCAAAAGCCGCAGAAGATTTGGCAGAGGGAAGTACCACTCAGGCAAGTGATGTGTCTGCTGTAGCAACTATGATTAATGAAATGACTAGAAGTATGGAAGCAGAAGCAAGCTCAGCAAGAGAAACGGTAGAACTTTCCGTACATGCAGAGCAGGTGCTGATGGAAGGTAATGTCAAGATGCAGGAATTAAAGGTTGCAATTGGCGAAATCAGCAAGTGTTCAGAGGAAATCAATACAATTATCGGAACGATTCAGGATATTGCCAGCCAGACGAACTTATTATCTTTGAATGCGGCAATTGAAGCAGCACGTGCCGGAGAAGCCGGAAAAGGTTTTGCAGTGGTTGCAGAACAGGTTAAGAAGTTAGCAGAGGAATCTGCAGAGGCAGCCAGCAAGACAACCAGCTTGATTGAGATGACCGTACAGACAGTAGACAAGGGTATTCTTATTGCAGATGAAACAGTTCAGAATATGGAAGGGGTTATCGAAGGTACCAAGGTTGCAACACAGAAGATGCAGCAGGTGGCAGAAGCATTAGAGCGTGAAGCAAGAAATATGAATCAGATTGACGCTAATATCAATCATGTGGCTGAGGTTGTAGATAATAACTCTGCAACATCTGAAGAAACAGCAGCTATCAGTCAGGAGCAGGCAGCAAATGTTTCTACTATGGCACAGATGATGGAGCAGTTTGAAATCTAGGGACGCAGCCTAAATTCTGAAAAACAGGGACGCAGCCTAAATTTCGAAATCGGGGGACACATCTTTAAAGATGCGTCCCCCGATTTCGAAATTTAGGCTGCGTCCCTGTTTTTGGGTTCTATTTTTTAATATTCGCACGTTTTCTTAAGGTTGGGTCAAGGATACGTTTGCGGATACGGATGCTTTCCGGAGTAACCTCAAGTAACTCATCTACATCAATGAAGTCTAATGCCTGCTCTAAGCTTAAGATTCTTGGTGGAACAAGAGTTAATGCTTCGTCAGCAGAAGAAGAACGTGTATTTGTTAAATGTTTCTTTTTACATACGTTTAATTCGATATCTTCATTTCTTGAGCAGGAGCCGATAACCATACCTGCATAAACCTTCTGACCAGGTCCAATAAATAAGGTACCACGATCCTGAGCAGAGAATAAACCGTAAGTTACGGATTCCCCGGTTTCAAAGGCAATTAAAGAACCGAGTTTACGATACTGGATATCACCACGGTATTCAGAATAACCATTGAAAATCGTGTTGATGATACCATTTCCTTTTGTATCAGTTAAAAATTCTCCACGGTAACCAATCAGACCACGGGATGGAATGTTGAACTCAAGTCTTGTATATCCACCAGCGATAGGCTTCATATTTGTCATTTCACCTTTTCTCTGACTTAATTTATCAATTACAGTTCCGGTAAATTCGTCTGGAACGTCCACATAAGCTAATTCCATAGGCTCAAGCTTTTTACCATTTTCATCGGTGTGATATAAAACTTCAGCTTTACTTACAGCGAATTCATAGCCTTCACGACGCATGTTTTCGATTAATACAGATAAATGTAACTCACCACGACCGGATACTTTGTAGCTGTCCGGGCTGTCAGTTTCTTCCACACGGAGAGAAACATCTGTATTTAATTCACGGAATAAACGGTCTCTTAAATGACGGGAGGTGATATATTTACCTTCCTGTCCGGCAAGAGGGCTGTCATTTACAATAAAGTTCATAGAAAGTGTTGGTTCTGAAATCTTCTGGAACGGAAGGGCTACAGGAACATCCACAGCACAGATTGTATCTCCGATATGAATATCTGCAATACCGGAAAATGCAACAATCGAACCAATGCCGGATTCAGTTACATCTACTTTATTTAAACCATCAAATTCATATAATTTGCTGATACGAACCTTTTTCTGCTTGTCAGGGTCATGATGGTTTACAACGATAGCATCCTGATTAATTTTTAAAGATCCATTTTCGATTTTTCCAATACCGATACGGCCTACATATTCATTGTAGTCGATACAGCTGATTAATACCTGTGTATTTGCCTCCGGATCACCTTCTGGAGCAGGCATATAATCGATAATTGTCTCAAAAAGTGGAATCATGTTCTTGTCTTCGTTATTTAGGTCTTCTAAATTGCGGACTGCATATCCGTTTCTTGCAGAAGCAAATAAAAATGGGCAGTCTAACTGTTCGTCAGAAGCGTCTAAGTCCATAAATAATTCTAATACTTCGTCTACAACTTCATCTGGACGGGCTTCCGGACGGTCGATTTTATTGACACAAACGATAACATGAAGGTCTAATTCTAAAGCTTTCATTAAAACGAATTTTGTCTGTGGCATTACACCTTCGAAGGCATCTACTACCAGTACAACACCATCAACCATTTTGAGGACACGCTCTACCTCACCACCGAAGTCTGCATGTCCAGGAGTATCGATAACGTTAATTTTAATTCCGTTGTAAGTAATAGCTGTATTTTTGGAAAGAATGGTAATACCACGTTCTTTTTCTATATCATTAGAGTCCATAACACGTTCCTGAACTTCCTGATTTTCACGAAATACACCACTTTGCTTTAAAAGCTCGTCTACCAGAGTTGTTTTACCATGGTCAACGTGAGCAATAATGGCTATGTTTCTTACATCTTCACGTTTCATTCTCATATAATTTGTCTCTCTTTCTTTCTAAAAAGCGTTTCAAAGAAAAGGCTGTCGTTAACAAAGGAGCGCAGCATTTTCTTTTTACTAAACTAAGGATTAAGGGTTCATCTTAAAACCCAACGACTAACTATTGTAGCATATTTCTGGAATTACGCAAGTTTTTCTTACATTATATAGGCAAAAACTATTGAAAGAATAAAAAAAATCTTATCGACACGTAACACGAAAATTCTTCTAGAAAAAAATGGTAAAACATATCCTGTCAGGTAAGTCGCAGAGGTAAGATACCATAGCGATAAAGGAAGGAGAAAAATTCATGGCAGATAAAATTTTTGAAAATAACCAGGTATCAATTGTGGGGGAAATCGTATCAGATTTCCGTTTTAGCCACGAAGTGTACGGAGAGGGATTCTATGTGGTAGATGTGGCGGTAAACCGTCTTAGTAATTTTATGGATTACATACCACTTATGATATCAGAGAGACTGATTGATGTAAATGCAGACCATGTGGGACAGATTATTTATGCAACCGGACAGTTTCGTTCTTTTAACAGACATGAGGAAAAAAAGAACCGGCTTGTGCTTTCTGTTTTTGTAAGGGAATTAGAATTTTTAGAGGAATTAACAGACGATGTAAAAAGTAATCAGATTTTTCTGGATGGTTATATCTGTAAAGAACCGATTTATCGTAAAACACCATTAGGACGTGAAATCGCAGACTTACTGATTGCAGTGAACCGCTCTTATGGAAAATCAGACTATATTCCATGTATCTGTTGGGGAAGAAATGCAAGATTTGCCTCCGGTTTTGAGGTTGGTGGACACGTACAGGTCTGGGGACGTATCCAGAGCAGAGAATATGTGAAAAAATTGTCAGAGACAGAAACAGAGAAACGTGTGGCATATGAAGTATCTGTAAGTAAAGTAGAATTCTTAGAAGATTAGTGAATACTGACAAAAAAATGCATAATTATAAAAGAAAATTTCATATAGTAACACGTTGACAACCTAAATAGATGGTGCTATTATGACGCTATAAGTGTTGAAGTAAATATTGTTTGATAGAGGTTGCGTACTTTATAAGTAGCTTTTTGGATGCAGCAGGTGCAGAGGAAGAAGAGTGAAAGGGAAGGACGCCGAAAGGATATACGAGCTGTAAGTATATTACTTGGGCATAAAGTTAAGAGCTTTATGACTGTCATCGTAAAAAGGTTATACCTTTTAGATGGGGAGCTATCGGATTCTAAGATATAGAAGCAGTCAGCAGACTGTGTTACGTTTAGGATTTTTGAAACCGGCTCGTCATAGCCGGTTTTTTTCGATTTACGCGAGTAGTGAGGAAAGATTTTATCATACAAAAAGTGAAAGCTCTTTCTAATTAAAACAAATCTATTTACACAAATTTATTTCGCAAGCGTATAATTACATAGGAGGATTTTGAAGATGGCTATTTTTAAAGGAGCAGGTGTAGCAATTGTTACACCAATGAAAAGCAATGAAGAAGTAAATTATGAGAGACTCGAGGAGTTAATCAACTGGCAGATTGAGCAGGGCACTGATTGTATCGTTATTACAGGAACAACAGGGGAAAGTTCAACCTTAACAATGGAAGAGCACAGCGCTGTCATCAAAGCAGCAGTAGAATTCACAAAGAATCGTGTTCCGGTTGTGGCAGGTTCCGGCTCTAATTGTACAAGAGAAGCAATTTATTTAACAAGAGCAGCAGAAGAAGCAGGAGCAGATGGTATCCTTGCAGTTACCCCATATTATAACAAAGCAACACAGGGTGGTTTAATTCGTTACTATTCTGAAATTGCAGCAGAAACAAAATTACCGATTATTATGTATAATGTACCGGGACGTACCGGTTGTAACATTCTTCCGGAGACAGCTACAAAATTATTCAAAGAAGTAGACAATATCGTTGGTATCAAGGAAGCAACAGGAAATGTGGCACAGGCTGCAAAATTAATGAACCTTACGGATGGTAAAATTGACCTTTATTCCGGAGAAGATGCAATTGTTGTTCCATTATTATCCTTAGGTGCAGCAGGTGTCATTTCGGTATGGTCTAACATCGCACCGGCACAGGTTCACAATATGTGCCAGAGCTTCTTTGATGGGGATATTGCTACAGCTATGAAATTACAGCTGGAAGCACAGCCATTAGTAGAGGCATTGTTTAGTGAAGTAAATCCAATTCCTGTTAAGAAAGCATTAAATCTTATGGGATATGATGTGGGAACACTTCGTTCTCCATTAACAGAGATGACAGATGCTAATGCGGCAAAATTAGCAGAAGCAATGAAAGCATACGGTATTAAATTAGCATAGACATAGAAAGAATGAGGAAACAGTGATGATAAAGGCAATCATGCATGGATGTAATGGAAAAATGGGGCAGGTAATTACAGGAATCTGTAAGGCAGATGAAGCAATTGAAATCGTTGCAGGAATTGATGTATATGATGGAATTGCAAATGATTACCCGGTATTTCCAAACATTGAACTTTGTAATGTGAAAGCAGATGTAATTATTGATTTTTCCAATGCAAAGGCAGTAGATGATTTGTTAATTTACAGTGCAGAAAAACAGATTCCGGTAGTATTATGTACCACAGGATTAAGCGAAGAACAGCTTGCAAAGGTGGAAGAGACAACTGCAAAAGTAGCTGTTTTAAAATCTGCGAATATGTCTTTGGGTATTAATACACTGATGGAATTATTGAAGAAGGCTGCGGTTATTTTTGCACCGGCAGGTTTTGATATGGAAATCGTTGAGAAGCATCATAACTTAAAATTAGATGCACCAAGCGGAACCGCTTTAGCCTTGGCAGATTCCATGAATGAAGCTTTAGATAATGCTTATGCATATAAGTATGACAGAAGTCAGGAAAGAAAGCAGAGAGAGAAATATGAAATCGGTATTTCGGCAGTTCGTGGTGGTAATATTGTAGGAGAACATGAAGTGATTTTCGCAGGAACCGATGAGGTTATCGAATTTAAACACACTGCATATTCTAAGGCAGTATTTGCCAAAGGTGCAGTTGAAGCAGCAAAATTCTTAGCTGGCAAACCGGCAGGCTTATATGATATGAGCGATGTAATTAAAGAAACAGTATTTTCATAAAAGGGATAGGAGCAATTGTGTGGTAAACGCAGCTGCTCCTTTTTGAATTCATTCAAAGCTTTGAAAGGTATGATGTGTAGTGTAAAAAAGAAAACGTTTTCGGCTGTTTTGTATCCCATTAAGAACTTTAGTACTAGTGGATTTTAGGGTATAATATCGGTAGATATTATATTTATAGAT
>CAYMIS010000082.1:0-15626 GCA_964390485.1 uncultured Roseburia sp. | reverse complement strand
TTTTACTATGGGGTATAGCAAAAACTATATATAATGTATTGGGGGGTTTTTACAGTGATTATATTATCATGTTTCCCACAATAAGTGTGCACAAACTTCACAAAAAGTCGAACGAGTTTTTATGCATGTCGTACAGTACCTTTTTCCTATTCCCCATTTTCCTAACTAAAAACTGCACAAATCAGACTCAAATAATGCCTCGAACTCTTTCTGTCCGATTTTTTCCTTCTCAAGTAAGAGCTCTGCACAGGAATCTAAAATTGCACGATGCTCTACAATTATCTCTTTTGCTTTTACATAGCATTCATCAATGATTCGTTTCACTTCTGCGTCAATTGCAGATGCCACACCTTCGCTGTAGCTTCTTGTATGACCGAAGTCACGTCCAATAAATACTTCATCGTCATTATCATAACAAATTAATCCGATGTTCTCAGAAAAACCATATTTTGTTACCATTGCATTTGCCATCTTTGTTGCCTGCTTGATGTCCTGGGAAGCTCCTGTAGTGATATCATCAAATACAAGTTCCTCTGCAACACGCCCACCAAGAGAAACAATAATGTCCTGAAGCATTTTTCCTTTGGTATTGAACATTTCGTCTTTTTCCGGTAATGGCATGGTATAGCCTGCTGCCCCGGCTCCGGTTGGAATAATGGATACCGAATAAACCGGTCCAACATCCGGAAGTACATGGAATAAAATCGCATGCCCCGCTTCATGGAAGGCAGTAATCCGTTTCTCTTTCTCGGAAATAATTCTGCTCTTCTTTTCTGCACCGATTCCTACTTTTACAAAGGATTTCTTAATATCCTCCTGAGTAACATAAGCGCGGTCATCTCTGGCTGCCACAATGGCTGCTTCATTTAAAAGATTTTCCAAATCAGCTCCGGTAAATCCGGCTGTGGTCTGAGCAATCTGTTTCAAATCTACGTCATCGCCTAATGGCTTATTCTTCGCATGTACACCGAGAATTTCTTCTCTTCCGCCTACATCCGGTCTGCCAACATGCACTTTACGGTCAAAACGTCCCGGACGCATAATTGCCGGGTCCAAAATATCTACACGGTTTGTGGCTGCCATAACGATAATTCCTTCGTTTACACCAAAACCATCCATTTCTACTAACATCTGGTTTAAGGTCTGCTCACGCTCATCATGACCGCCGCCCATACCGGTTCCTCGTCTTCTTGCTACTGCATCAATCTCGTCGATGAAAACGATACATGGCGCATTTTTCTTTGCTTCTTCGAATAAATCTCTTACACGGGATGCTCCAACACCAACAAACATTTCCACGAAATCAGAACCGGAAATACTAAAGAATGGTACTCCTGCTTCACCGGCAATTGCTTTCGCAAGCAGAGTCTTACCTGTTCCCGGAGGTCCTACTAAAAGAACACCCTTTGGAATTCTTGCACCGAGAGCTGTATATTTTCTTGGTGCCCGTAAAAAGTCAACGATTTCTTCTAACTCTTCTTTTTCTTCCTTTAAGCCAGCCACATTGGCAAATGTAACTTTTTTCGCTTCCTCTGTCATAAGCTTGGCACGGCTTTTTCCAAAATTCATCATTTTATTGCCGCCGCCACCGGAATTTGCTGCATTCTGGTTTGTCATAATGATAAAGAAGATAAACATTGCGGCAAATATAATCAGATATGGAAGCAATGTTAAAATCCAGCTTTCTGCCGGAATATCATCCATCGTATAATCTGCACGATTCTGTTCTCTTAAATACTCCTGTATTTCATTAACATCCGATACTGTCAATGCTTTCTGGCTTCCATCGTTAAGAGAAACAATTACATTTCCTGTCGGCTCCTCTCTGTTCTGCACAATGTGAATCTTTGCCACTTCACCGGATATAATATCCCGCTCAAAGGCCTCTCTTGTGTAGGAATTGGTAGATGCGGTGCCATCCAAAAAATACCAGATTCCAATCACTGCCAGAATCAGCACCAGGTAAAAGCCAAATCCCTTGTAGCTATTTCTTTTTGTGTTCAACTTTGTTCTCCTTTATTCTTCAATTTCAACATATCCGATATATGGCAGATTTCTATATTTCTGGTCATAATCAAGACCATAACCTACCACAAATTCGTCTGGAATTTCAAATCCAACCCAGTCAACATGTACATCGCAGACACGACGTTCCGGCTTGTCTAATAAGGTACAAAGCTTTAAGCTCTTTGGATTTCTTGTTTTTAAGTTCTCTAAAAGATAGCTTAAGGTTCTTCCAGAGTCGATAATATCTTCTACCACTAATACATTTTTTCCTTCAATGCTGTTATCTAAATCTTTACCAATTTTAACAACACCGCTGGATTTTGTTCCTGAGCCATAGCTGGAAACTGACATAAAATCAATTTCTACCGGACTTGTGATTCTCTTTGCTAATTCACAGGTAAAGAAAATGGAACCCTTTAAAATACAAATTAAGAATACTGGTTCATCACCATATTCTTTGCTGATTTCTGCTCCCATTTCTGCAATTCTTTCTGCAATCTGTTCTTCTGTTAAATGTACGTTAATTTTTTTGATTTTCATTTTGATTTCCTCCTTTAAACTGTACTTCCAATATTCGTTCAGTATCTTTATCTATTTTAAATTCAGAACTGATTCTGCCGCCTATTACCCAGATAATATGGGATTCCTTTGCCAGCAGAAGAATATGACCTCTCTCCTCAGCCGGAATTTTCTCATTAATAAAATATTCTTTCAACCGCTTGGTGTGACCCTCTGCATCCAGTGTCAGATAATCTCCGCTTTGTCTATTCCGAATTTGCAAGCTACCTTTTATTTTATCATAATCAAAACATTTAGTATATGTTTTTTTGGAAATTTCTTGCATTTCCCCAGTAAAATTGCGGATTTGAAGACAAATTTTTCCACCGGGCACTTCATAGAAATGTGGTTCTCCATCTAAAAGCTTCTCTTGCTCCTCTTCTCCAATTAAAATTTGCAGTAATTCTGTTTCTACTTTCTCTTTATCCTTCGAAATAAGGATGCCTTCATAATTACGCTCAGCTACTAACCGATATGGAAGCGAAATTTTTCTTCCCACCTGTAATCCTGCCAGTTTCAAAATCTGCTCTACATGAACTGCCATAATATCCTTTGCGGAACCTGCCATCTCACAGATTGCTTTGTGAATGACTTCTTTTTGAATCATTTGTGGATGTATTTCCAGCCGGGACCAGTTTATCTGTAGTCTGCCTTTTTCTAAAGCGCAGCTTTTCTCATATACACAGTTCACCTGCACCTTTAAATATTCCTGCATATCCCTTAAAAGTTCCCCACACTGGTTAATATGGGATACCGCCTGCTGATTGATTTCTTTCAGTTTCGGAATTACTCCATGACGAATATTATTTCTGCTGTACTCTGTATCCATATTCGTACTATCCACACAATATTCCTGCTTTTGCTCCAAAAGATAGTTCTCTATTTCCCCCCGGGTTTGTTTTAGAAGCGGACGAATAATGTCAATTCCCGTCTCAAAATCCCGCTTTGGCAGCATACCGCACAGACCATCCAGCCCACTGCCCCGCACCATTTGAAAAAGGATTGTTTCCGCATTGTCTTCCCCATGATGTGCCAATGCAATATGTATTTTTCCGATGTTTTCTTCCCGACTTCTCTTTGCAGCTGCTAATTCTTTATGCGCCGCCTTTTTATAGCATTGATAACGTAAAATACGTGCCGCTTCTTCCAATCCAATCCCCTGCTCTGTCGCATAGGATGGCACATCCACCGGATACACTTCACAGCAAATGCCCTTCTCTTCACAAAGCCTCTTGGTAAAGTCAGCATCGCTTCTGCTTTCTTCTCCACGGATTCCATGCTCTACATGCACAACCTTTAGGGAAAAGGGCAGACGTTTTCTGATTTCCATTAAAACAAGCAGAAGGCACACTGAATCTGCACCCCCGGAAACGCCTGCTATTACCGAATCCTGCGGTGCAATCAGTTCCTCCTGCTCTATAAATCGTAAAATTTTATCTAACATTTATTTCTCCCAAATGCAGGTCGCAAGGATTGTCATATCGTCCTGAACCTGTCCACCTGTAAAAAGCATCACTCGTTCCATTATCTTTTTCACAAGAATTCCCGGATGGTTCGTATCAATGCTTTCGATAATCTCCTGCATGGTTTCTTCCGGCTTTGGAACATGTAAATATTCTAACACACCATCCGTAACCATGACAACAAAATCGCCATTTTTTAGCTTTACCTGCTGTCTTTCAATTTCGGGGTTTGTCCCCACTCCCACCGGCAAAGATTCCGAGGAATAGCAGGACACCTCCTTTCCATGTTTGATAAAACTGGCCGCTGCCCCAATCTTATAAAACTCTGCCTCTCCATTATATAAATCAATATTACACAAATCCACCGTGGAAAAAAGGTCATTTTCCCCTTTCATTACCATTGCGGAATTCATCATTCGGATGGCTGTCTCTATGGAAAATCCCGCCTCTGTAAATCGTTCCACCAAATCAAGTACCATCTCACTTTCCTTGCAGGCTGTACTTCCTGACCCCATGCCATCCGATAATCCCATCAGATAGCTTCCACTGTCTAATTCCAGAAAGGAAAAATTATCTCCTGAAATCTGTGCCCCATCCTTTTTCAGCCTTGTAATTCCCCGCACACTGCGGTATTTTGTATCCTCAAAGAACACGAAGTCCGCTGGTTCTTTTGCAATAAAACATTTGCAATCCGCCTGCAGCCGCAAGTCTCTATCAAAGGCCTGTCCAATGGCAGCTTGAAAGCTTTTTATCGAGATACAGCCACCGGAACGGCTATGCATACGCACCAACAGTTTTAAATGGCCCTGCACCGTCTGATAAAGATGCATTTCATCAATTACAATCCCATGTTCCTTCGCCCGGTAACGCAATTCGGCAAGGCTTTTTTTCTCATCTCGGTCTAAAAGCTTTTCTTCTTTGGCACAATCCTGCATAATATATGCCATTGCATTCAGCTGTTCCGCAATCGTCTGCCGGTTTTCTATCAGCCTGTTATACCAGGCACGATTTAATTTTACCCGCTCAAACACCCGCACTGCCTCTTCCACCATATCCTTACTTTTTTTACAATACTTTTCCAGTTCCAGCGTATTCTCTTCCTCCGGTGTTCCAGCTTTTAGTATCGAAGAAATTATTTGAGATAAAATTCCATACAAGGGGGTAGAATCCCGTTCCCAGCAGATAGCACAGGAATCACAGTTCGCACAAAGCTTTCCTGTCAGCTCATTTTGCATTTTTCCAAGTTCCTCCGGAGAATAGCTGCTTTTTTTCACACTCATATTTTTAAATACCTGGGACAATCCCTGAAATGACTCTGCGTAATTTAGTAAACGCCCCTCGTTCCCACTGCTTTGAGATATATTTTCTTTTACAGAAGCTTCCCATTTCCATTCCAATATACTATGAAACAGGCGATTTAACAGAACGACTGCTCCCATAATAAAGATTCCCTCAAAAAAAACTGCTAATATATCTGGTTGCTCCTTCCAGGAAAGCAGTCCGCCACAGAAGGACAATATCATCGTGGTAAGGGCCGCCAGCGCCCCCGCTAATGGTGCCGGACAACCATCATTTGCCCAGCGTATTAATCGTATTGCTCCTGCTGTTACAATTAGCGCTATAGAATATTTCACCAGAACCGGCAGTGGCATGGTATACATCATTCCTATGTACATAGCTGCCATAAGCCACATGCCATTGACCTCTTCCAGATATAAAGCTGCAAAATATGCAGGTACTAACGGGTAACACCCCATAACTGCTGCCTGGCAGGTCACTCCTCCTAATAATGCAAGTATCATTTGTCGCATCTTCATTTTTTTCATTTCTCATTCCTCTTTTCTTTTTAGATTCCGGTTTTATCTGCCCTCTGCATTCCTTTGCTTCGGCTTTTCCGGGAAAGTGAATCCGATTATATGCCTGTTTTAAAAAAATCTTTGTCAAAGCATCTCCCGGTTTTTAAAAACTTTTCGCCAAAATTATCGGTGTTTTGTCTATTTCTGAAATTTATAAGAAGCTTATGCTTTTTAAGAAGTTCAGCATGTGATATGATTAGAAGTAACTAAAATATTTTAAGGGGGGTCTTACTATGTCTTATACTGCAAATGATGTAAGATATGAAACAATGCCATATAAGCACTGCGGAAACAGTGGTTTAAAGCTTCCACTGGTATCCTTAGGCTTCTGGCATAATTTCGGAGACAATGGAGATTATGAAAACATGAAGGCAATGTGTCGTACTGCCTTCGACAACGGAATTACACACTTTGACTTAGCAAACAATTATGGTCCTGCTCCCGGAAGTGCTGAATGTAACCTTGGAAAAATTCTTAAGGAAGACTTTCATGCTTACCGAGATGAACTTCTTATCAGTACAAAGGCTGGTTATGATATGTGGCCTGGTCCTTACGGTGACTGGGGAAGCCGCAAATATCTCATTTCAAGCTTAGACCAGAGTCTCAGCCGTCTCGGTCTTGAATATGTGGATATTTTCTATCACCACAGAATGGACCCTGAAACTCCACTGGAAGAGACTATGGGAGCACTTCATTCTATTGTTCAAAGTGGTAAAGCCCTTTATGTAGGTCTCTCTAACTACAATGGCGAAACCTTAAGAAAGGCAGCAGCTATTTTAGATGAACTTCACTGTCCTTTTGTAATTAACCAAAACCGCTATTCCATTTTTGACCGTACCATAGAAGAAAACGGCTTAAAGGAAACCGCTTATGAACTCAAGAAAGGCATTATTGCTTTTTCTCCACTGGCTCAGGGACTTTTAACGGACCGCTACTTAAATGGTATTCCTGCTGACAGCAGAATCGCAACTGATGGACGTTTCTTACGTGAATCTGTGTTGACGGCAGAAAAGCTTGAACAGATTCGTGCATTAAATGATATCGCAAAGGAACGTGGACAATCCCTTGCAGAAATGGCTTTAAGCTGGGTATTAAAGGATGATATGGTAACAAGTGTCTTAATTGGTGCATCAAAGCCGCAGCAGATTCTTGACAATATTAAGATTATTGGTCATACCTCTTTTAGTGAAGAAGAACTTTCAAAAATCGAAAAAATTGTCGGCTAAAAAATGGCAGTGGGAAAATCCCACTGCCATTTTTATGTAAATACGCTTTTATTCTTTTGTTTCACGGAAAATGATTTCGTCCTCATAGAGAAGTCCCAGCTTATCTCTGGCAGTATCCTCTATCGTCTCCTGAGAGTTCACGTCTCTCTCATACTCTTCTAATTCCGTTTTTCTCTCTTCTTCTTCTTTCAGCTCCTGCTGACGCTGTTCCTGTATTGTAGCGTAAGCCTGGTCTTTTTTATATATTTTTATAATCTGAATCGACATTACCACCACAAATGCCAGCAAAATCATACTGATACATGTTTTCCCAGCCCGGTTTCCGTCTCCTCTTCTTCTTTTTCTTTTTGCCATATCATATTCCTCATTTACTATAGTTTACATAATCCCATTTTAACTGCTTTATAGATTTTTTTCAACTGTCTACGCAAAAAACCTAGGAATTTCTTCCCATTTTTCACAATTGGTCCAAAAAGAAAGGAACCTGTTTTTCCCAACACCTGTAAGATTCTTTTCCAGACTAATACATTTAGTTTTATTACAAATCTGCTAAAAAGGGAATAGTAAACCAGCATTCCAACAAATACACCGCCAAGGGCAAAGCCCCGTACCATTCCATCATTTTTTTGATATATCATAAGAAAAACCACTGCGGTACATACAAGCCAATATAATATATCTTCAATTCCAATAAGAATTACTCCATGTTTTTTTATTCTGCGAAAAATGCGTAAAATATCATAAAGAAAAAATAATCCTGCCCCTGCCAGGACAGATATTCCAAGAAAAACCGCCTCTCTACAAATTCCTGCACTGACTGTCATTATTTAAACAACCTTCCTAACAGCGATTCTGCCTGTTTTCCCGCACTTTTCACCTCTGAATAGGTCATGGAATCTATTCTGCCTTCAATATCAATCTCACCCTTTTCCAGTGAGAGCCTGTTCACATGCAAATCATGCCCTTTTATCAAAAGCATTCCAAGTTCTGTTTCTAATAATATTTCTGCCACATCAAAGGATAATACATCCACTACTCCACTAAAGGCACCACTTTTGCGATTAACTAAAAGTACCTTGTGGGATTTTCCAACATTACTATTTCTCTCGTCCATAAAAAATCCTCCTACCAATTCAATATATTAGGAGGGAGGCTTTTTTATGATACATATTCAAATAAATCTTTTGCTTCGTCTTTCTTTGTCGTATCCTGAATATCCAAAACTTTCACTTTCACAGTTTTCGTTCCAAATGCGATTTCAATAATATCACCGATTTTCACATTCTGAGACGCCTTGGCAACTTTCCCATTTATCAATACTCTGCCTGCATCACAAGCTTCATTTGCAACGGTTCTTCTTTTAATCAGGCGGGATACCTTTAAAAACTTGTCCAATCTCATATCTGTCTCTCCTTTCTTACATCTGCTTTATACGGTCAAAAAGCGGATTCAGTAACCTGAATCCGCTTAATTCTTAACATCAACGATTATGCATTAACCATATCTTTTAAAGCTTTACCAGCTTTGAATTTTGGAGCTTTAGAAGCTGGAATAACCATTTCAGCACCACTCTGTGGGTTTCTTCCTGTTCTTTCTGCTCTTTCAGAAACTTCGAATGTTCCGAATCCTACTAACTGAATTTTTTCACCTTTTTTTAATTCTTCAGCAACAACCTCTGTAAATGCTTTTAAAGCTGCTTCTGCGTCTTTTTTGCTTAATTCTGTTTTCTCAGCCATAGCTGCTACTAATTCTGCTTTGTTCATGTCAAAAATTCCTCCTCTGGATTTTCAATCTAAAAAATATTCTGTTATGTTCTCTTCAAGAACCTACATTCATATTTATACTTGTTTTCTAATGCTTTGTCAAGAAATTTCCCCATATTTTAGCGGTTTTTCAGCTGTTTTTTACATCATCTTCTGAATCATCGCTAAAACTGCCTCTGAGAGGGCCTTAGATTTTACTTCTGCGTCCTCTAAAGATGTTCCTTTTACGCCTAAATAGAATTTCACTTTAGGTTCTGTACCGGAAGGTCTTACACATACCCACGCATCATCTGTCATCTCGTAATATAATACGTTAGAGGATGGCAGACCGGTAGGTTTTACTTCACCTGTTGCAACATCTGTAATGGTATCTTTCTTGTAATCACGAACAGTTGTCACTTTGTAGCCACCGATTTCTGCCGGTGCATTCTCACGAAGTGTAGACAGGATTTCCTGAATCTTTGCAAGTCCTTCGATTCCCTTTAAAGTAATAGATGTTACATCATCCTTGTAGTAGCCATAACGGTCATACATTGCAAGCATTGCATCCCAAAGAGTCATGTTCTTTGTCTTATAGTAAGCTGCTGCTTCACAAAGAGCCATAGAAGCTACAATCGCATCCTTATCTCTTGCATAGGTTCCTGTCAGGCAGCCGTAGCTTTCTTCCATACCAAAGAGGTAGGTTCCTTTTCCTGTGTTTTCGAATTCTAAAATCTTCTGTCCGATGAACTTAAAGCCTGTTAATACTTCAATCAGTTCGATTCCATAATAAGCAGCGATTGCATCAGCCATATTAGTAGATACGATAGAACGGATAAATGCTCCATCTGCCGGGAGACTTCCTTCGATTTCTTTCTTCTGTCCGATTACATAATCACCAATCAGACATCCTGACATATTTCCTGTTAAACTGTGATATTCTCCAGTCTTAGAATCCTTGACATAAACACCAAGACGGTCTGCATCCGGGTCTGTTGCAAGGATTAAGTCTGCATCAACCTTCTTACCAAGAGCCAGTCCTAATGCAAAAGCTTCTTCTGCTTCCGGATTTGGATAGCTTACGGTTGGGAATTCACCATCCGGAAGTTCCTGTTCCGGCACAACATAAACGTTTGTAAAACCAAGTTCTTTTAATACACGACGAACCGGGATATTACCTGTTCCATGAAGTGGAGAATATACAATCTTCATCTCACTTCCTACTTTATCTATACAATCCTGATGAAGAACTAATTTCTTTAATTCTTCAATGTATGGATCATCAATATCTGCGCCAATTACCTGATAAAGTCCTGCACTTACTGCCGCATCCTTTTCCATAGTCTTAACAGTTGCATAATCAGTAACCTTCTTTACTTCATCCATAATTCCGATATCATGTGGAGGTGTAATCTGTGCACCATCCTCCCAGTATACCTTGTATCCATTATATTCTGGTGGATTATGACTCGCTGTAATGTTAATACCTGCGATACATCCTAATTTACGAACTGCGTATGATAATTCTGGTGTCGGTCTTAAAGATTCAAATACATATGCTTTGATGCCATTTGCAGCAAGGCATAATGCAGCGACATCCGCAAATTCCGGTGACATTCTTCTGGAATCGTAGGCAATTGCAACTCCTTTGCTCTGTCCATTCACATTGCAGATATAATTCGCAAGACCCTGTGTTGCTTTTCTTACTGTATATACGTTCATGCGGTTTGTACCTGCTCCAATAACACCGCGAAGTCCGGCTGTACCAAATTCCAGGTCCATATAGAAGCGTTCTTCGATCTCTTTCTCATCAGAAGCAATACTCTTTAATTCTTCTTTTGTTGCTTCATCGAAATAAGGGTTGTTTAACCACTCTTCATATGTCTCTCTGTATCCCATGTTTTTTTCCTCCATAAATTTTTACTAATAATATATTAGCTTTGAATCTTTTTATTTTCAAGTACTATTCCTCGAAATATGATAGAATTCTATCCTTTTTCTCTAATCTGACAACGTTTTTAAAAGTTCCGCCAGCGTACTCAAATAATCTGCCGTCCCTTCATCCTTTGTATTTTCTGTACTATTCTCAACCGCAGTATTCGTCTGGGCAGCCGCATCTGTGGCACTTCCAGTACTTTCTGTATTTGCGGCAGAACCATTCGTTCCTGCTGCACTGCCTGCTAAGCTTCCCGCCATGCTTCCTGCTCCGGCAGTATTATTATTTGCAGCAGTATCCGTTGTTTCACTGCCGGATTCACTGCTTTTTTCACTATCTTTCTCGCTGTCCTTCTCGCTGCTTGCTGTAGCCGTTCCTGATGCTCCATCCATCTCAACGAGAATTGTTGCTTCTTCCGAATTTACAAATAATTTCTTCTTGTAATCCTCATAACCCGGTGCTGAAACCTTAACGGTATGAATTCCATACTGCATTTCAATTGCATCGTCATAATTTTTCTTTTCACCATCAATCCAGAGTTCTGCACCATCTGTATCTACAGCAAAAAGAATTTTTCCCTTCTTTGGACCTTCTCCCTTTAATTCATCCAGATTTAAAGTGGTTGTCTGTCCCCGTTGAATATTTACTTCCTTACTGCCGCCATAACCATTATTGGCAACTGTCACAAGATAAGTACCCTCCGGAATCTCTAACTTCATGTTAGAGGTAACCTCCGCAAATATTTCATCACCAATCTGCACATAGCTTCCGTCAAAAATTGCCGTATTTTCTAATGCCAGTTCTCCATGCCCGGTGGTTACTGCAACAGAAAGAATCTCCTTATCCATTCCAATAACTCTTAGTTCATCCATTTCCGTCAGATTGGAAAGCCTTATTTTTTCACCATTGGAAACTACATACAAATCCTCTCCATAGGAATAATTAATATCTGCAATCTTAAAAATTCCCCGTTCCTCATCTACGGAATATCGTGTCACATCTTCATATTCCCACACATCATCAGAGACCATTATTTCTAAAAGCTTTCCTTCACTGTCCTTCTCTCCAATGTGAATGATTTTCCCCGGTTCAAACTCTGATACCGTTGTTCTGTCTCCATACTTATCGAGAAAACGTGTGGTAAGGGAATAGTAATACATATATTGTCTGCCGGAAGCCAGCTGCTCTAAAATCATATGCTCCATAGTCATATCATTGCTGATAATCATGTACATATCCGCTCCGATCGTTGTTTCCACATCTAACTCTTCCGTCTGTTCTAACCCTTCTGTCCCCGTCTCTTCGCCACTCTTTGCTTCTGCGTCATCTGACTGTGCCTGTGCCTCAGTCTCCGGCTGATGATAATGGGCACCGGTAATCACCGTTCCGCCTTTATCCGAGCCACAGCCTGTAAGAAGTACACCTGTCAAAAATAGTATTCCAAATAACCCTTTTGTTTTTCTCAACTGTCTCACCTCGTCTTTTGAATCACTTTAACTCAGTATACATGATTACTTTACAAAATGAAATAGCATTTCAAGAAACTGCTCCCGCTCTTCTTCCTGGGCAATTACCTTTTCTAACTTCTCAATATTGCGCCCGGAAAGCCATGCTTTATGGGAATTATTATAGCGGTTTGCTATTTTCCAGAATTTTTCCGGATAGGCAAGATAAACATACAGATATTTCAGTTCCATTTCACTTAACTTGCGTTCTGCGTGATATGCCTGTATGAAATCCATCCCCAGTCCTGTATTCCAGTTATTTTTTTCCATCATCTTCCTCATGAAATTAGCTAAATCACTTATTTGCATATTATAAGAAAAATGCTCAAATCCTACAATAGCTATCCCCTGTCTGGAAAAAATTACATTATGCTGGTTAAAGTCACCATGGCAAAAACCAACCTCCACATTTTCCAATTCCATTTTTCGTAGCAGTTCCGTCACATCCGCTGCCTTTTTCATAAAACCTTCATACTGTCTGCCAAACATTTCTTCAAATTCATTTTTCTTTCTGCGGGAACGGATATAATTACGCACCTGTCGCAGTTCCCGATTATGTTTTTCATATAAAAGCAGTAAGGAATCTCTTCCTAATTTTACAAATTCCGGTACCTCACCTGCAAACTCGTTTGAAACATTATGTAAACCAGCAAGTATTTTCACTGCCAAAAGCATATCATCCCTGCTTCTCGCATCACATTCTGCTCCCGAAAACACATCCAGTAAAATCTGCTTTGAACCATCCTCATCCTCTACAAAGGGTTCCCCCTCCTTTGTATGCAGGATGTTCTCTACTAACAACTTTTTTTCCCGCAAAAAATCCAGCATTTCTTTTAAAAAATCCGCCCGCTCCTTTGAGCCGCGATACTCACTCAATGCCTTTACACCCAGATTTGTATCAACAAGGTAACAGTCTCTTCCTCTCGAAACTGTCTTTACATTTAAATCATATTGTTCTAATATCTGTTCCGGCCGATTATACACAAAAAACCCCTCCATCTGACAAGTCTTACGGCACTTTTCGTCTGCCTGGATAATTATAGGCAATCCGGCTCTATCTGCCGCGTCTCTTTATCATATGAGAGGGGTTCTCAATTTATGAATATGTGAAATTAATTTCTCTTTTGTATTTTCTTCCGGGTTTTCTAATACGATTTCAAGCAGTTGATTCAACATGATTCCGATTTCTTTACCCGGGCTCATTCCAGCCTCAATTAAATCTGTTCCTGTTACTGCCAGCTGTTTTATGGTAAGGCACTGCTGCTTTTCCATTATCAACTGATACTGCTTTTCGTATTCATCAATATAAAAAAGCTTCTCTTCCCGCTTTCTCTCGCTCTGTGCCAGAACATCTGCCCGCTTTATGGAAAACAATGCCGGATACTGTTCTACGCCATTGCGGTTTATTGCACGACGTATCGCCCGTTCATTTAATGGCGGTCGGTCATCATGACACTGCACCAGCCTGCATACCTTATCTGTTGTGGCATTATCGAATTTCAAGCGGCGCAAAATCTTTCTTGCCAGCAGGCTTCCTTCCTTTTCATGACCATAGAAATGGTTTAAGCCTTTCTCATCTGTAGAAATACAGATTGGTTTTGCCACATCATGAAAAAGCATGGTAAGACGTAATACCTTGTCTGCCTCGATATTTTTCAGCGCTTCTATGGTATGTTCCCCTACACTGTAACAATGGTGGGGATGGTTCTGGGCTGTTTCCATCATTTTATCAAACTCCGGCATGAAAACCTTTGTAAGCCCTGTCTCATAGGCGGTACGAATCTCCTCCGGGTGCTTTGAAACAAGAAGCTTCACCAGTTCCACCTGTATACGCTCTGCGCTGACCTTCGCGATATTTCCCGCCAGTCTGCAAATTGCTTCTTTTGTGCCTTCTTCTATTGTAAACCCTAACTGGGCTGCAAAACGTACTGCCCGAAGCATTCGCAGGGCATCTTCGGAAAAACGCTCCGTTGCTACACCAACACAGCGGACAATTCCTTTTTCCAAATCTCCGATTCCGTCAAAGGCATCCACCAGCCCGACTTTTTCATTATATGCCATGGCATTAATGGTAAAGTCCCGACGCTTTAAGTCCTCTAACAGGTTCGAGGTAAACTGTACTTCCTTTGGATGACGGGCATCTTCATATTCCCCATCAATCCGGTAAGTAGTTACTTCAAAGCCTTCATGTTCTATCATTACCGTAACGGTTCCATGCCGGATTCCGGTATCTATCGTATGACGGAATAAAGCTTTTACCTGCTCCGGCTTTGCATCTGTTGTAATATCCCAGTCCTGTGGAACGCGGGAAAGCATGGTGTCCCGCACACATCCGCCTACGGCGTATGCATCGAACCCATGCTCCATTAATGTATTAATTATGAAATTAACTTTTTTCGGTAAAGTCATTTTCATGTATTAAAGTACCTCTCTCCCGCTTTCTTTAACATCCTGTCTGCTTTATCTACCAGTTTTCCGGAATTCTTCTGGCTTACAGTTCTTTCCGTCATATCCTAAAGTTTCATTTTAGTATGCTTTGCCCCAGTAAACAAGCTTGTGGGCCGGTTTTCCACAGCATACACATACATCAGAAATCTGTTCCTGGTCATTAAATGGCATACAACGTGAAGTTACTGCTAAATCTTCTTTAATCTTATCTTCACAAGCCTGATCCTCACACCACATCGCACGGATAAAGCCCGGTTTGTTTTCTGCGATATCTGTTAATTCATCATAGTTATGTGCATCCCAGATATGTGCATCACGATGTGCTTTTGCACGTTCTAACATTTCTTTCTGAATGGTCTCTAAGATTTCTGTTACTTTTACATCTACTTCTTCTAAAGCAACTTCAATCTTTTCTCTTGTATCACGGCGAACTACCACACATTTGCCTGCTTCAATATCCTTTGGTCCAAGTTCAATACGAACCGGAATTCCGCGCATTTCCTGTTCAGAGAATTTCCATCCCGGACTCTTGTCAGAATCGTCTAATTTTGCACGGCATACTTTTCCAAGACGTTCACAAACTTCGTTTGCTTTCTCTAATACGCCTTCCTTATGCTGCATAATTGGAATTACCATTGCCTGAACCGGTGCTACTCTTGGTGGTAATACAAGACCGGAATCATCACCGTGTACCATGATAATCGCTCCAATTAAACGTGTTGTCATTCCCCAGGAAGTCTGGTGAACGTGCTGTAATTTATTTTCTTTATCTGTATACTGGATACCAAATGCCTCTGCAAAACCGCTGCCGAAGTTGTGGCTGGTACCGGACTGTAATGCTTTTCCGTCGTGCATTAATGCTTCAATTGTATAAGTAGCTTCTGC
>CAYMIS010000081.1:0-16161 GCA_964390485.1 uncultured Roseburia sp. | reverse complement strand
GCTCGTCCACTTCGAAAATAGTAAGAATACGGCATTCTACCTGAGAACCATCATCCAAGTCAAGAGTTACAAACATATCTTCATCGTCATTGATGTTATTTAACTGATTTTTTTCTGCCATGGGCCACCTCACATTTTTTATACTTTTTTGTTTCAGTTGATATAAGTATTAGCGGAAAAATGCAAATTGTCAAGAAAAATGTGTTGCTCATGCAAGAAAAAAATGGCATGATAGTAGGGGATGATTTATAAAGGCAAGAGAAAGGCATGATTTTAAGATGAAATATACAATCACAGAAGGAAATTACAAAAAATTCGGTGTACAGACAGAAAAGGATGGAATTATCTTTACCTTTGAAGGAGCAAGAGAAGATGACTGTTTTTTATTGCTTTATAATGATAAGGGAAGTGTTATAAGCCGGATGGAAGTGCCAAAGGAATATTGCATCGGGTCTGTCCGTTCTATCTGCCTGCACGGGATGAAGGAGAAACAGCTTCGTTATAATTATGAGATAAATGGAGAAATTGTTGTAGATACTTATGCCAGAAAAATTTTTGGTAGGGAAAAATGGAATGATGCTGCCAGAGCAGCTGTAGATTATCAGATATACAGTGGTATTGAGACCGAGGATTTTGACTGGGAAGGAGACATGTTCCCGGAAATCGCGAAAAATGAGATGTTTATATATAAGCTTCATGTTCGGGGATTTTCTATGGATGCAGGTATCCGAGGGAAAGAAAAGGGAACTTTTACTGCGGTGAAAAATAAGCTTTCTTATTTAAAAGAGTTAGGGGTAACTGCAATAGAACTGATGCCGGTATATGAATTTGAAGAACTGATTTTAAATGAAATTCCAAAACTTCCGGAATATTTAAAATGGGAGAGCAGGGAAGAGGATTTGATTAAACCGGAACCAAAACAGGTGCAAAAGGGATTGAATTACTGGGGCTATACCAGTGGTAATTATTTTGCGGTAAAATCCTCCTACAGCAGTGGACAATGTGCAGCGGTGGAATTAAAAAGTCTGATTCGCGAGATGCATAAAAATCAGATAGAATGCATTATGGAGATGTATTTTGCAGAGGGAATGAATCAGAATGTGATATTAGATGTGCTGCGCTTCTGGGTAAGGGAATTTCATGTAGACGGTTTTCACCTGATTGGAAATACAGTTCCGGTAACCGCTATTGCCCAGGATTTATTTTTGAGCCGTACAAAATTGTTTTATCAGGGGTTTGAATCTTTTCTATATGAAAAGGAAACCCGTTATCCACATCTTTATGTATATAATGATGAGTATCTGTATCCGGCAAGAAAGCTGTTGAACCAGTATGATGGAAGAATTGAAGAATTTGCAAATCAGCAGCGAAAACAGCATGGTACTGTGGGATTTGTGAATTATATTGCAAATAACAATGGATTTACACTGGCAGATATTTTTGCTTATCAGGAAAAACACAACGAAGCAAACGGAGAAGGCAACACTGACGGAAATAGCTGGAATTTCAGCAGTAACTGCGGTTTTGAAGGAAAAACCGGAAAGAAGTATGTGAATATGCTTCGCAAAAAACAGGCATATAATGCCCTTGCAATGTTGTTTTTAGCACAGGGAGTGCCATTGCTTTTATCCGGGGATGAGATGGGCAATACGCAGGGTGGAAATAATAATGCCTATTGTCAGGATAATAAGACCGGCTGGTTGAACTGGAAACATGGGATGAAACAGGAAGCCTTAAGAAGCTTTGTGAAAGCTTTGGCAGCCTTTCGAAAGGCACATCCGGTTATCTGCCAGAACAAACCGATGCAGTTAAATGATTATGGACATAGAGGCTGCCCGGATTTATCTTATCATGGAGAAAATGCGTGGATTTCTGAGTTTATGCGTGAAAATAAGGCCTTCGGAACCATGTACTGTGGCGACTATATGAAAAATGAGGAAGGAATCTCGGACGACTATGTCTATGTAGGCTACAATTTTAAGCCGGGAGCAACCCATCTGGCGCTGCCAAAGCTTCCGGCAAAGAAAAAGTGGTATCTCTGCTGTGATACCATGGAGCCAGATTGTCCATTCTTAGAAAAAGAAAAACTATTAGAGAATCAGCATCTTTTACAGGTGAAGGCTCAGTCGATAGTTATTTTGCTGGGAAAATAAAAGGAAACATTAGAAATAGATAGGAATATAAAAATGAAACTTTCAAATGCGTGGAAGCACTTTCGGACAATTACAAATCATAAAATACTGGTAATGCGTGGCTGCTTTCGTGTGGGACTTATTAGACAGGGACTCCTTCATGACCTTTCGAAGTACACGCCAACAGAATTTTTTGTGGGCTGTAAATATTATCAGGGTACCATTAGTCCGAATAATGTGGAGCGGGCAGATAAAGGTTATTCCTCTGCCTGGCTGCATCATAAAGGGCGGAATAAGCATCATTTAGAATACTGGCTGGATTATGGGGTGCCGGATAAGGAAGGACCGAATAAAGGCAGACCAAAGGGAATCTGTGGCATGAAAATGCCATTAAAATATGCCGTTGAAATGTTTATTGACCGTAAATCGGCATCAAAGAATTATCTTAAGGAAAAATATACCAATGAAAGTCCACTGCAATATTACATGAATGGCAGGGATGTTCATATTCTGCATGATGATACCAGGGCACTTTTGGAATTGTTATTGGAGATGCTGTGGAAACGTGGAGAAGATGAAACAAACCGCTTTATCAAAGATACCTTGTTAAAAAACAAAATACCTTATGAGAAAGCGGCTTTAGAGCAGGTGCGAAAAGAATTATAGGAAAGGAACGCTAATATAAGATACTTTTCGGAAAAAAGGCACACATATCCTCTGGAAGGGGCGCGGTAAAGCACATGGTTTTACCGGTAATAGGGTGCGGGAAGGTCAGGCGATAGGAATGCAGTGCCTGACGGTTCATCTCTTTGGAAGTGGGATGATAAAGAAAATCTCCAATTAAGGGGTGACCAATAGATTTCATATGGACACGAATCTGATGGGTGCGACCTGTCTCGAGCTTAAGAGCGAGCAGGGAGAGCCCATTTTTGTGTGCAATTTTTTTATAATGAGTAATGGCACGTTCTCCTTTTTCAAAATCAATAATTCGTTCCACGGTAGAATCCGCTTTTCTGCCGATTGGGGCATCAATGGTACCGGAAATTTCTGTTTCGCCTGTTACGATGGCGAGATATTCTCGGTTTATGGCACGTCTTGTAACGGCTTCGCTTAATATGGCAGAGCTTAACATATGCTTTGCAAGAATGGTAAGGCCTGTCGTATCCCTGTCTAAACGATTGACACAACGGAAGGTGTAAGGAATGTTTTGGGCTGCATAATAATGACATACTGCATTTGCCAGAGTATTTTCGTAATGATTTAAGGAAGGATGGACTGGCATATGGGCCGGTTTATTCACGACAAGAATGTCCTCATCCTCATAAATAATAGAAAAATCATGGGCAATCGGCGGGATATCTGAAGCTTCATTTTCAATCAGGGAAATATGAAGCTTATCGCCGGTATGAAGTTTCGTGGTAACATATTCCCATACACCATTTAAAAGAATGCTTTCCGGTGTTTTTTTCAGGTGAACCAGTACTGCGTGGGAGTAGTGGTGCTTTTTTAAAAAGTCGAGAATTGTTTTATTTTCGTATTCTTTTTCAATTATATAATCAAATTCACGTTTCATAAGTGACATTATATTAGGATAAGAAAGAAAATGCAAAGAAAAAAATAGGAAAAGCACGAAAATAGCTGTTTTTTCATAGAATATATTAACAAAGCTTTTAAGGTGCGTTTTGAAAACTTTTTTATCACCGTTGACACAAGAACAGGAAACAGAATGCCTGCAGAAAATGAAAAATGGCGACCTTGAGGCAAAAAATGAACTGATTGAAAGAAATATGCGGTTGGTTGCCCATGTTGCGAAAAAATATCAGGGGGCAGATGAGGATATGGAGGATTTGATATCCATTGGAACAATAGGGTTGATTAAAGCCGTTGGGACGTATAAGGAAAATTACGGGAATCGTCTGGCAACCTATGCAGTGCGCTGTATTGACAACGAGCTTTTGATGCATTTTCGCTCAAAAAAGAAAATATCAAAGGAAGTGTCGCTTTATGAACCGATTGGAACCGATAAAGAAGGGAATCAGATTCAGCTGATGGATGTGGTAATTACAGAGGATGAAGACGTTGTGGAACAAATGGAGCTGGGAAGACAGATAGGCAGGTTAAATGAGGTAATACCAAAGGTGTTAAGCGGAAGAGAATTGTTTATTATTATTAACCGCTATGGTCTTTATGAGAAAGAACCTATGACGCAGCGGGAAATTGCTGCAAAGCTGGGGATTTCCCGTTCCTATGTATCACGAATCGAAAAAAGGGCGTTAGATAAGCTGAAAAAAGCTTTCTGAACCTCTTTTCAGAAGAAAGTAATTGTGTTAAAATGACGGCATGTATTTGTCGTCATTTTAAATACATTCTTTGTCTTGTTTTGACTATGCATGGATTGAGGAAACATGCATGGTGTCGGCAGCAGTTCTGTTGCAAAATTCCAACAATTTGAATTTTGAAATTCATAAGAAAGGAAAGAATTATTGTATAGTGTTGTTTCAACAGCAATGATACAGGGAATTAAGAGTATTCCTGTATTTGTAGAGGCAGATGTTAGTGATGGTATGCCTCTTTTTGAAATGGTAGGATTTTTATCTTCGGAGGTAAAGGAATCGAAAGAACGGGTGCGCACAGCCTTGCGCAACTCTGGGTATGTTCTGCCGCCAAAGCGCATTACAGTGAATTTTATCCCGGCAAATATCAAGAAAACTGGCTCCTGTTTTGATTTACCGATTGCGCTGTCCATTCTTGCGGCGGTGGGACTGGTTCCGGAGGAAAATTTAAAGAATTGTTTTGTGACAGGAGAGGTTAGCTTAAGTGGGGCAGTAAAACCGGTAAATGGAATTCTGCCTATGATTTCTGAAGCAAAGGAACGGGGAATAAGAACAGTGATTGTTCCGAAGGACAATCTGGCAGAGGCAGCTCTTGTAAAGGAATTACAGATTTATGCAGTGGAAAGTATTAAAGAAGTGATTCAGATTTTAAATGGTGCTGCTTATCAGGAAAAAATAAAAGAGAAAGAAGAAACGGCAGAAAATGAAAAAATGGCAGATTTTGCCGAAATTCAGGGACAAAGGGTCTTAAAACGTGCCTGTGAGGTGGCGGTGTCCGGAATGCATAATCTTTTAATTGTAGGTCCACCGGGAGCGGGGAAAACCATGGCGGCAATGCGGATTCCGGGAATTTTACCGCCCTTAGAGGAAGAAGAACAGATGGAACTTTCCAAGATATACAGTGTCTGTGGAATGTTTGGAAACCGGGAAAAGTTAATGAGTGTCCGTCCTTTCCGGTGTCCACACCATACAGTCACGGCAGCAGGGCTTGCCGGTGGTGGCGGCATTCCAAGACCTGGGGAAATCAGCCTTGCCCATAAAGGTGTGCTGTTTTTGGACGAATTTCCGGAATTTCAGAAAAGTGCACTGGAAATATTGCGGCAGCCTATGGAAGAAAAAAGTGTACGTTTGGTGCGGATAAACGGCACCTACGAATACCCGGCAGATTTTATGCTGGTGGCGGCGATGAATCCTTGTAACTGCGGCTATTATCCCGATATGCAAAAGTGCAGATGCTCGGCAGTTTCTATTGAACGTTACAGAAACAGAATCAGTCAGCCACTGTTAGACCGAATTGATGTCTGCATGGAAGCATCTCCGATACGTTTTGAAGAACTGGTGGGAGAACAGAAGGAAGAAACTTCTTTCCAAATAAGAAAACGTGTTATAAGAACCCATGAAATTCAGAGTAAACGTTATGAGGGAGAAAAATTCCGATATAACAGCCAGATACCGGCAGCAAAAATAAAACAATATTGCAGGCTGAAGGGAAAACAGGAAACATATATGAGAGAAATTTACCAGAAACTGAATCTAACTGCCCGCTCCTATCATAAAATATTAAAGGTTGCAAGGACGATAGCAGATATGGACGACAGTATGGAAATAAAGCAGTGTCATCTGAATGAGGCAGTATGTTATCGGAATATTGACAAAAGATTCTGGGAGAATAGGTAAAGGAGAGGTTTTTTGAAATATCAATACTGGTTATCAAATATTAAAGGAGTCGGCAGCCGCAGTATTGTGCGTCTGCTGCAACAGGTGGGGACGGCAGAGGAACTTTATTTTTTTTCCAGGGAACAGCTGATGAAACTGGAAATCGTTGATGATGCTATGGCAGATAGGATAATAGAAAGTAAAAGAGCATGGAATCTGGATGAAAACTGGGAAAGTCTTGGAGAAAAGGGAATTACTTTTTATTCCCAGGAGATGGAACAGTTCCCGGAGTGTCTAAGAAATATTATAGATGCGCCTTACAGTATTTATGTAAAAGGGAGACTGCCGGATTTT
The DNA here is from genome assembly GCA_964390485.1 of uncultured Roseburia sp. Lineage (GTDB taxonomy): Bacteria > Bacillota > Clostridia > Lachnospirales > Lachnospiraceae > Roseburia. The sequence goes on along the minus strand of CAYMIS010000081.1, from coordinate 9,686 downwards.
AAGAAACGTCGGATTGCAATTGTTGGCGCAAGAAGATGTTCAGAATATGGAAGAGTCATGGCAATGGAGCTTGGTAAAAAGCTTGCCCTGCATCAGGTTCAGGTAATCAGCGGAATGGCTTTGGGAATAGATGCCTATGGTCATATGGGAGCCTTGGAGGGAGAAGGGGAAACCTTTGCAGTTTTAGGAAATGGGGTAGATGTGTGTTATCCCTGGAAAAATAAAGAAATATATGAGCAGATACAGGTAAAGGGTGGAATAATTTCTGAGTACCCGCCGGGATTACAGCCAAAACAACAGCTTTTTCCAGCCAGAAACAGAATTATTTCGGCATTAAGTGAGATAATTGTTATTGTCGAAGCGAAGGAGCGCAGTGGTTCCCTGATTACAGCGGATTTTGCCTTAGAGCAGGGGAAGGATATATATGCAGTGCCGGGAAGGAGTACAGATGCCTTAAGCCGCGGCTGTAACAACCTGATTCGTCAGGGTGCCGGGATTATAACAGACGTGGAGGAATTTTTGTCAGATTTGGAAATATGCACAATAAAAGAGGGATTTCAAGAAAATTTTTACAAACTTTTACTTGAAAAAGATGAGGGCTTGGTGTATAGTTGTCTAGATTTACAACCGAAGAGTATTAACGAACTAGGCTGTCGGACAAAGCTTCCGCCCCATAAGTTAGCGGATATTTTGCAGCGGCTGATTCAAAAAGAGTTCGTGACCGAGAAGTTTAAGAATTTTTATATACGTAAAATTTAGAGTGAAGGAGAAGTGACATGGCGAAGTACCTTGTAATCGTGGAATCACCAGCAAAGGTAAAAACAATCAAAAAATTTCTGGGGAAGAATTATGAAGTAGTGGCATCTAATGGACATGTCAGGGATTTACCAAAGAGCACATTAGGGATTGATCCGGATAATGATTTTGAACCAAAATATATTACAATCCGGGGAAAAGGAGATGTTCTTGCAAAGCTTCGTAAAGAAGTAAAAAAAGCAGACAAAGTGTATCTCGCAACTGACCCGGACCGCGAAGGAGAAGCGATTTCATGGCATTTGAGCCAGAGTCTGAAGTTAGAAGGAAAAAGCGTAAACCGCATTACTTTTAATGAGATTACACAGAATGCGGTAAAGGCATCCTTAAAAGCACCAAGAGATATTGATATTAACCTTGTAAATGCACAGCAGACAAGACGTATGCTAGACCGTATGGTAGGTTATAAAATTAGTCCCCTGCTTTGGGCAAAGGTAAAAAGAGGTTTAAGCGCCGGACGAGTGCAATCGGTAGCGCTGCGTATTATCTGTGACCGTGAGGAAGAGATTAATGCATTTATTCCGGAAGAGTACTGGACATTAGAAGCTGCGCTTCAGGTTCCGGGAGAGAAGAAGCCTTTGATTGCCAAGTTCCATGGCGATGAGAAGGGCAAAATTACAATTTCTTCTGAAAAAGAGATGCAGGCAGTAATAGAGAGTTTAAAGAAAGCCGAATTTAAAGTGCTGGAAGTAAAAAAGGGGGAACGTGTAAAAAAAGCACCGCTTCCTTTTACTACCAGTACCATGCAGCAGGAAGCTTCCAAAGCTTTAAATTTCCCGATTTCCAAAACAATGCGAATTGCACAGCAGTTGTATGAAGGTGTAGATATTCAGGGCCAGGGTACGGTTGGTCTGATTACTTATCTGCGTACAGACTCTGTTCGTATTTCGGAAGAAGCAGATGCACAGGCAAGGGAATATATTACAGAAGCTTATGGTGAGAAATATGTTGCGAGTCAGACAACCGACAAGAAAAATACAGCCAAAATCCAGGATGCACATGAAGCAATCCGTCCATCGGATATTCACCGGACACCGGCAATGGTAAAAGATTCTCTTTCCAGAGACCAGTTCCGTTTATATCAGCTTATTTGGAAGCGTTTTGCGGCAAGCAGAATGGCACAGGCTGTATACGAGACCACGAACGTGAGAATTGGTGCTGGGGAATATCGTTTTTCTGTAGCTGCATCCAAAATTGCCTTTGACGGCTTTATGTCTGTTTATACCAGTGAGGATGATGAAAAAGCAGATAATAATGTATTGTTAAAAGCGATTGATGAAAATACAGAGCTAAAGCTGGAAAATCTGGAGGATAAGCAGCATTTTACCCAGCCGCCTGCACATTATACAGAGGCATCTTTAGTAAAGGCATTAGAGGAACTTGGCATTGGACGTCCAAGTACTTATTCCCCGACAATTTCAACGATTCTTGCCCGTAGATATATTGTAAAAGAAGCGAAGAATCTCTACGTGACAGAGCTTGGGGAAGTAGTAAACCAGATTATGAAGGAATCTTTCCCAACGATTGTGGATGAGAATTTCACTGCCAATATGGAGTCGCTGTTAGATAGCGTGGGAGAAGGTGCTGTCAACTGGAAAACGGTTGTGAGAAACTTCTACCCGGATTTACAGAGTGCGGTTGAAGCAGCAGAAAAGGATTTGGAAAAAGTAAAAATTGAAGATGAAGTGTCGGATGTTATCTGCGAAGCCTGTGGACGCAACATGGTAGTAAAATATGGGCCTCATGGTAAATTCCTTGCGTGTCCGGGATTTCCTGAATGTCGAAATACAAAGCCTTACCTTGAGAAAATTGGTGTTCCATGTCCGGAATGCGGCAAAGAGGTTGTTTTAAAGAAGAGCAAAAAAGGCAGAAAATATTATGGCTGTGAAGATAATCCAAACTGTGAATTTATGAGCTGGGCAAGACCGGTAGCTGAGAAATGTCCAAGATGTAATGGCTATATGGTAGTGAAGGGCAGCAAGATTGTATGTGCGGATGAAAAATGCGGATATGTTGCTGAGATAAAAAAAGAAGACTAACCGGATGAACAAAATGAACTTATTAAAGAAATATTACGAATATATTGAATTTTCTGAATAAACGTGATACTATATTAAATATCCCGTAAATTGTTTGAAAATTTAGGAGGCGTATTCATGAGTGTTCAGTTGTTAGACAAGACACGTAAAATTAACAAATTATTGCACAACAATAATTCGTCAAAGGTAGTGTTTAATGACATATGCGATGTATTGAAAGAGATATTGAATTCCAATATCCTTGTCATCAGCAAAAAGGGAAAAGTTCTTGGAACAGGTGTCTGCAAAGGTGTAGACGAGATTCGTGAGTTAATTGCAGATGAAGTGGGTGGATTTATTGACCCGTTATTAAATGAGAGATTATTAGGAATCTTATCAACAAAGGAGAATGTGAATCTGGAGACTCTGGGATTTGTTGATGACATCAGAAAATATACTGCAATTATAACACCAATTGATATTGCCGGAGAGAGACTGGGAACACTTTTTGTGTACCGTGTGGACAGGCAGTATGATATTGATGACATTATCTTGAGCGAATATGGAACAACGGTTGTTGGTCTTGAAATGATGCGTTCTGTAAATGAAGAAAATGCAGAAGAGACCAGAAAAGTACAGATTGTAAAATCTGCGATTAGTACATTATCCTTCTCAGAATTAGAAGCGATTACTCATATTTTTGAAGAAATGGATGGTAAAGAAGGCATTCTGGTAGCTAGTAAAATTGCTGACAGGGTTGGAATCACACGTTCTGTGATTGTAAATGCACTTCGGAAATTTGAAAGTGCCGGAGTGATTGAATCCCGTTCTTCCGGTATGAAGGGTACTTATATCAAAGTTCTCAATGATGTTGTTTTTGAAGAACTGGAAAAACTAAAAAAACAAAATGAGAAAATCTAGCATGAAGTGAAAGAAGAGGTAAATGCCTCTTCTTTTTTTCTTTGTGGAAAAGAACTTGTGAAGGAGCGGGTGACATACACTTTTAGCCCTATTTTGCAGTTGGTCTGATGGAAAAACTAAATGTTGAGGAATTTATTTCCAAAATACGACATATGGTACAGAAACTGACAAAAATTTACAAAATATCTTAAAAAAATGAGAAAAAAGTACTTGTCTTTTTCATGATATAATTTATAATATAATCAGTATATTGTAAAATTATGTAAAGTAAAGGGGGAAATTGTCATGTTTTATACAAATGCATTTGATTATATCAATGTATTGGACAAGGCAGCGGATGCCAGTTGGCTGCGCGAAACCGCCATTACGAATAATATTGCGAATGTAGATACACCTGGCTATAAGAGACAGGATGTGGATTTTCAGAGCGTACTGAAGAAAGAATTGGGGAGAACGAAGTATGCGTCACTGGATCAGCGGATGAATCAGCTGAACACCGGTCTGAATAATCTGAATGTATCGACTTATACAGATGCAGCGAATTATTCATATCGTCTGGATAAGAACAATGTGGATATTGATACAGAGAATGTGGAACTTGCTTCTGAACAGCTTAGATATCAGGCATTAACCACCAGTATTAATTCACAGTTTTCCAGAATGAAAGCGGTAATCTCTTAAAGAGAAGGTATTTTTAGTGTAGGGAAAGAGAACAAAGGAGAATAGGCATGGGATTGTTTCAGGCATTTAATATTAGTGCATCGGGTATGACAGCGGAACGCTTCCGAATGGATACGATTGCACAGAACATTGCAAATGTAAATACGACACGAACAGAAGACGGTACACCTTATCGGAGAAAAATAGTAACATTTCAGGAGAAAGACGTGACACCATTTACTCAGTACTATTCTTCCTCCAAAGCACGGGCAGTTGGGAATGGCGTGAAGGTAGTGAAGGTATCTGAGGATATGGAGACAGATTTTATTATGGAATATGATCCATCCAATCCGGATGCGGATGAGAATGGATATGTCTCTTATCCAAATGTGAATACAGTGACGGAAATGACGAACTTGATAGATACAACACGAGCTTACGAAGCAAATACAACAGCTTTTGAAGCAAGCAAGAGTATGGCACAAAGTGCCCTTGCAATTGGAAAATCATAAGTGAGAAGGTGACGGAATATGGATATTAGTTCATTGACAAATATAAGCTCTGATTATTTGAATCAGTTTGCGGTAGAGAAGGCATTAGTACCAACGGAGGATGACTCCTTCAGCTCGGTTTTGAATTCTGCGATGGGGATGCTTGGAGAAACGAATGATTTGCAGAATACTGCGTCGGCAGAAGAAATTCGTTTTGCATTAGGTGAAGCAGAAAATATGCATGATTTAATAACGGCTCAGACAAAGGCATTGACAGCACTGCAGTATACAACAGCGGTGCGTGATAAAGCAATTGAAGCTTACAGAGAAATCATGAATATGCAAATTTAATGAATGGAGTTAGAAGAATATGCCGGAACAGGTACAGAAGATTATAGATAAGGTAATAGAGTGGTGGAAACAGTTTAATACAAAGCAGAAGATGCTGCTGATAAGTATAGCTGCTGTGATTATAGTGGCACTTGCGATATTAGCTGCAGTCGTATCTGCACCCAAAATGGTGCCGCTTATTACCTGCGCATCTACAACAGAGGCGGGAGAAGTAAAGAACTTGCTGGAAGGTGAGGGAATTGAATACAACGTTTCTGATGATGGACTGGTGTTTGAAGTTAATAAGGAAGATAAGGCGAATGCATCTATTTTACTTGGGTCGAATGAGATACCTACAGAGGGATATGGCTTAGAAGATGTATTTAGCGATGGATTCAGTGCCACAGAGGCGGATAAAGAGAAAAAGTATAAGCTTTATCTGCAGGAGGCATTTGCTGAAAAACTGGAATCTTTAAATAACGTAGAACGTGCATCAGTAACACTGGATCTTCCAAAGGAAGACGGAACAATTCTTTCGAGAGAAGAACAGGCATCGGTTGGTGTTATTCTTTCATTATCTGATCCAATGTCAGAAGAACAGGCAGCAGGACTTGCGCGATACCTTGCAGCAAATGTTGGAAATGAAGATACGTCCAAAATTACCATTATGGATTCGGATATGAATATTCTGTTTTCAGGAGATGATATTACATCCGTTGTGGGCAATGCAAATTCACAGCTTAGCCTTAAAGTGAAAACAGAAAATGTTGCCAAAAGTGCTGTGAAAGATATTATGGTAGCGTCTTCTATGTATGATAACGTAGAAGTGGCAGCGAACTTGGATATTAACTTTGACGAGATTTCAGAAAGCTTTCATGGTTATTCGGCACCGGAAGGACAGACCAATGGTATGATAGACAGTGTCAGCAGATACGAGTCAGAATCGGAAGGCGGAGCGGCTGCTGTGCCTGGAACAGATTCGAATGATGACACAACCTATGTTTTAGAGGATGGAACAATTACACGTTCGACTATTACGGACGAGACAATTGATTACATTAACGATGAGACAATCCGCACACATAAGAAAGCGATTGGAACTGTTAATAACGAAACGTCTTCCATTTCGATTGTTGCAACGAACTATGTGAAGTATGATGAGGATATCTTAAGAGAATCCGGTGCATTAGGAGAAATGTCGTTTGATGAATATATCGCAGCAAATGGTGAGAAGGTTCGTACAGAAGTAGATGAAGAATGTTATACATTGATTTCTACTGCAACAGGTATTCCGGTAGAGAATATTACAATTATTTCTTACGATGTACCGGTATTTGAGTACTCATCAGCAAGTGGACGTACATTGTCTGATTACATGCAGATTGCTCTTGCAGTTTTAATTCTTCTTATGCTTGGATATGTGGTATTCCGTAGTACAAGAAAAGAAAAAGTGGAAGAGGCAGAGGAAGAGCTTTCTGTGGAATCATTACTTGAGACAACGAAAGAATCTCAGGATTTACTTGCAGATATAGGATTTGCTGAGAAATCAGAAACAAGAGTTCTAATAGAAAAATTTGTGGAAGAAAATCCAGAAGCAGCGGCAGCGCTTTTGCGTAACTGGCTGAACGAAGATTGGGAGTAGAATGATATGAGTACAAACGAGGGATACAGCGGACTTCAAAAAGCGGCAATTTTGTTAATTACATTAGGGCCGGAGCGTTCGGCAGATATATTTAGACATCTAAAAGAAGAAGAGATTGAGGAACTGACATTAGAGATAGCGAATACAAGAAGTGTATCACCGCAGGTAAAGGAAGATATTCTGAATGAATTCTATCAGGTATGCCTTGCACAGCAGTATATCGCAGAGGGCGGTATTGGATATGCGAAGGAACTTCTTGATAAAGCGCTTGGTACGGATAAAGCACAGGAAGTTATTACGAAACTTACGGCTTCCTTACAGGTTCGCCCGTTTGAATTTGTACGAAAGACAGATCCAAGCCAGTTATTGAACTTTATTCAGGATGAACATCCACAGACAATTGCGATGATTCTTTCTTATCTGACTTCTTCACAGGCGGCGATGGTATTAGGCTCGCTGCCACCAGAAAAGCAGGCAGATGTTGCTAAGAGAATTGCATTGATGGATAGAACTTCACCGGATGTAATCAAAGAGGTAGAGAGTGTTCTCGAAAGAAAACTTTCATCCCTTGTAAATCAGGATTACACAGTTGTTGGTGGTGTAGATGCTATTGTTAATATCTTAAATACAGTAGATCGTTCTACAGAGAAGCATATTATGGAATCTCTTGAAATTGAAGAACCTGAACTTGCAGATGAAATCCGCAAGAAGATGTTCGTATTTGAAGATATTCTGTTACTGGATGACAGAGCAATTCAGCGAGTATTGCGTGATGTGGAAAATTCAGATTTAGCAATTGCGTTAAAGAGTGCCAACGAAGAAGTGCAGAATGTTATCTTCAAGAACCTTTCTAAACGTCTTGCTGCAATGATTAAGGAAGATATGGAATTTATGGGTCCTGTACGAATGAAGGATGTAGAAGAAGCACAGCAGAAGATTGTTAGTGTTATCCGTAAATTAGAAGATTCTGGAGAAATTGTTATTTCCAGAGGCGGAGGTGACGAGATAATTGTCTAATCTTTATAAACAGTATTTTGTTCATACAGAGACAGAAAATAAGCGAGTGATTAATTCCAATGCACTGATTGAAGAACGCATGGCAAAAGCATTAGAACTACAGAAAAAGGAACAAAGACGGGCTGGTGGTTTGAATGGGGATGGTTTTTCAGCAGGAATTATTCAGGCAGATACAGATGTTTTTGAGGAAGCAGAAGAAGAGGATTTCGTAGAGAAAGCTTCTGAGGAGGCAGAACGAATTTTAGCAGAAGCGAAAGCAGAGGCGGAATCTTTGCTGGAAACTGCAAGAATGCAGGCTGACAAACTGCGAGAAGAGGCGGAAACACAAGGCTATGAAGAAGGTGCTGCACGGAAAGTGGCAGAACTTGAAACGATAAAAGCACAGATTGCGGCAGAGTTTGAAGATAAGAAACGAACTCTTGACGCAGAACATATGGAAAAAATGCAGAACATGGAGAAGGAACTGATAGATGTGATTCTTGAAGTGTTTAACAAAGTATTCCATATTCAGTTTGATAATAAAAAACACATATTAATGCACCTGATTGATGATGCGATTTTAAGCATAGAAGGTGATAAGAGTTTCCGTATCAAAGTTGCGGACAGTAATGTTCTTTTCTTGGAAAATCATCGTGAAAACATCTTGGAACGTGTTGGACATGATGTAGAATTAGAATTTATTGCAGATCCGTCAATGATAGGAAATGATTGTGTGATTGAGACCGACTCGGGTGTGTTTGACTGTAGTCTGGGTACTCAGCTTGAAAATCTTATAAAAGATATTCGCTCATTATGTTCATAAGGGATGGTTTGAAGTGACAAATAAGTATAATAAGTATTTACAGCTTGCTGAAAATACATATTTTAAACGACTTGGGAAGGTCGTTAAAATGGTGGGACTTACAATCGAATCGGTCGGACCTGATGCAAAATTAAATGATCTTTGCAGAATTATCATTGATAAAGCAAAAGGAACGAGTGTTATGGCCGAGGTGGTCGGATTCAGGGATAAACGTCTCCTGCTTATGCCTTATGATAATGTCGAAGGGATAGGTATAGGATGTATCGTTGAAAATACGGGACATCCTTTATCTGTTTTTGTAGGGGATGAACTGTTAGGACATACTTTGGATGGAATTGGAAGACCGACAGATGTTGAAGAACTTACGTTGACAAAAGAATATCCGGTGGAGGCACCACCGCCAGATCCGATGGAACGAACGATTATTGACCAGGTTTTGCCATTAGGAGTAAAAGCGGTGGATGGGTTGATAACCGTTGGTAAAGGACAGCGTATTGGAATTTTTGCTGGTTCCGGTGTAGGTAAGAGTACACTTCTGGGAATGTTTGCCCGTAATACCAAAGCGGACATTAATGTCATTGCATTGATAGGTGAACGAGGCAGAGAGGTTCGGGAATTCGTGGAACGAGATCTCGGAGAAGAAGGAATGAGACGTTCGGTGGTAGTGGTTGCTACATCAGATAAACCGGCATTGATTCGTAATAAAGCGGCGAAAACGGCAACGGCAATCGCAGAATATTTTAGAGACCAGGGGAAAGATGTACTGCTTATGATGGACTCCTTAACGCGTTTTTCCATGGCACAGCGAGAAATTGGTCTGGCATCTGGAGAACCACCTGTTACAAGAGGGTATCCGCCAAGTGTGTATTCAGAGATGCCGAAGCTTTTAGAGAGAGCAGGTACTTCTTCGGTCGGGTCTATTACAGGGCTTTATACTGTTCTTGTAGATGGTGATGATTTCAATGAGCCGATTACAGATACGGCACGAAGTA
>CAYMIS010000080.1:0-16268 GCA_964390485.1 uncultured Roseburia sp. | reverse complement strand
GTAATTTCCGGCTCTGCATCCTTATGACCGGCTTCTAAAACTTTATTGGTAACATCAGACTGTTCTTCTGATATTTCATCCTCACTGTCTTCTATGTTATCTTTTTGGCGTTTCTTCCATTTCATACCAAATATTCGAATCTCGTGTAAAAATTCTGATTCTATATAGGAAAAACGAATTGCTGCAATGGACAACAGCCAGGTTATTTTTCCTCTAATACAAAATTTAAAATCCTCTTCCACCTTTCCCTCTATCTGATAACGAACCGGTACAAATAATATCAGGGAAATGAAAAGAATAAGAATCCCTAAAATACTTAATATCAGGATTCCAAGCACCTTTAAAATCAATAAAAAAATCTGCATCAGACCAGTCTGCCTTTCTGCAAAAGATAATCTTTGACAGCAAACGCCCCGGTCTGGCGATACACTTCATCAATAATAGACACCACAACATCCATTGCCTCTGTATAACCTTTTGCTAATCCAATCACAAACAAATCCTTTTTCGGATATGCCTTCTGCATAAGCTCCTGCGCCGGAATAATATCCAGAAGATTTGCCGGATTGGACGCTAATGTAATGACATAGATATTTAACTGCCCTGCATTGTGACGGATTTTCCATTTAATTTTACTTGTCTTATGTACGATGCTTTCTCCTACGTATAAATCCTCATACCATTTCATGTAAAATCCTCGCACTGCTTAAAAATACTTATGGCTCCCCCATAAGTTGCTCTTTTTCAATTCCAGATATTCATTATATGCTTTTTCAAGAATCTGCTTTTCATTTGAAAATTTTAACAAATGATAGGCTTCATGATACTTATAAAATCCGGAATCTACAAAATACTCTTCACGCTGTGGCTTGCTGTAATAACTATCCGCCATCATCAGATACCAGTGTACTTCCTTTTCTACTGTATCCTCCGGTACGGTAAAGGTATACTGACTTTTCCCAATATACTTAATAATACTTGCCTGGGCACCGGACTCCTCAAGAACCTCTCTGGTGGCTGTATCCTTAAATTCTTCGCCAGCCTCCACCGTTCCCTTCGGCAATACCCAGCCCTCATACTTGTTCTTATAATTCTTGTATAAGAGCAATATTTTACCACGAAAGATTACCACACCACCACAACTCGTTGCTTCTATCATTGCAATACCTCCCTGATGTGGTTAAAAAAACATTAAATTCAGTATAATACTTTTCGCTCATTCCTGCAACAAAATGAAACAGTAACTTTCTATTTTTCTATTCCTGATAGTATGCATCAAAAACCTGTTTTGCAACCGGAACTGCATATTTACTGCCCAAACCGGAATCCTCCACAATCACTGCAATTGCAATATCTTCTTTTCCCTCCTGATGGGCATATCCCACAAACCATGCATGGGAGGAATCGGAACTCTCAGAAAACTCCGCTGAACCGGTTTTTCCGGCAGCCGTATAATTCTGACCCGAAAGAGCTTCTGCTGTTCCATATGCTACCACAGACTGCATATACTGCTGTAAAATAGCAGCCTCTTTCTCTGACATAATTGTTTTATATTCCTTCGGTTCACAGCTTTTAACCAGTATCCCCTCATAATTTTCTGTATGGTCAATGACATAGGGAGACATTACCACGCCATCATTGGCAATACCAGCAGTAATCATCAGCATATGAAGCGGTGTTACAAGGGTTTTTCCCTGCCCAATCACTGTCTGCACAATATCATCTTCAGAAGCTGTTTTATCCAGAGAAAATCTACTTTTTAAGGATGAAAATTTTGTTGGAAATGTTTCATTAAAAAGCATACTCTCACACATTTCAGAGAACTCATCCATATCCAGGGAAAGCCCTAAGGATGCAAAAGAAGAATTACAGGATTCTGCAAAGGACTCCTCTAAATCAATGGTTCCATGGGTTTTATTATTCGCACATCGGATAACAATATCCTCCGTTGAAAAACGACTTTCGCATTCATAAGTATAATTTTCGTAATCCGGATTTTCTCTAATATAGGCTAATGTTGTTAAAATTTTAAAGGTTGACCCCGGCGGATATAATCCCTGGGTCGCGCGGTTTACTAAGACAGAGCTTTCATTTTCCTCTGCTGTGAGTGTTTCCCATTCTATGGCTATATTATTCGGATTAAAATCCGGTTTTGATACCATGCACAAAATTTTTCCGGTAGAGGGTTCCATGGCAATGACTGCTCCATCATAATTTCCCAAGGCCTGATAGGCCGTTTCCTGCAAAGAAAAGTTTAAAGTTGTTACTACATTATCCCCTTCGCTTTTTTCTCCCTGAAGGGCATTTACTGCCTTTTCCAGAATAAACGTATGAGAACGCAGCAGACTTAAATTCGCAAAGGACTCAATCCCGGATTTTCCATTTGTAGAATAGCCTACAATATGGGAAAACATATTTCCATAGGGATAACTACGGCTTTCATTCCCTTCCTCATCCGTAACCGTTGTGGCAAGGGCATAGCCTTCTGCCGATAAAATATCACCCCGGACTACCTTCTGGGCAAATAAATCCTGTCTTTTATTATAGGAGCTGCTGATAAATTCCTCACTTTTCACTGTCTGAAAATACACGAAGTATGCCATCATACCTACAAAAATTGCCAGAAAAAAGTAAGTAACAACTACAAACTCGTGATTTTTACGAGAAGCGTTCAATTTCTGTGTCGAATTGCGTTTTCTTTCCTGTTCTTTTTCCATTCGTTTTTACTTCTCCTTTAGCACCATCCTCCTTATCGGAAGAATTATTTTCATCCTGTCTCAAAATATATAACCCTTGAATAATTGCAAAAATCATCATTGAGCTCACTAAGGAACTTCCACCGTAACTGACTAATGGAAGGGTTACTCCGGTAGAAGGAATAAATTTAATTGCACCACCAATTGTTAAAATTACCTGAAATCCATAGACAGTTCCTAATCCTAATGCCACAAGCTTATAGAACTGGTCTTTCATCTGCATTGCAATATTTAAAAACATCAAAAAACAGGTGATGCAGACCATAATCAGACAGATAGCAAAAATTCCACCTAATTCTTCTGCTATGGCAGAAAAAATAAAGTCCTGTTCCACCACTGGAATTTTATTAGGCAGTCCCTGATATAAGCCCATTCCAAACCAGCTGCCGGTGCCAATGGCAAATAAAGACTGACTGACCTGATAGCCCTCGTTATCAATTACACTTAATGGATTCTGCCATGCCAGTACACGCACCTGCACATGGGAAAACAGATGATAGCCGACAATGGATGCGACAATGCCGCTCAATATGCCTGCACCAAAATAATAAACATTTCTTGTGGCAACATATAACATTACAAGATATGCAATGAAAAATATCAAAGCTCCTCCTAAATCTCTCGATAATGCAAGAATCAAAACATGAGTTGCTGCCAGTGCAGTGGTAATACATACTCTTTTAAAGCTTGTATTTTCATACAACATACCTGCCACAAAAAATACAAATAATATCTTTATAAACTCGCTGGGCTGTAATGAAAATCCTGCTATTGAAATGGAAAGTTTTGCACCATAACTGGTTCTTCCTGCAATTGCTACAACTGCAAGTAATACAATTCCAACTCCTGCAAACAGCCAGTACATTTTCCGTACAAATCCCACCTTACGGATACAAACCGGAATAACAAGCGAAACAATAACAGAAACAACTGCAAACAAAAACTGTTTTAACGCCTTGTCAAAGGATAATCTGGTCAGCATAATAAATCCGATACATAAAAGCATACAAAGATTATTTGTTACCAGCCTTGAAGTATTCTCGTAAATCAGCTGGTAACAGTTTTGCAGCACCTTGAAAAAGATAAACTGCGCCACATAAAAAATAAGCACTGTATCCTCATCCGTGGCTATATAGATACTTAAATATCCTAACCCATGTATCAGATAAATAGACAAACTCTGACGGCTGAGAATTCGATTCTTTTTTTCCTGACTAAGCCTGCGTCTTAAGGATGCAAATCCTTCATAGGTATAAAACGCAAATAGAAATATCATCAAATACTTTGATATATCGATGATGAGATTTGACATAGTTTACTCTACTCCTCTTTTATAATGTCCATTGGTATATTCCCCGGAATATAAATCATTCAATCTGCTTGTTTCTTTCCGGAATACCTCATGATAAAGCTTAAAAACTTCTTTTATCTCCGCTTCCTGTTCCACCGTGAAGGCTAAACGAAAGGCTCTTATTCCGGCATTTCGCAGTTCTCTTCCATAGCTAAACAGCATTAATGGCGTGGTGTTATACAGGGTATTATAGCATTCCATGCAGTTGTTCTTTACCGGAAAATATTTTCCATACCGGTCTTTCAAATAGATAACTCCCGGTGTTTTGTCACATTTTCCCGTATTGGCATGTACACACTGGGCAGATGTCATTAATGGAAGATATCCATAAATCATCAGCTCGCTGTCCTGATTATCCCTCTGCTTTATCTCTCCACGATTTAACTCAAAGGGAACGGTCAGCCGGAGCGGCTTTTGTTCTGCCAGGGTTTTTACTGCCCGATTATTATAGGTATATAAATTCTGGTCACAGATTACCGGCATATCCGGCAGTTTGTTTGTTACAAAATATAGTGCATCGTAGCTTTTTACAACGATACCATCTAAGCCGCAGTTTTTAAGCAGTTCCAACTGCCCAAGATAAAAATCTGAAGACCTTTTTCGAAATATCGTTGGCATAATATAATACGCCAGTTTTTTTGCGTTGTGAATTGCCGCCACATCCTGCTCTAACAGCTTTGCAAAATCAGCTCTGCCATAACAGCTGTTGTCAAGATATACATCATCTGTTTCCTTATAAGCAAGTACCACCGGAAGCTGCTTGCGCTGTTCAATGGAAACAATTAAACGCTCCTTATTTTCTGCTTCAGCAGTCTGCTCTGCTTTTTCTGTCTGCTCAGATTCAACTGCCCGCTCTGTTTTTATCGTCTGCTCCGGCTCCCTTCTGCGATAGCTTTCCGTAAGCTTGTCTTCTAAGGCTTCTAAAGCATCTCTCCTTAACTGATTAATAGACTTCATCGGCATAAAAATATCCGGTTCCGACTCAACCACAAGTTCTGAAAACTCAAAGGGCGTATTTCCGGTTTTCTTTGCATTCTCTTCGATTTTTTCCGGAGACAGAGGCTGCTTTAACGCTGCCTGTACCATATCACCTTCTACAGACACACAGACTCCCTTACAAGCAATCTCCATTTTAGCAGGAAATTCTTTATTTAATATTAATTTTCCCTTGATTTTTTCTTTGATTTCATTCTGAATATATTTTTCTTTGATTTCGTTCTGTAAAGCTTCATTCCCCTTGGCATGATTTGGCTTTTCAAAGGTAATCATGTCTTTTCCATTATGCTTTTCATAATAGCCCTTGGTAAAACCACTTCTGTTTCCAAAATCAAAGAGCTTCTTTGCATCCTCCGGCAGTACCCGAAAGCCTTCTTTTCCATATTCCAAATAACGGTCCATATATTTGCGGTAAACAGAAACCACACCTGCCGCATATTCTGCCTGCTTCATTCTTCCTTCTATCTTAAAGGAAAATATTCCACTTTCTGCCAGTTCCGGAATATATTCAATCGTACATAAATCTTTCGGACTCAGCACATAAGGGGCTGTCTTAATTGCCTTTTTACGGCTATGGTCATAAACCTCATAAGGCAGACGACAAGGCTGTGCACAGCGTCCGCGGTTGCCGCTTCTTCCACCAAGCATACTGCTTAAAAGACATTGTCCGGAAAAACAATAACATAACGCTCCATGTACAAAGCTTTCGATTTCCACATCCACATGGTCAGAAATATCTTTGATTTCTGCAAAGGACATCTCCCTGGCGGTTACTACACGGGATGCTCCCATATCCTTCATGAACTGCGCTCCATAACGGTTCGTCACCGTCATCTGGGTACTGGTATGAATTTCCAAATCAGGAAACGCTTCTCTGATAAAAGAAAATGCTCCTATATCCTGAACAATTACTGCGTCTAAGCCCTGTTTATAATAAGGAAGTAAATAATCATAAAGCTGCTGATTTAATTCCTGCTCCTTAAACAGTGTATTTACCGTCAGATATAACTGTCTCCCATGAATATGAGCATAATCGATTGCCGAAAGTAATTCTTCCTCAGAAAAATTATTTGCATAGGCTCTCGCTCCAAAAGCATTTCCTCCAAGATAAACCGCATCTGCTCCTGCATGAATAACAGCTTTAAAGGTTTCCATGGAACCTGCCGGTGCTAATAATTCTAATTTTTTATCTTTCTTTTGATTCATAAATTTTCCTCTTTTAATTCCTATCAACCAAAAACATGGGGACGAAATACTCCGCCCCCATCGTTTACTCTTCTGTTCTCTTCATGGAAGGCACTTTACCAAGCAGCGCATCCTCCAGGGAAGCCTCCAAACGTGCTTTATTTAAAAGTAATTCACGATTTTCTGCTTCTAATTCCTTCAATGACTTCTCATCACTTTCCGATTTAATCTGATTTGAAATCAAATCATGTTTCAGATTATAGATTTCTCTATCCTTTAATTCAATGTCCTGTTCTAACTTCTCCACCTGAGCCTTCGCCTTAAAATAATCATCCGCGATATTCAACTGGATTAAAGTTGCCTTCATATCTACCGGAAAACGGCGAAACGC
Source organism: uncultured Roseburia sp. (assembly GCA_964390485.1). Classification (GTDB taxonomy): domain Bacteria; phylum Bacillota; class Clostridia; order Lachnospirales; family Lachnospiraceae; genus Roseburia. The sequence continues at coordinate 9,589 of CAYMIS010000080.1, read as the reverse complement.
TTCCATGGAATCAAATTCGTTAATTTTACTATTGATATATGTAGCCACTCTCTGAAGATATTCTTCTCCTTCATAGCCACTTAATGTATATACTTTACCACCAATGATAACCTCTGCACTGGCCTTCTCTGACATAACCGGTTCCTCCCTGGATTTTCTCAATCCACAACATATAGTATATTATAATGGTAATATAGCCCAAAATCAACAACTTTTCGCCCAAAAAACCTGCGTTTTTAGGAAAAATAGACTATTTCTCCAGTCCAAAGTGCTGATATGTAAGGTCTGTTACCATTCTTCCCTTTGGTGTGCGGATGATGAAGCCATTTTTCACCAGATATGGCTCATAAACATCTTCAATTGTACCGGAATCCTCACCGATTGCTGCCGCCAAGGTATCTAAGCCCACCGGGCCACCCTGAAATTTATCAATCATGGTCATTAAAATATTTCTGTCATTCTGGTCTAAGCCATATTTATCTACTTCTAATAAATCAAGGGCAAAAGATGCCACTTCCTTTGAAATCTTTCCGTCATATTTTACCTCGGCAAAATCCCGCACACGTTTTAACAGGCGGTTTGCCAGTCGTGGTGTTCCCCGGGAACGTCTTGCCAGCTCGAAGGCTCCCTCTGTATCAATTTCCACTCCAAGCTTTGCTGCGGAATGAATAATAATCGTCTGAAGCTCTTCTACCGTATAAAATTCCAGATGATGAATCACTCCAAAACGGTCACGAAGCGGGGCAGATAAAAGTCCTGCTCTGGTGGTAGCACCAACCAGTGTAAACTTTGGTAAATCCAGACGAATGGAACGTGCCGTAGCACCTTTTCCAATCATAATATCAATCACATAATCTTCCATTGCAGGATACAGCACCTCTTCTACCTGACGGTTTAAGCGGTGAATTTCATCCACAAAAAGAATATCCCCCTCCTGCAAATTACTTAAGATGGCTGCCATCTCTCCCGGCTTTCCAATAGCCGGACCGGAAGTAATCTTCATATGGGTTCCCATCTCATTCGCAATAATGCCGGCAAGGGTTGTTTTTCCAAGACCCGGAGGACCGAAAAACAATACGTGATCTAAGGATTCGCCTCTTCCTTTGGCTGCTTCGATATATATTTTTAAATTATCCTTCGCCTTCTGCTGACCGATATAGTCATCCAATGTCTGTGGGCGGAGATTTTTTTCAATTTTAATGTCTTCTTCCTGAACCTGAGTGGAAATCACACGTTTTTCCATTATTTTTCTCCATGAATTATTTCTTGCACGATTTTATTTTTTTGCATAAATCTATGCAAAAAGTACTAGTTTTCCGAAAAGAGTTTCCATTCGGTTAAACACTTTTCGAAAAACTATTTTATAAGAATGCCATATTTTTCAATGCGGCTTTTAAAATATCTTCCACATCGGTATCTTCGGTAATCTCAATGCCATTTAAAGCTTTTAACGCTTCAGAAGAGGAATAGCCTAAAGCCACCAACGCCTGTACCGCTTCATTTTTTGCTCCTTTGGCATGATTCTTAGCCTCTTCCTTCATCTGTGTATTGGCAAGCTTCTGCTCAAAAGCATCTTCAAGACTTAACTTATCCTTAAGTTCTAAAATCAGTCTCTGGGCAGTTTTAGCCCCAATGCCCGGTGCCTTTGAAATTGCCTTTGCGTCGTCTCCTAAGACTGCAAAGCGCAAATCATCGGTTGTCATCACGGAAAGAATGGCAAGAGCGCCCTTTGGCCCGATTCCACTGACACCGATTAGCAGCTTAAACACCCGCAAATCGTCCTTTGTCAGGAAACCATATAACATCATGGCATCTTCCCTGATATATAAATAAGTATAAATTTTAACCTCTTCTCCTACGGAAGGTAGATAGTTAAAGGTCTGTCCGGTTGTGTAGATGTTGTATCCGATTCCACCAGTTTCTACGACAATTAAATCCTCTTCCATGTCGGTTAATATTCCTTTGATATATGAATACATTCCGGTTTCCTCCTGTTTATTAAATCAGAACAAATAATCTCACTTGCAAGCTTCCTGCACGAATCCATAGTCGTACAATGACATCTTCTGCACTATTATTTTTCTGTCTTCTTATCTGCTGTCAAAAAGTTTTTCCCAATCCGCAGTATCACTTCCTGGGCTGCAATACCAATCAAAAATCCGGTAACTGCTCCTGCAATCAGAAGCACCGGAAAATAATAGCCAATCCGGTAATTGCTCACAACCATTGCTGCTACCACAAGCTGCCCGGCATTATGAAATATACCACCGGTAATACTAATGGGAATCACGCCAAACTTTCCTGTTTTTTTCAAAAAATACATCATCAGAAAGCTGACGCTGGCTCCTGCTAAGCTATATAGAATACTAAACATATTTCCGAACATAAAGCCGGCAAGTAGAATTCGAAGTAGGGAAATCAAAAATGCCTCTCTTGCTCCTACGCAATACAGCATTAAGACCACCACAATATTCGTAAGCCCCAGCTTTACTCCCGGAATTCCAAAATAGAAAGGAATCAAAGACTCAATATAGCTACAAATTAATGCAATTCCTAAAAAAACACCTAAATACGCAACTTTATTTCGCAATGGAATCAAACCCGCTTTCTTCGGCACCTATTACCTGAACCACAACCTTATTGGGCAGGCATACAATGCTCTCATTATTTTTAGAAACTGCCCTCTGATGAACACACAGTTCATCCGGGCAGTCTGCCTCTGTGATATCTGCTTTGCCATCTTTAATTACAAGCAGATTCGTTGTCACTCCATCAACGATAATCGGAATCTCCTGATTTTGGGACAAGGAATAGGTTCCATAGACAACTCCATCGATTGTCACCTGAACCTGTGCTCCCTCTTCCCCTCTTAAGAAAAGGGAAAAGAGAAAGAGAACAAGCAATGCTGCCCCTATTCCTATGATGAATTTGATGTCATTTAAAGAAAGTCTCTTTTTCATTTAAGAAACAACCTTCCCAATATAATAGAATCCTTTACACTCCTCTAATACTACCTTCTGAAGTGTTCCAACCATATCCTTTGTTCCCGGAACATGAACAATGGAATTATTGCTCATACGTCCTGTTACTAAGGATGCATCATGGTCATTGACATCTTCCACTAAAATCTCAACAGTTTCTCCGGTAAGTTTTCCGGATTTCTCTGCGGAGGATTTCTGAACCTCTGCTAATAACCGGTCAAAACGAGCCTTCACTACCTCCTCCGGTATCTGGTCATCCATGGAAGCTGCCGGTGTTCCGGTACGTTTTGAATAAATAAAGGTAAAGGCACTGTCATACTGAACCTTTCTCACCACATCCATGGTATCCTCGAAATCTTCTTCTGTTTCTCCCGGGAAACCTACAATAATATCTGTCGTAATGGCAATATCCGGAATTGCTGCTCTGATTTTATCTACAAGACCTAAATAGTGCTCCTTGTCATATCGGCGGTTCATAATCTTTAAGATACGGCTGCTTCCGGACTGTAACGGAAGATGCATATGTTTACAGATTTTTTTCGAATTTTTCATCACTTCGATTAATTCATCCGACAAATCCTTTGGATGAGGTGTCATAAAACGGATACGCTCTAAGCCCTCAATTTTTTCGATTTCCTGTAAAAGCTCTGCAAAGCTCATTGGCTGTTCTAAATTTTTTCCGTAAGAATTTACATTCTGTCCTAACAGCATAACTTCTACAACACCATCAGCAACCAGACGTTCAATTTCACGTACAATTTCCCTTGGCTCACGACTTCGTTCACGGCCTCTTACATATGGCACGATACAATAGCTGCAGAAATTGTTGCAGCCAAACATAATATTAACGCCGGATTTGAAAGAGTATTTACGTTCTACCGGTAAATCCTCTACAATCTTGTCGGTATCCTTCCAGATATCAATCGTCATTGCATTGGATTCTAAAGCAGTTACAATCAGTTCCGCAAATTTGTAGATATTGTGTGTACCAAAAATCAAATCCACAAAACGATAGCTTTCCTGAATTTTTGCAACAACTGTTGGTTCCTGCATCATGCATCCGCAAAGACCAATCATCATGTATGGATTCTTTTTCTTATAACCGCTTAAATATCCCAGTCTGCCATACACTTTGTTATTGGCATTCTCACGGACAGTACAGGTGTTATAAATAACAAAATCTGCTTTTTCCGATTCTTCTTCTACATACCCGATTCTTTCTAAGATTCCTACCAGTTTTTCTGAGTCGCGGGCATTCATCTGACAACCAAAAGTACTGACATGGAATGTTAATGGTGCTCCCTTTTTCTCTGCCAGCTGACGGACATATTCCTTTGCAATATCCATAAAATAATACTGTCTTGCCGGTTCCTCTGTTGGTATCTGTTTTTTATCAATGATTGTTATATTTTTCTTTTCTTTCATAAAACCTTGTATTTCCTAACTAATATCTATTTTAACCACGAATCTGTCCGTTACCACGAACAATATACTTCGTGCTGGTTAATGCTTCTAAGCCCATTGGACCTCTCGCATGAAGTTTCTGGGTGCTGATTCCAATTTCTGCACCAAAGCCGAATTCGAAACCATCGGTAAATCTGGTGGATGCATTGACATAAACACAGGCTGCATCAACCTCATTTAAGAATTTCTCTGAGTTATTATAATCCTTTGTAATAATTGACTCAGAATGACCGGTATTATAACGGTTGATATGGGCAATTGCTTCTTCAATAGAGTCAACTGTTTTCGCCGAAAGCTTATAATCTAAATATTCCATTCCCCAGTCTTCTTCTTCGGCTGGAAGAACTAATTCTTTACGAATCGCTGTATTCTTATCTGCCGCCTTTAAAACTCTTTCATCTGCCCGTACCTCTACGTTCTTTGTCTGTAATTTTTCAATCAATGCCGGCATAAGGGCATCTACCACTTTTTCATGAATTACTAAGGATTCACAGGCATTGCAGACACCGATACGCTGTGTTTTCGCATTCATAATAATGTCCATTGCCATCTCTAAATCTGCGGTTTCATCTATGAAAATATGACAATTTCCTGTTCCTGTTTCGATGACCGGAATGGTTGCCTGAGAAACTACTGCTTTGATTAAACCTGCGCCACCTCGTGGAATTAATACGTCTACATATTCATTCATTTTCATAAACTGTCCGGCGGTCTCACGGGAAGTATCTTCAATTAAGGATACTGCCACTTCCGGCAGATTCATTTCTTTTAATGTTTTCTGAATTACGGAAACAATTGCAATATTTGAATAAATTGCATCACTTCCACCCTTTAAAATCACAACATTTCCTGTTTTAAAGCAAAGGCCAAAGGCATCTGCTGTCACATTTGGACGTGCTTCATAAATGATTCCAACAACGCCAAGTGGTACACGTTTCTTTCCAATAAAAAGGCCATTTGGGCGTTTCTTTGTAGAAAGCACTTCTCCAATTGGGTCTTCTAAGCCTGCAATCTGAGTTAATCCCTCTGCCATCTGTGCAATACGTGTTTCTGTTAAAGCAAGACGGTCAAGAAGGCCTTCCGGCATATTGTTCTTTCTTCCGTTTTCTAAGTCCTTTTCATTTTCCTGCAAAATATATGCACTTTCTGCCACAAGGGCTTTCGCAACATTTTCTAACACCTGATTCTTTGTATTTGTATCAAGTATTCCGATGGTTCCTGCAGCACTTTTTGCCTTTTTACATATTTCAAGTAATTCCATTTTTCGTCCCTCTCTGATTTCTGTTTCAGTCTAAAAATGATTCCCTTATTCTTTTTATATTTCTTACTGTAAACTTACGTTTTATGCCCATCCTTTATAACAGCCTGCTTCCGTATAAATAAAATGCATTTTTACATCCGTATCCGATACTTCAATATTTTCCTCAAACTGATTTTCATAGGACAAAGCATAGCGGTTCAATTGTGGAAAGCGGGAAAAATATCTGTCATAATATCCTTTCCCATAACCATAGCGATTTCCACTTCTATCAAATACCACTCCGGGGACTAGTACCACCCCTTCTTCAGCGGTTACAAGCGGACAGGTTTCTATTGGCTCCATTACATGAAAAGCCCCTTCCTTCACTTCTTCCAACGAATGAATCTCATAAAAATCCATAGAACAGTCTTTTCTTGTTCTCGGTAAGACTACTCTTTTTTTATCTGTTAAAGCCTTTTCTAAAAAAGGCAGACAGTCCACTTCATTTCCAAGGGGATAATAGCCATAAATTATTGTGGATTTTTCATACCATTCAGCAGAAATCAGCTTTTTGCAGATTTGTCTGCTTTTCTCCGAAACCTCCTGCCTGCTCATCTGGTTTCTTAGCTCTCTATGAAACCTACGACAGTTTCTTTTGGTTTCCATACTTTTCACCAAGATTTTCAACGGTTCCGTCTTCGTTTACCATATCAATATTATTTAAGTGGGCTTTCACACTGCCTTTTACATCCGCTATAAAACGCTTACGAAGAATATCCTGTTCCTTTTTCTCCGCTTCTGTTAAGCCCTCTGCCTTTGATTTACGATATAATTCATTAATACGATCAATTTCTTCTTTTTTCATCTAAATATCCTGCCTTTCTATTACTCTCTACCGGCAATTTACATTTTAAATATCCTTCATGTTACAACTGAAATATTTTACCTTGTCCTTTAAGGAATGTACATGGTATATCCTGCATAATTTTTAACCAATTGTTTCCATAATAAAGTCGGCAATACGGAAATTATCCTTTTTGTCTGCTTTAAAAATTGTTCCAACAAATTCGTCATCTAAAATATGATGTAAGATACAAACATCCTTTCCATTTGCAATAACCATGTCTGTTCCTGATAAGGTTGCAATTTTAGCTGCAGTCAGTTTTGTTGACATACCACCGGTTCCTACATCACTTCCGGTAGAGCCCTTTGCCATGTCATAAACCTCTGAATCCAGTTTCTCCACTACTTTTACTAAAGTTGCATCCGGGTTCTTTCTTGGGTCGTCTGTATATAAACCATCAATATCCGATAACAAAATCAATAAATCTGCTCCCACCAGGGAAGCAACGATTGCAGAAAGTGTATCGTTATCACCAAACTGCATCTCATATGTAGATACGGTGTCATTTTCATTTACAATCGGAATAACACCAAGACGGAATAACTCTTCAAAGGTATTCTGGGCATTTTCTCTGGAAACAGGGTTCACCATGGTATTCTTTGTCATAAGTACCTGTCCTGCCACCTGATTATATTCTGCAAAAAACTTCTGATAAGTCATCATCAGTCTTGCCTGTCCAACCGCTGCACAAGCCTGTTTGGTTGAAATATCCTTTGGACGTTCGTTAAGCCCCATAGACTTTCTTCCAACTGCAATTGCCCCGGAACTTACAAGGCATACATCCATACCACGATTACGCATATTACATAATTCCCTCACCAGATGCTCAAGCTTGGTAAAGTCAAGATTGCCTGTCTCTGGTCGGTTCAGTGATGACGAACCTATTTTTACAACTACTCTTTTTTTCTTGTTAAAACAAAAATTCTGCTGTTCCATTTTCCTCATTTCCTTATCTGTTGCTTCAATAAACTTTTTCATACCCCTCACGGCTTATGATAATAAGCCTAAAGCCATATCATTTTTCTGATATAGCAATCCATGTTCTACTCTATCACATATCTATCAAAATATCAAAAAACTTTTTTATATTATGAAAAAAAGATGCCCACCAGCAAAAAGGCCTGACCGCAAAAGTCAAACCTTTCATTGCTCATAAGCACCATTCCATATAATTGTCAATCTGTTCTGACCGCCTTCATTGCTAATTTGTTCTCGTACATAATAGCATCTGCCCTGCGATAAATCTTTCTCGAATCATATTCCGGATATTCCTCATGGGTGCAAAAGCCATATGCCGTGCTAAGCTTTAATTCCGGATTCTTGGAATTTGTTCTTTCAATCTCCCGTTCCAGTTGTTTTGTCAAGGCTTTTATGTTTACATTCTTGACATTTGGAATAAAAACGATAAATTCATCACCGCCAATACGACCGACGGTTCCACATTCTTCAAAAACGGTCGACAGGCACTGTGCAAACAGACGAATCAGTTTATCTCCTGCGGCATGCCCCATACTGTCATTCGTGGCTTTCAAAAAATTAAGGTCAAATGCAAAAATCCCATAATTTTCATTTCCCTCATCTAGACTATTCCAGATATCTTCGCAACGTCTCCGGTTTGCCACCCCCGTCATCTCATCAATATAAGCCATCTCCTCTAATATCTGGGCTCTCGCTCCCTTTACTAAAATATCTGTTATCTCCATGGCAAAATCCATTAACTGGGAAATCACAAAGAGCATTGTACCTATACACAAAATGCTGCTATAACGTGCATCTCCTGATGAACCTAAGTATTTTAGTATCGAAAAGCGAAACAAATCTACCAAACCAACTACAAGCATTACTGTAATACCCATTATGAGCACTTTATTACGCAGCTGCTTTTTAATAGCATCTGTTATCGTCATCACAATAACACCTATACATAATATAAATAAAATGATATGCTGTATTTTTAACATTGCCGGAAAATGGACAATATTTAGTCCCTGTAAACCATAAGATAATACAATAAAAAGAATTTGTGCTCCCAGCAGTGCATTATATCCAAAATGAAAGAATTTATTTCTTGTTACCAAATCATCCTTCCAAAAATATAAAAGAACAAACAATGGAGAAACATATAACGAACAATACTCCATAAATGCCTTCACTTGCAAATCATGGCTAAACAGCAGAATTAAATCATAATTACAAATCGACCAGCACCCTATTCCAATGGAAAAGCCACCTACGCAAAAAAGCTTTAAAAATTTTCTATCCTGAATACAAAAAGAAATACCAACAAAAAGAAATAGGATTCCAAACACAACCAAAAAAAGATTAATGGCAAGGGGTACTCGATTACTGATTACAAAATCCCGTATTACCACATCATTATTGCATATTTCCGGAATTGTCAAATTCGAAAAAGCATCATTCTCCGTCACATGCATCGTTAACTGTATAGTAGCATTTGCATAATGAGACGGGACATGTACGAAATGATAACCATATCCCAAAAGCTTATTCTCTTTTCGTAGTTTTTCACCATATTCATATAAAATCCAATTATTATATTTAACCTCTATATCTGAGTGTATCGTATAAATACGAAGAATCGGGTTCAAGATACGCCGCCCCATCTTAGGCAGCTTACAGGACATTACTAATACATCCCCTTTATCCAAAGCAGGAAATGAAAAATCCTTCAATGATACATTATCATAGCTCTTATCATTTATCTCAATATGCCACCCCTCCGTTAATTCTAAATAATTGGCACTATCTAATTGCACGACAGAAAGCAAATTACATAAAAGAATAAAGAAAAGGATAAATATTCCCGAAAAAATTACCATTGTATTTTTCTTTTTCATTTGCAAACTCCTTGTTAAGAAAATATGTAACCACGTACTTTTTTCCTATTTAATGTGATTATAACATAACACTTCTCCATAACCAATCTGATTCTTTCACAAAAAACTTCTTTTTTCTATTTTATAAAATAAAACTTTATAT